>JBDRJH010000351.1:0-12820 GCA_043815125.1 Verrucomicrobiota bacterium
GGGGTGGCTGAAGGTTTCGTAGGTTCTTGGTCAACGGCCCTTGCGGTCGCGCCAGTGGGCGCCGGGTTTGCCTTTGGAGTGCCAGTTGGGGTTGCCGCCGCCGTGGGCCTTGCCGCTGGCTTTGCGGTCCTGGTTGTTGCCGGGGTCGCCTTTCTGGCGTCCGCCTTTGCCGAGGCTTTGTTTGTGGCCGGAGCCTTTGGGGGCGTTGGCCAGGGGGTTGGCGGGGTCGACGCGCGGGGGCTGGCCGCCTTCGTAGTCGAAGCCTTCGAGCGTGAGCAGCGGGATTTTTTGGCCGATGAGTTTTTCGATGGCGACAACGAGGTTGGCCTCCTGCGGGGTGGCGAGCATGAGGGCGTCGCCGGTGGCCTGGGCGCGGCCGGTGCGGCCGATGCGGTGCACGTAGTCCTCGGCGTGCTGGGGCACGTCGAAGTTGATGACGTGCGACACGCCGGCGACGTCGAGGCCGCGGGCGGCGACGTCGGTGGCGACGAGGATGCCGTGCTTGCCGGAGCGGAAACCCTCGAGCGCGGCGGTGCGCAGGGTCTGGTTTTTCTCGGAGTGAATGACGGCGACGGGGTGGTTCTCGACGCGCAGCAGGTGGGCGATGCGGTCGGCGCCTTTGCGGGTGCGGGCGAAGACGATGACGCTCTTGAACTCGTCGCGTTTGAGCAGGGCCATGAGCAGGTCGATCTTCTGTGACTCGTGCACCGGGTGGATGGCGTGGTTGACGGTCTCGGTGACGGGCTTGGCGGCGGCGATCTCGATGCGCTGCGGGTTGTTGAGCGCGAACTTGGCGACTTCCTCAAGGCGCGGGGGCAGGGTGGCGGAGAAGAGCAGGGTCTGGCGCGCGGGCGGACAGTCGCGCACGATGGCCTTGACGTCGTCGATGAAGCCCATGTCGAGCATGCGGTCGACCTCGTCGAGCACGACGACCTCGATGGTGTTGAGGCGAAGGGCCTTGTTGTCCAAAAACTCGCGCACGCGGCCGGTGGTGCCGACGACGATGTCGGGGCCGTCGCGGAGGGCGTTGCGCTGGGGGCCGAGGTTGACGCCGCCGTGCAGGACGACGGTCTTGGCATCGGTGAACTGGCCGAGCTTGGCGATGGCGTCGACGACCTGGGCGGCGAGTTCGCGGGTGGGCTCGAGGATGAGCACGCGCGGGCCGGTGGCGCGGTGGGGGCCGAGGCGGTTGAGAATGGGGAGGACGAACGCGGCGGTCTTGCCGGTGCCGGTCTGGGCGGAGGCGATCAGGTCCTGGCCGGAGAGCACGGCGGGGATGGCCTGCGTCTGGATGGGCGTGGGGTCGGTGTAGCCGAGCGCCTGGGCGCCGCGGACGAGACTGGAGTAGAGACCGAGTTTGGAAAACGGCATGGCGGGGATTGCCACGCCTATCCGCGCCGATGGCGAGTGGAAAGACGGGCGGGGTGGAGGGGGGTATTGTCTGCGCCGGCCTCGGTCCGCCGCGGAATATAGGGAATCGAACCCGGGATTGAACGCGGGGATCGAAGGGCTTCGCTTGCGAAGCCCGTTCCGCGCACGCCGGGGGATGATGCGCTCGTCTGTCGAGCTCTCTCGTCCAACGGGCCTCGCGAGCGAGGCCCCTACAGGTGATCCTGCTGCATGCCGGCTCAGGGCCGGTAGGTGTGGTGTTCGACCTGGCGGGCGTGGCGGGTCTCGAAGATGGGTTCCCAGGGGGTCTCGCCGTCGGCGGTCTCGCGGGTGAGCAGGAGGCCGAGGTGGGCGTCGAGGCGCCGGATGTCGCGTCGGACGCGGTCGGTGTGGATTTGCATGTCGCGGCGCAGGGCGTCGGGGAGCTCGGCGTCGAGTTTTTGCGCAAAGACCTCGGTCCCGCCGTCGCGGCTGGTGAGCAGGTGGAGGTTGCGCTTGAAGACGAGGTTGGCGTTGCCGCCGCCGAAGTAGTTGAAGTCGGGCATGAAGCCGGCGACCTCGCCTTCGAGCCGCGGGGCGAGGCCGGCGGCGCGCCCGGGCGGGGCGACGGTGGCGACGGAGGACATGCGCAGGCTGGTGTCGGAGAATTGTTGGGCGATGCCGCGGCTGGTGAGGAAGCGCAGGAAGTCGAGGGCGATGTCGGGGTGCTTGCTGGTGCGCACGATGCCGAGCGTGGCCTCGGGACTGCCGTTGGCCTCGGAGGGCAGGCCGAGCACGAAGCGACCATACTCGGGGTCGTCGGCCGCGGGCAGCACGACGGGCATGATGCCGACGGAGAAGTCGCCGTCGCGTTCGAACACGGCGTAGTCCCAGCTGCCGGCGCAGATCATGACGGCGCGTTGTTGCAGGAAGTCGAAGAGGGCGTCGTCGCGCTGGCGCGAGTTGTAGCCGGGGCTCATGAGGCTGGTGACGTCGCGCAGGAGGTTGAGGCTGGAGCGCAGCTGGGGCGTCCTGGCGTAGGACAAGTCGCCTTCGAGCACGAGGCGGGCGAGCTCGGCGGGTTGCACGTTGAAGGTGTCGGCCGGGCTGAGGCTGACGGCGAGCTGCTGGGTTTGCGAGGGGAGCAGGCGCTCGAACAGATACTGCGCGTAGGGGCCGCAGCTGGCGATGGGCACGAGGTGGCGGCCGGTTTTTTGGTTGTGCCGGGCGACCTGTTCCTCGAGGCGGCGCAGGGCGGCGTAGTCGGCGGGTGGCTCGTCGGTGCCGGTGACCTCGGCGAGCAGGCGGCGGTTGTAGAAGAGGCGCAGGGTGTTGACCTGGAGGTTGACGGCGTGGATGTCGCCGGAGGTGGGGGTGAGGTTGCGCATGGCGGCCATGCCGTCGACGAAGGTGTCGATCCACGGCACGCCTTCGAGGGGCGTGCCGGCGTTGTAGGGGTTGGGCTCGCCGATGTGTTCGTTGAGGGGGATGAAGTGGCGCGAGGTGAGCTCCTCGTTGGCGGTCAGCAGGCCGGTGATGTCGGGCGCGGTGCCGCCGATGAGCTGGGTGCGCATCCACGAGGGCCAGGTGCGGATGGGCACGGGTATTTGTTCAACGGATACGTCGGGGTGCAGCCGTTCGTAGTCGGCGATGGCCGCGTCGAAGGCCTCGCGCATGCCGGCGTGCAGCAGCCAGTGGCCGACGCGGATGACGACGCGGTCGTCGGTCGGGGTGTCGGCGCGCGGGGAGAGGACGTGCCAGGCGGACCAGCCGAAGACGGCGGTGAGCATGACGGCGGCGGCGAGGTTGCGCAGGTTGTTCATGGGGCGGACGGGAGTTCGGCGAGCAGGCGGCGGACGGTGCTGGCGCGGGTGTCGCGCGGGGCGGCCGCGATGAAGGCGGCGTAGTGCCGGTGGGCGAGCGCGGTGTCGCCGGTGTCGCGGGCGATGTTGGCGATACCGAGGTCGGCGTCGGCGTTGCGCAGGGGGAGTTCGTAGCCGATCTCACGGGCGGCGACGAGGTGGGGCAGGGCGGCGGCGGGGGCGCGGGCGCGGCGGAGTTGCAGATGGGCGAGCAGGGCGTGCAGGTCGCGCCGGGCGCCGGGTGCGGTGACCGTCGGCAGCAGGGCTTCGACCTTGGCAATGGCGTCGGGCGAGGCGTCCTCGGGGTAGGCGGCGAGGTAGGCCAGTTCGACGGCGGCCTGGTCGGCGAGGGGGTGGGCGGGGTGGTCGCGGCGGAGTTGTTCCAGGCGCGCGCGGGCCGTGTCGGGTTGGGCGGGGGTCAGGTGATCGAGTTCGATGCGGGCGAGCAGGTAGATCGCCAGCGAGGTGTGCGGGGAGGAGGTGCGGGCTGCGTTGAGGAGGAGGTCGTGGGCGTCGCGGATGTTGGACTCGGTGCGCGGTTGCCTGACGAGCAGGGCGGACGCGTAGGCGATGGCGACGCGGGTGTCGTCGGGCTTGGCGTCATGGAGTTCGGCGAAGCGTTCGGCGGCGGCGTTGTAGTCGAAGGTGAGGGCGTCTTGCCAGGGATCGGCGGCGGGGGCGGAGGCGTGCGCCGGTTGGAGGGCGAGCGCACCCAGGGCAAGCAGGAGGGGCAGTCGGGGCATGGTGCAAGGGGACGGTAAAAACGGGGGCAGGGTCAAGCCGAGCGGCGAGTCTGGGGAGGGCGGCAGGATTTCATTGTTGAAACCGGGTGGGTGAGGGCAAAGCCGGGTGGGGTTTACGCGTAATCCGAAGGGGGCGCGGTCAAGCCGCGCCCCCACGGGAAACGATCAACGCGGGTTTTCTCCAAGAGGCTTATTCAGCGACCACCCGCACGCCGTCGGCGATCACGTAGTCGTTGGTGCCGGCGGTGCGGATTCGCACTTCGGCATTGGCGGGGGAGAGCGGAAACGTGCCGAGGAGGACCCAGGCGTTGTTATTGAGCTGTTGGTTCACGGTCACGGTCGAGACCGAGCCGCCATTTTCAACGATGTCCACCGGGACGTTGCTCGCGCGGTTGGCACCAGCGGGCCAACGGGCGTAGATGAGGTAGTTGCCGGCGGAGGTAATCGGAGGGAGGAACGAAAAGGTCTTGGTGCCTTTGCCCGAGTTACCGTCATGCAGGTAGTTGGAGCCGAGATAGCCGGGGGTGCTGGTGGAGGGTGTCCAGGTGCCGGTGCTCGCGACATGGGCGGTGTCGAGGTTGTCGATGTCCAGCGAGACGGGTTGAACGCCTCCGGTGGCCACCGCGTTGAATGAGCTGCCAAAGCGCAGTTCGTCCCATTCGCTGGATTGGAGGTGGTTGCCCCAGGGGCCGTGGCGAAGTTTCACGGTGTCGAACGTGAAGCCAGGGTCGTTGAGAATCACGGCCTCGCTGCCGAGCGACGGTTCGCCGGAGGCGATTAGCGGGTCCGCCCAGACGCGCACGACGTCGCCGGAGATGGTGGCGTCCACTCGCGCCACGATGAAATGAAGTCCGGAGTAATGGGTGCCGGGAATGCTCACGTAGGCGGTGGAGGGTGTTTTTACCTGCCAGTTGGCGCTGGTGGCCTTGAAGACAAAGCCGTTCAGGTCGAGGTAAGCCTCGCGACCGGAGCTGGATTTCTGAACGAGGAACGAGATCCAGTAGGTCTCCGAGGCGGCGCCGAAGGTCTTGGTCAAGGTGCGGGAGATCTGTTGGTGGGCGCCGTCGGTGTCGTAGATGCGGAAGCGGTTTCCGGCGGTCGGCAGCCCGGTCCAGGCGTGGCTGCCGGAGATGATTTCGGTGACGCCGCTGCCGCCGCCGGCGGTCCATGCGTCGCTCCAGCCGAAGCCGCCGCCGGCGGAGGCCAGGGCGCCCGGTGTGTAGTTGAAACTCTCATACGCGAGCAGGTCGCCGTATTCGAGCGGTCCGATGTCGGTGGCCGCGCCTTGGGGGGCGGGATTGCCGTCGAAGTCGATGGTGACGCCGAGCGCGGCCCCGGCGTCGATGGCCGGGGAGCCGGACTGCAGGCGGAAGTCGCCGGAGCCGGGCGCGACCCACAAGGGCGAGCTCGAGAGCGAATCGGCGTGCGAACCGGATCCGGCCTGCAGGCTCGCGAGATCGTGGTAGGTGACGCCGATCCAGCTGGCCATCGGATTGGTGCCCTTGTCCTGCAGGATGTTGTGGTCGCACAAGAAGGTCCCGCCGGAGAGGATACCATCGAAGTTCAGCCGGCGCTGGGGATTGGTGTGGGCGTCGGACCAGACGATGTTGTTCCTGAACTCGCCGGACACGGGCACCGCGAAGCCCACGCCCCAATACGAATTGTAGATGAGGTTGTGGTGGACGCGGATGTTCGACATCGGAGTGACG
Source organism: Verrucomicrobiota bacterium (assembly GCA_043815125.1). GTDB lineage: Bacteria > Verrucomicrobiota > Verrucomicrobiia > Opitutales > Opitutaceae > JAUWBF01. The sequence goes on from JBDRJH010000351.1 coordinate 5,683, forward strand.
GCCTGGCTGGTGTTGCCGATGCTGAGGCCGGAATTGTCGCAACCGTTCACGATGTTGTAGCGCAGGGTGACGTTGCTTTGGCCGCGGTTTTCCCACATGCGCAGCGCGTCGTTGAAGCCGATGTTTTCGAGATAGTTGTATTCGACGACGGTGTCGCTGGTGTAGATCGCGATGCCGAACTTGCCCATGTAAACACGGTTGCCGGCGATGAGTCCGCCGGAGCCGCGCTCGACGATGATGCAGCCCTTGTTGGTGGTCTTGCTCTCGCGCCGCACGACGTTGCCCGTGATGACGAAGTTGTTGAGCGTGCCCTTCAGGCCATTGAGCTGGATGCCGTCGGGTCCGTCGTCGCCACCCTTGTCGTAGAGGTGGTCGATCTCGTTGCCGCTGAACTCGACGTTGTCGCTGTTCTGCACGTAGATGCCGTCGCCCTCGTGATGACTCAGCCGGCTGTTGAGCAGGCGCAGGCCGTCGGCGTTGTTGGCATGGATGCCGGAGCCGGCGCGCATCGAGTTGGAACTCGAGGCGAAAAACTCGCAGTCGTCAAAGGTGTGGTGGGTCGAGCCGGACTCGACGATGGCGATGCCGTAGTTGGACTTTTCCAGACGCAGACCTTGGAACGTGAGGTAGTCGCGTCCGGAGGTGGACACGATCACGTGGTCGCGTTGGGCCGCGTGGTAGATTTTCCCGGTCACGTTAGGACTGCCGGAGGTGTCTTTGACGTAAAGCGTGCCGTTGGAGGAGTCCCAAAAATACTGTGCGTCCGCGAGTGCCGCGACAGACGTGGCGCGCCCCATGTAGATGTCGTCCGCCGTGACCATGCGGGTGTTGGTGGCGAGCGGCAGGCTATAGACATCCGACCCGACGGAGGTCCAGCCGGAGGAGGGTAGCACGATTGCGGTGGTGAGAACCGGCTTGGCCCCGGTGCCGTAGGCGCCGTAGAGGACGTGCACGGAGGAGTTGCCCGAGCCGGAGGGGATCAGGGTGGCGTCGCGGTAGACGCCGCCGGCCTTGAAGAGCACCTGGTCGCCAGCGGTGAGCGCGGTGGCGTTGACCTTGGTGATGGTGGCCCAGGCGTTGGCGTCGTCGAGGCCGCTGGCGGCGTCGTTGCCGCCGGGCTTGACGTGATAGGTTGTGGCGGAGCAAACGGCGGCGAGGGCGATCGCGCCGGCAATGGACGTGATGAGTCCTTGGATACGCTTTAACGGGGTTGTGTGCATGATTGGGGTGGGGGTGACGAAACGGGCGCGACCATCACGGCCATGCTCGGGCCGGGCAACGGATGCCGGGGTTTACGCGTAAGGCCTGGGCCGCAAAAAAAAACGCGCGCCGCGGAAGACCGCGGCGTGCGTCGCAAAGACTCAGGGGCGCAGGAGCGATGCGCCGATGATCCGGTGGGTCACTTGGCGGGACGAGGCGAGTAGGCCGCGGGGTCCACCATCTGAAAGGTCGAGTTCTCGCCGACGGCCATGCGGTGGCTGTCGAAATAGAGCACGGCGCCGGCCTCTTCGCCCTTCCAGGTGCCGCCGCCCTTGTAGTTGCCGAACTTGAAGTAGCGGCCCTTGTCCTTGTCCTCGTAGAAGGTGGTGCCGGTGTAGTCGACCACGACCTTGCCGTTGAGGTAGAGCTTGAGCCAGCCGCCCTTGCCCGGGGGCTGCCAGTTGGCCTCCATCACCCAGTCGCTCCACTGGCCGCGCAGCTCCTCGATGTCGCAAACGGGCAGGTATTGGCCCTTGGTGGTCCAGCCATCGTCACCCTGGTAGTTGAGTTTCAATGACACACGGCCTTTGCCGACCGAGAGACTGGTGGGCGGGCCGCCGTCGGGCGGCGAGGCGCGGCCGGTGCCCCAGTCGTGCCACTGCGTGATGATGCTGAAATGGGTGTGCGCGTCGAATTCCCTGGGCACGAACATGCTCCAGCCATAGCGGGCGATGCCGTAGGGCGGGCTGCGGTAGCCGACGACCTCGGCGCGGTGCTTGTCCTTGCGGAGCGCTGCCTTGAAGGCGTATTTGCCCTCGCGGACCGGTCCCTCGGCGGCGGTGATGACCTTCACGTCGCCGCCTTCGGTGGAGTGGCCCTGCGAGAAGTCGCCGGTCTCGAAGTCGATGACGTGCTCGACGCCGGCAGGCTTGCTGGTGTTGTCGACGGCGGCGGTGAGGGATGCCTGCGGGATGACCACGTCGGCCAGGCCGATCTTGGGGCAATAGAGCCAGACCTTGACCCAGGCTGCGCTCGCGGGAGCGGTGGCGGCGACGGTGGTCGGCTGCGAGCTGGAGAGGTAGGCGGATTTTTCGGCGATCTGAACTTTGCCGATGTCGCCGGCGCGGGCGGGTTTTTCGGAGACAAAGGTCAGCGATAGGCGCACGCCACCGCTGGCGACGGCGGGCACGGCGGCTTCGTAGCGCAGGCCGGGCTGGACCTGCACCCATTGCTCAAGACCGAGACCGTTGTTCTTGTCGGCGTCCTTGAAGAGCAGACCGCCGCCGGGAGCGGGGGCGAGCGCCTGCAGGTCGCCCTTGGCCGGGGGGAACGCTTCCCAGGCGTCGGGGGTGCGGTCGCCGTCGTTGTCCGCGAAGGTCGGGTTTTGCAGGAGGTTGCCGGCCACGGGAGCTGGGGGGGAGGAGGGACCCGCGGGCCGCGGAGTGGCGGCGGCGGGAGCGGCGGTCGGCGCGGGTTCGACGACGCCGAGGTTTTCCAGACGAATGGAGGAGATGGTGACGTCGGCCTTGTTGCCGTTGGGGCTGTATATCCACAGCTGCATGTGTTGCGCGCCGGCAGGGGCGACGGCCACGACGGAGGTCGGGGACTTGGCGGCGGAGGTCCACTCGCGTTTTTCCAAGAGCTTGATCTTGGGAAGATCGCCGTCCCGAGCGGGGATGCGGTCGGTGAAGATCACGTAAACAAAAAGGCCGCCGGTGCCGCGAGTCTCGACGGTGGCCCGGTAGCGGGTGTTTGGCGCGGCGGGCAGCCATTGTCTCAGACCGAGGCCCTGGCTTTCGCTTTGATCGTTGAGGCGCACGCCGCCGGCGGGGTCGACACTCAGGCCGTCGTAGGCGGGGTAGGCGCTCCAGCCGTCGGGCACGCCGTCACTGTCATTGTCCGCGAAAGAGGGGTTGGTGACGGGAACCGCGGACTGGGCGATCAGCCCGGTCACCGGCAAGGATGCGGCCAACAGCAAGTGGCAGCCGAACAGCAATGTTTTGGTGGGTTTCATGTATGTGTGGGGTCTGGTCATTCAGTGCCGCCATTCGCCGCGGGGTCGCAAACGCCCCCACGGTTTACGCGTAAAACGAAGACCCGTTTGCGATGAACCTGGTGCCTGGCAAAACAGTAAATATCCTGAATCGCGGCAATCGCGCTTCTTGGCTTAGCCTCCGATTTACCCTGTGCCCCCGCAGTCTCCCATACCCCGCGTTTGTGCGAACTCCTGCATGCGTCCGTCTGGCTTGCGTTCCGGTTTCGCGTTGCTGATCACCATCACGCTGGTCGCGTTTTTGGTGTTGGTGCTGGTGTCGCTGGCGACCCTAACGCGGGTGGAGACGCGGGTGGCCGCGAATGGCCAGCAACTGGCCCAGGCGCGATCCAACGCCCTCTACGCCCTCAACCTCGCCGTCGGCCAGCTGCAGCAACACGCCGGCCCCGACCAGGCGGTGACTGCCCGGGCTGACATCGACACCGCCAACACCGAAAACCCGCGGTGGACCGGCGTCTGGGATGCCGTGACGCGCGATTCGGCCGGGGTGGCGTTGACGACGCCCACGCACGCGGTCGCTCCGTCTTCGAACGCGCCGCTGGCCTGGCTGGTGAGCGGCAACGAACAAAACGGTGTCGCGATCACTCCCGCGTCCGCTGCGGTCGACGATCCGGCCGATTCCAACGACAATGTCTGGCTGCTGCGCACTGCGCTCGGCCGCTCGCTGGAGGCCGACGCCGCGAATCCCGTCGACGGCCGCATCAAGCTCGCCAAGTCCGCGATCAACGCGGCCGCCCGCGATGTCCCTGGCATGGACGCGTCCTCGACCGATCCCGTCCGGCTGGGCTCCTACGCGTGGTGGGTGGGCGACGAGGGCATCAAGGCCAAGGTCAATCTGACCGACCCATACAGCGACGCCTCGTCCACGGACGAGGAGTCCGCGTGGCGACGCGAGGCCGCCCCGCGCCCGGACCTGACGCTGCTGTCGAAGCCGGAGTTTGCCGGTGCGTTCTCCGGGAGTTCCGCGACGCTTGAAAGCGCGCGCGGCCGACTCTTGTCCGACGGGCAACTCGTGCTGCTTTCGTCGGATCTCGCCAGCGGCGATGGGCTGGAGCAGGCCGGCGGTTATTATCACGATCTCACCTTGGTCGGCCGGGGCGTCTTGGCGGACACCTTGCGCGGAGGTTTGCGACGCGACCTCACGCGCGGCTTGGCCGCCTCGCCGGCCTCGGGCTCCGTAGCGGCCTCGGAGATCGGCGACGCGTTGCCGGTGTTCACCTTGCCCGCACCCGGGCCGGTGGGCCGCACCGCTCCGACGCAGGTCTGGACCTCCAACCGCGAGCCTCCCGCGCCCGAGTGGGGGATGGTGCGTTCCTATTGGTCCCGGCGTGCGACCGCGGCCGGTGTGCTGACGCCGCAGGACGCCGCGTTCTCGGTGAGCCCCGCCACGTCGCCGAGCGATCATGCGTTCCTGCCGATCCCGGTCATGGTGCAGCTCGGCTACGGCATCGACGGCAGCGGGGCGAACTACCGGTTTGTCTGCAAGCCGCGCATCGTGCTCTGCAATCCCTACAATGTCGCATTGTCCGCGGCCTCCTATGAGGTCACCTACCGGCCGACCAACGCGACGCTGGTGAGGTTCTCCTTTTCGCCGGCGTCAGCGGGCGGGGAGATGAATTTCCCGTCGCCCGCCGCGCGGGTGACCACGACGTTTGTGATCGCGGCGGATGCGTTTCAGCCGGGCGAGGTGCGGGTCTACACGCCAGTCGCCGACACGGCCTTCGACCCGGCCACGGACAGCACGATCCCGATGGCGGCGGGTTTTCGCGACAGCTCCGTGTATTATGATTCCGGTTACGTGGTCGATCCGGCGCACCAGCTGTCGACGAGCACGGTCCGCGTCTTGCTCAATACCTACACCGCGAGCCAGCATCCGGAGATCACCCTCGGGCTGGCGGGAGGCGCGCCGGGGCAACGCATTCGCTGGGTGGAGCTGGAAAACGCACGCATGGGACTCGAGTCCTACAAGGGCGCGACCGTCGCCAAGCCACGCGGCTTTGTGAACAGCCCCGCCGACACCCGTGAGCTGCTGGCCCTGCGCTTTCACCTGCGTGACGCCACCACGGACATCAACACGGCGGGCAACCAGCCCGGCACGCAGAACCACCAGGTTCCCGGTGGACATCCGGCCAGGCGCAGTGACGGCGGCACCATCGGCGACTCGTCGGGAACGCGCATGCTGGTCGACAATAACCCCCGGGCGATCATGTCGCAGCGGCTCGGCGGCTGGGACAGCGTCGCGCATTTCGCCTTCGATCCGGTGCGTGGTGCCGACCTGCTGTTTCCCTATGACGGGGACAATGGCTTCTGGGGTGGCGGCGTCGAGGGTGACGCCTTCAGCAGCACGCATGTCGTCCTTTTTGACGTGCTGCGCGATGGCGAGGAGGTCGTTTCGTTGGGACGGCTTGGCCACGTCAACTGGGGCGTCGACGGCAAACACCCGGCCTATCCGCTCGGCAACAGCTTCGCCTCGATCTTCTATCCGCACGATGCGCCCGACTACGGCTATGCGTTGAACGAGGCGCTGTGGGACCGCTTCTTTTTGTCGACGCTGCCCGCCACGCTGTCGACGCGTCCGGCCCGCCTCCCCAACACTCGGATGGTGTTTCACGATCCGGCTGGCGGGGGCGATGTGACCGCGCTTGAGGGGACGGAGGGCTACGAGCTCGCCGCCACGCGCCTGATGATTGACGGTGCGTTCAACATCAACTCCACCTCGGTGGAGGCCTGGACCGCGTTTCTCGGCAGCGTGCAGGAGTCGGACTACCGCTACTCGACACGCTCCGGGCCACGCACCGACGAAGACGTGCGGCCCTTCCCGCGCCTGCGTGCCGGCCACGATCCCGACCCATCCCGGCAAACGGGGAATCTGTATGAATGGACCGGATACCGACGGCTCGACACCGGCCAGCTCAGGAGTCTCGCGACGGCCATTGTGAGCGGCATCAAGGCCCGCGGGCGGCCTGCCCGCAGCCTTGCGGAGTTCATGAACCGCGACCTTGCGCGGCCGGCCACCGACACGCTCAACCAGGCGGGGCTTGTGCAGGCGGGTATCAACGCGGTGATCAACACCGACGGGCCCGACGCCTCCGGCAACGGGATGGGGCTGTCCGTCCTGGGCGGACTCAACACGGTCGAACGCGTGGCCGACACGTTTGCCAACGCCGACAATCCGGACGCCGCGCGCGGCAAGCTGCGCACGACCGGCGCGCCAGGCTTTCTCTTGCAAAACGACCTGCTCACGCCGCTCGCGCCGGCCATGTCGGCCCGCTCCGACACCTTCAGGGTGCGCGCCTACGGCGAGGCCCGCAACCCGGCCACCGGCGAGATCATCGGCGAGGCTTGGTGCGAGGCGGTTGTGCAACGCCTGCCCGAATATGTCGGCGGAGAGGCGGCCGAGCTGTCGCCGGCCGCGTTGGCGCCGGGCTCGGAAAGCGCGAGGTTCGGACGCAAGTTCATCGTCACTTCATTTCGCTGGCTGACTTCCGAGGACCTATGAAAATCCCCACCAAGGCGTTGCTCATCCTGTTTGTTTGCCTGTTGCTTGGAACGGTTGGCCGGGCGGAGGAAACAAGTTCCGCGTCCGGGCCGGTTCTCTTCACGACGATGGCCTGGGACGTGTTTTCGGCCGAGGACGACTTCAGTCTCAACTACCGCGCGGCCGGCAAATCCCGAGTGGCGGAGATCCCGTGGCGCATGCGTTCGGAGGTCATGGAGTGCCAGGGAGGACCGTTGGTTTTTACGCGGACGATCCGGACCGCGGAGGGAGAGACGGAGGTGCCCGTGGCGACGGCGGCCATTCCCGATGGCGCGAGCCGGGTCATGTTGATCTTTTCCCGCGGCGATGACTCCTCCGGCAAGAACGGCCTGCGCGTCACCGTCGGG
>JBDRJH010000352.1:0-3601 GCA_043815125.1 Verrucomicrobiota bacterium
CTCCGGCCTGCTCTTTGCCGACATGCGTCCGAAACCAGCCTACCTCGCCCTGCAAGACCTCGTCCGCCGCGAGTGGCGCACCCACGCCGAGGGCGTGACCGACGCCGACGGCGTCTTCCGCTTCCGCGGCTTCCACGGCTCCTACCTCCTCTCCACCGAAAACAACCGCACCGACTCCGGTATTCAGTCCTCCATTACACTCGAACCCGGGAAAACCGCCAGCCAACTCATCCACCTGCTGTAAAAATCATCGCCTTCTCAACGTCCGCACCTGCGCCAGCCCGCCGACCAAGGTGCATTGGAAGCGGTCACCCATAGCAATCTTGGGAGTGGTGTCCGGCGCGGGCTGCATTCGGCGTTCGATCTTGGATATTCAGGATTCGACGCGGCCAACGGCGCGCGGCGGCAGCGTCGCCCCATCCACCCACACGCCGGCGGTCAACGTGTGCCGGGCAAACTCCGGCACGCCGCGCTCCCCGCGATTGAGCATCGCCACCAGAGTGTCCGCCGCCGCCGCGCCCATCTGCTCCCAGTTCTGATAAATGCCCGCGTTGCCGCCCTCGCGGTCGTGACACGCCAGATCCACGAAACCTACCTCGCCGGGAAACCTCGCCCCCAGCACGCGCTTCAAGCCCGACAACGTGCTAGATCCGATCGCACACACCGCGTCGGGACGCGCGCGCCCAATCCATTCCGCCAACAATTCCTCCGTAACCTTGGCGCCGCCCAGAATCGGCAACCGCTCGCGCGCCGGCCAACCCTGCTGCGCGTCCAGATACGCCGCCCGCCACAGGTGATGCGACTTCGCGTCCTGCGCCGCCGGCATCACAAACCCGATCCGCCTCCGCCCCCGCGCCCGCGCCTCGGCCAGCGCCAGCTTCATCGCGTGAAAATAATCGTGCACCACACCGTGAAACGCCGGCTCGGCCAGATTGTAACCCAACTCCACCACGGCGAAACGCGCCCAATCCAGATCCAGCCGCACATCCGCTCGGTTGCCCGGCGCGATCAACAGCCCGTGCACACCGCGCGCCGCCAGCATCCCGGTAAACCGCATCGGCGACATCCCCGTCGCGGCCGGATGCCGAAAGAACGACACCGCATACCCCTGCTCTCCCGCCCGCTCCCGCGCCCCCCGCGACATCCGCGCGTAGGCATCATCTTCGCGCCCGCCGTTTGCCGGCGCCTCCGTGCCCACGCACGCGATCACCGCCCGCAACGCCCGTCTCTTGCGTCCGGCCCTCGCCGTCATCAACGCCGATACCAGCGGATCCGGCCGATAACCCATCCCCGTCGCAACGCGGCAAATCCTCGCCCTCGTCTCTGCCGGCAACCGAGGACTGTCGCGCAACGCCAGCGACACCGTGGTGCGGTGCACCCCCGTCGCCTCCGCCACCGCCTGCATGTTGACTGGCATATTCATACTACGATGAGACTAAACCGGGGTTTGGCCGCCCCGCAATCCTCATGCACCCTGTCTCCATGCCCTCCGCCGATTCGCCCTCCCCCGTCCACGAACCCGCCCGCGACGTCCCCGTCGTGGCCCGCGCCGATGTCGTCGTCTGCGGCGCCGGACCCGCCGGCGTCGCCGCCGCGCTCGCCGCCGCCCGCACCGGCGCACGCACGGTGTTGATCGAGGCCCACGGCTGCCTCGGCGGCGTCTGGACCGCCGGCCAACTCGCCTGGATCATCGACACCCGGGACAAGCCCGGCCTCATGACCGAGATCGTCGCCGAACTCGACAAACGCGGTGCCCGCCGCCCCCGCGTCGAAGGCCGCGCCGACTTCGCCTATGACATCGAGGAGATGAAGCTGCTGCTCGACGAACTCGTCTCCGCCGCCGGCATCCGCGTGCGCCTGCACACCCGCGTCGTCGCCGCTCTTCGCGACCCCGACGGCCGGCTCGCGGCCGTGCTCACCGAGTCGAAAAGCGGACGCGAGGCCTGGACCGCCGACGCCTTCATCGACGCCACCGGTGACGGCGACCTCTCCGCCCTCGCCGGCTGCGGCTTCGACCTCGGCCGCCCCGGCGACGGCGAATGCCAGCCCATGAGTCTCGTCTCACTCGTCTGCGGACCCGACCCGCGCGAGATCGACGCGTTCATCGGCGGCGGCACGCACGCCTCGAAAAAACGCCTGCTCGCCGAAATGAAACGTGCCGGCGTCGAACCCTCCTACACCGCACCCACGCTATTCCACATTCGCGACGACCTCTACGCGCTCATGGCCAACCATGAATACGGCGTGAGCGCGCTCGACGCCGACGCCATCACCGCCGCGACCACCCGCGCCCGCGCCGAGGTCAACCGCCTCGTCAACGCCTTGCGCGGCCTCGGCGGTGTCTGGTCCCGCCTGCGCCTCGTCTCCACCCCAGCGCAGATCGGCGTGCGCGAGGGCCGTCGCGTGCACGGACTCCACACCGTCACGGAAGACGAGTTGCTCACCGGCGCACGCCACGAGGACGCGGTCTGTCGCGTCAACTTCGGCATCGACGTGCATAGCACCAACCGCGCGCACGGCGGCGACTTCGACCCCGCCAACCACCGGCGCTCGCAACCCTACGACATTCCCCTGCGCACCCTCATCGCCAAGGACGTGGACGGCCTGCTGCTCGCCGGCCGCTGCATCAGCGGCGACTTCATCGCGCATTCGAGTTACCGCATCACCGGCGCGGCCGTTTCGCTTGGCCAGGCCGCCGGAGTCACCGCCGCGCTCGCCGCGCAAAGCCACCGCTCCCCGCAAGACGTCCCCTGGCCCGAAGTCCGCGCAGCCCTCGAACGCCTGGGCGCGACCTGACGCGTCCGCGCGTTCACAGACGCGCCGACCGCTTGAGTTTCGCGACCTCCGCCTTGGGCGGCACGCTCAAGCCATCGGCCCACTCGCCCTTCACCAAAACCGCCCTGGGGATCTCCGGCAGACCGCGTTCATTTTGCAGAATCTGGCTAATCAGCATATCGATCGCCACCGAACCATGCAGCTCATGGTGCTGATTGAACCCCGCGAAGTCCGGATACTCGGGGGCCCAGTCGATGCTGATGAACGCCACATCCTGCGGCACCCTCCAACTCATGCCCTTGATCGCGCGCCACACCACGTCCTCCGCCAGCACGGCGTCGGGTCGATCACGACGCAGCCACGCCTGAATGCGAGGGATTTCCTCCGCATGGCTCCGCGCAAAACGGAAAACCCGTATGGAGCCCTTCGGGGCCCAACGTTCGCGCGCGTAAAAGGCCGGCATCAACACGCCGTGGTTCACGCGCGCGTCGTATTCGTCCGACACCATCACGGCCACGCGCCGATAACCCAGCTCGATCGCCTTGCGCAGCATCAGGTCAAACCCATGCGCCGAATCGACCGCCACGCGATTCAGGTTCGGTCCGGGTAGCGCATAGCTCATCGTCACCGCGGCGAACCGGCCCCACTCGATGCCGTCGAAAATATCGCTCGGCGTGCGGAGCCCCGGGATAAGCAGACCCGGCACGTTCCGGCTGCGCAGCACCTGGTTGAGTCGCCGCGCGGTCAGCCCCGGCTCGTGCAGCCAGATCGGCTCCAGCGCATAACCAAGCGCCTCCGCGCGGGCGCGCGCCCCCGCGAAATGCCG
>JBDRJH010000353.1:0-2648 GCA_043815125.1 Verrucomicrobiota bacterium
CTGCCGCAGGAGCCGTCAACCTTCCGCAAGCTCACCGTCGAGGAAAACATCCTCGCCATCGTCGAGGCCACCGGCGTGCCCCGCCCCCGGCGCCGCGCCCTCGTCGAGCACCAGCTCGAGGAGCTGCACCTCACCCACGTCGCCAAACAAAAGGCCTACACGCTCTCCGGCGGCGAGCGCCGCCGCCTGGAAATCGCCCGCGCCTTGGTGACCGACCCGGCGTTCCTGCTGATGGACGAACCCTTCGCCGCCATCGACCCCATCTCGGTCGCTGAAGTGCAGCAGATCATCCTCCGGCTAAAATCCCGCGGCATCGGTGTAGTCATCACCGACCACAACGTGCGCGAGACGTTAAAAATCGTCGACCGCGCCTACCTCATCCGCGAAGGCAAGGTCTTCAAGGAAGGCAACGGTGAGTTCCTGATCAACGACCCCGAGGCCCGTCAGTTTTATCTGGGGCAGGATTTTAATCTCTGACGAAAGACGCTTTCATGGCCGAAACCGTGAACAATGTCGCGATGGCTCTGCTGGCCATGCACATCCTGTGCTTGTTCGCGACCTGCACGGCGTTTGCCCTCCCTCTGGCCATGGCCGGATCGGAGGCGAGACTCCAACGGGTGGAAGTGATGAAACGGTATGGCGGCTCTGCGCTCGAAAACTGGGGCCCGATCATGGACATCTGGCTTTGGCTGGCGGACGCGATACCAGTTTTCTGGCTGATCAGCCTGATAAAAGGCGCGCCCGAAGACGTAAAAGCGGCCAAAGAAAAGTGGAGGGAAGAGTCATCCATTCGGCTGTTTTTCTGGCTGTCCCTGGTCCTGCTGCTCTGCCTGCCGATGCATTTCCTGTAGAAGGCGCATCGTGGGAGCTTGGGCTGGGTTAGACGAGAGACGCGCACGCAGACTGGAGACTCATTACAGCGGTTGCGCAGGATGTTTGCGCGCGAGGACTTCGATGCCGACGCTCGGAGCCTGCCCTCGACGATGCGATTGCCGGAATCAACGGGACCGCAGCCCGTTCCGGCACGTCGCGCAGCAGGTGAAAGGGCACCTCTTGATGCTGGTTTACAACGGCTTTCTTGCCGATCCAGTCGAGCGTGGGCATGTCAGGAAGAAGAGGAAGGGCGGCGGCTTTCGATAACCTGTCTCATGCAAGGCAGGCCGGAGCCGAGCACTTCGTCCACCAGGCCGAGCCAGTAGGCGGCTTCGGCGGACATCTCATTCTCGCCGGTTTGCAGCCGTCGGCACAAACACACCACGAAATACCAGAAGTTGGACATCCGGTCGCCCGCTTTCTCCTTTAGCCAAGGGGACGCCTTTTCCGGCTCGGTTTCCATGGTCCGGTATTCAGCGAGCTCATCCTTGGTCAAAAGCATGCTGCCGTAGGTGGAGAGGAGCAGAGATTGGTAGCGACGATGTTCACCATCGATAAAATCGATTACCTGAAAGAAGTGCCGCTGGAACTCTTCCCAGCCTCCATCGCTGAGAGTCCAGTCATCGGGCAGGCTCTTGCGTTTGAGTTCAAGGTCGAGCAGCGCCTTGGCCAGGCGCGCCTCCACGTGCCGACGCGGTTCAACCGGGGCACTTTCAGTGGTAGGGAAAACCGTTTCAATCAACTCCCGCACCAAGCCGCCGGTTTCGTTTTGATAGTCTCGGGCGGCTTTTACCCATTCGGCAAAGTCCGGCGAAATCTTGGAAAGCCGGCGTTGGAGCAGCTCGACCAAGACGGCGACGGGCGAATCGAGGCGAACATGGCCGGGGTTTTCATCGATCTCAGAGCGGTGTGCGGTGAGAAGAAATAGCAGCCGTGAGATAATGCGTTGAGCGAGCCGGAGGGCGAACCGCTCGTTGGCGTAGCGCAAATGACCGGCCATCAGCTGGGCGTCCTCAACAGTCAGGCCATCCGCCGAAGTGCGAGTGCCGTGGTAGTGGATGATCGCGCCGGGAAAGGCGATGGCGTAGTCACCCGCAATCAGCAGATCGGCGGCGGCACTGGCGGCACGGTTGGTGACCGCAGTGGTGAGCAACCGGGTGTTTTCGTTCTGGTCGGGTGCCCGAAGCAAGCGCTCCAACGAGTCCAGCACTTGAGTGCTACCGCCGGGGCTGTCGATGTAAACGGTGATGGGGGCAACGGGATCAGCCCTCAATCGGGTGATCTGCGGGGTGAGGCGTCCAAGCAGATCCGGGGTGATAATACCCAAGACGTGAATGGCACGCAGAGGATTTTCCCGATAGTGATCGGTGGTCATTCCTCGGCCAATGCGTTTTTAGTCAGAATCGCTCCGGCGACAACCCACGACTCTCGAGGATCACGCTGTTTTGGGCGACGGGCGTTGAGTTCGGCGAAAAATGGGCGCAAGTCGCCATTTCTCCGAATATATTCCTCCCGAAGTATATGCAGAGCCTCTTCCTCGGGGGAGTGGGCAGGCAGTCCCGCCAGCGAAAGTTGTTCAGGACTTTGGGGACGATCAGCGACCATGGAATCAAGTAAAATTTACGCGGAAGAAAATGCAACGGGGAACGTGACGCAGGAGTCCAGCCAGACTCGTGGTAATTCTTGAGCCACACGGTTCGAAACATTCGCGGGTTTCAACCCGTTCCCCTCACGCCTTGCCGATGCCGGACGCGCGGAAGCCGAGGGCGCGGAGC
>JBDRJH010000354.1:0-4248 GCA_043815125.1 Verrucomicrobiota bacterium
GACCTGCGCCGCGCGCTCAACGCCCTCGAAGTCATCGTGCTCGGCCTGCCCGCCGGCAGCGAAATCACGCCCGCCGAACTGGAGGTCTTCGCCCGCGAGCGCCGCATCCGCTACGACGCCGACGAGGACGAACACTACGACACCATCTCCGCCTTCATCAAAAGCTGCCGTGGTTCCGATCCCGACGCCGCCATGTATTGGCTCGCCAAGATGCTCGCCGGCGGCGAGGACCCGCGCTTCATTGCGCGCCGCCTCGTGATCCTCGCCAGCGAGGACGTCGGCCTGGCCGATCCGCTCGCGTTGCCCCTGGCCGTCGCCGCGCACCACGCCTGCGATTTCATCGGCCTGCCCGAGGCCGAGTTAACGCTCGCGCACGCCACGCTGCACATCGCCTACGCGCCCAAGAGCAACTCCGCCACCCTGGCGCTCGCCGCCGCGCACGCCGCGCTGAAGACCGCGCCCGTGCAACCCGTGCCGCTCCCGCTGCGCGACAAGAGCGGCGCCGCCAGCAAGCAAAACAACCACGGCAAAGGCTACCGCTACTCGCACGATTATCCGGAGAACATCAGCGGGCAGGACTACCTCGAAAAGCCGCTGCGCCTCTACGAGCCCAAGCAATCCGGCTTCGAGGCGAAAACCGCCGAGCGCCTCGCGCGCTGGGCGCAGATCAAGGCCGACCTGCAACGCCGCGACCGCGCCTGATCGACGTAGGGGCCTCGCTCGCGAGGCCCCTACGGGTCCGCCCCGGCCACCGCCGTCGTCCGCTTCACGTTTTCTTGACCGTGCGCGGGCTTGCCCGGATCGGCGACGCGGGTAGGGTTCACTCTCATGAAGCTTTCCTCGCTGCTGGTCGTTTCCCTCCTGTTGCTCGGCTCCGGCCCGATGTTGAACGCCCAGACCCAGACCCAGGCTCCGACCCCGCCCCGCACTCCGGCGGCCGATGTCGCCGAGGAGGTTCCCATGGGCGCGATCACCGGCCAGCCCATCGCGCGCGACGACGGGCGGTGGTTCGGGTTGACGATGGTCGGGCCCAAGTTGCAGCTCAATTTCTACGACCAGAACAAGCAACCCGAGCCCGCTGATCGCATCCGCGGCGTGGTTCGCATCGACCCGCCCGGCCGCAACGAGGAGCGCGACGTCATGAATCCCGTCGGCGACGGCACCGCGCTGATCACCAACCGGCCGGTGCGCGCGCCCTGGGTCTTCAAGGTCATCATCACGTTGATCGACGCTGATCAGGAGGCCGCCGAGACGCTGGTCGTCCACTTCAACCGCAGCGAAGCCGACGCGATGACCGCCCAGGCGCAGGCCGAGGTCGCCGCGGCGGCGACGACCCCCGCGAAGTAAGCGCGGTCAGGGCACGCTGGTGCCGCGCGCGGCGGCCAGCAGCTCATACCACTCCTCGCGGGTCAGCGACACGTTGTCGGCCGCCGCGCTGGCGGTGATGCGCTCCGGCTTGGTCGTGCCGATGATCGGCTGGATGCGCGCCGGATGCTTCAGTATCCAAGCCAGCAATACGCCCTCGGCGGTGGTTTGTTTTTCCTCGGCGAGTTTGGCGATGAAGCCGGCCGCCGGGTGGTCGGGCTTGAGCAGCTTGCCGCCGCCCACCGGTGACCAGGCCTGCACCAGGATGTTGTTGAGCCGGCAGTAATCGAGCGTGCCCGAGGCGAGGTTGGCCTCGGCCATGGAGCCGGCGCGATTGGCCATGAAGCCCTCGACGACGAGCGCGGGCTGGGCGAGCGAGAACTCGAGCTGGTTGACCACGAGCGGCTGGCGCACGGAGCGCTTGAGCAACTCGATTTGGGCGGCGGTGTGGTTGCTGACGCCGAAGTGGCGGACCTTGCCGGCGGCCTGCAAGGCGTCGAAGGCGCGGGCGACCTCGTCGGGCTCGGCGAGCGGATCGGGGCGGTGCAGCAGCAGGATGTCCAGCTGCTCCACGCCGAGGCGCTTTAGGATGGCCTCGGTCGAGCGGATGATGTGGTCGTGGCTGAAATCGTAGCGCGCCGGCTCGCCGCTGACGTAGGCGTCGTTGGCGAAGCGAATGCCGACCTTCGATTGCAGCACGATGCGCTCGCGCAGGCCGGGGTTGGCTTTGAGGTAGCGTCCGAAGACGGTCTCGGATTTGCCGCTGGTGTAGATGTCGGCGTGGTCGAAGAAATTCATGCCCGCGGCCAGTGCGGCCTCGATGCAGGCGTGGGCGTTCTTTTCGGTGTCGGCGGCGACGGGCTCGTGGTCCCAGGTGCCGCCGATCTTCATGCAGCCGTAGGCTAGCGCAGTGACGGTGAGGTCGGTGTTGGCGATGTGGTAGGATTTCATGGAAAGTTGAGGTGCAGGCGGGGCAGGGATGAAAGCCGCCACCCTGACCAAATACGCCCGGACGTCCAACCACTCCGGCGTTATTTTACGCGATTGAAACGGGGGTCGCCGGCGCCCGCTTTGACGCCATCCGGAAAACCTGTATCCTCCCTTCATGTCCAAAACACCTCCCGCCAAGCGCAAAACAAAAGCCAAGGCCAAGGTCCGGGTTCGTCGTGCGACCGCCGCCGACATCCCCACGCTGATGAAGCTCAACGTCGCCGCCTACCCCGTGCTGGCCGACGAGAACGTGGTCTGGGGCGCGGCCCACCTCGCCAGCCACCAGCGCATGTTTCCGCAGGGCCAGTTTGTCGCCGAGGTGAACGGCAAGATCGTCGGCGCCGCCTCCACGCTGGTCGTCGACATGGGCTCCAATCCGCTGCGGCCCCACACCTGGTCCGGCGTCACCGACAGCGGCTACTTCACCAATCATGACCCGCTCGGCGACACGCTTTACGGCGCCGACATCTACGTGCATCCCTCGGCCCGCGGTCTCGGCGTGGGCGCGGCCCTCTACGAGGCGCGCCGGCAACTCTGCCAAAAGCTCAACAAGCGCCGCATCCTCGCCGGCGGCCGCCTGATCGGCTACTCCGAACGGGCCGACGAGATGAGCGCTCACGAATACGCCCGCCACGTGGCCGACGGTGAGATCCGCGATACCGTCCTCAGTTTTCAACTACGCGAGGGCTTTCACCTTCGCGACGTCATGCCCAATTACCTGCGCGATCCGCAGAGCCGCAACCACGCCAGTCTCGTCGAATGGCTCAACCCCGACTACCGCGCCGCCCACAAGGGCGCGCGCAAGGTCCGCGTGGCCTGTGTCCAATACCAGATGCGCAAGGTCAAGTCCTTCTCCGAGTTCGCCCGGCAGGTCAGCTACTTCACCGACATCGCCGCCGACAACGGCGCGGACTTCGTGCTCTTCCCCGAGCTCTTCAGCGTGCAGCTGCTCTCGACCACCCACACCAAATCGCCGCAGGAGGGCATGAAGAAACTCGCCGAACTCGCGCCCAAACTCGTCGCGCTGTTCCGCAAACTCGCGGTCAAGTATGGCGTCACCATTATCGGCGGCAGCCACCCGACCCGCGTCGGCAAGGACCTGCACAACGTCTGCACCGTCTACCTGCCCGACGGCACCACCGCCGAGCAGCCCAAGCTTCACATCACGCCCAACGAGCGCAAGTGGTGGGGCATCACCGGCGGCTCCGACCTGCGGGTCATCGACACGCCCGCCGCCCGCATCGGCGTGCTCATCTGCTACGACTCCGAGTTCCCCGAGGCCGCGCGCTGTCTCGCCGACGCCGGCGCCGAGATCATCTTTGTGCCCTTCTGCACCGACAACCGCCAGGGCTACCTGCGCGTGCGCCTGTGCTGCGCCGCCCGCGCGATCGAGAATCAGGTTTATGTGGCGCTGGCCGGCAACGTCGGCAACCTGCCCGACGTGGAAAACATGGACGTGCAATACGGCCAGGCCGCCGTGCTCACCCCCTCCGACTTCGCCTTTGCCCGCGACGGCATCGCCGCCGAGGCCGACTCCAACGAGGAGACCGTGCTCATCTGCGACCTCGACCTCGACGAACTCGCCGACGCCCAGGTCGCCGGCACCGTGCGCCAGCGGCTCGACCGCCGCGAGGACCTCTTCAAGGTCACGACCACCGCGCTCCGCGTGCCCCTGCGCGACTCGGACCAGGTCGGCCCCCTCGGCGAACAACGCGACGTCTCCACCCAGGCCCCCGAGAGCGAGTGAACGGCCGGCCTTCGTGTCGCTTCGTGACCTTCGTGGTCAACCACAGCGGCGAAGCGAATTTTTGAACCACGAAGTGCACGAAGGCGCACGAAGATCGGAGCTGGATTTAGGGAACCGCAAAAGGCGCAAAAGTTCGCGAAAGTCGG
>JBDRJH010000355.1:0-3355 GCA_043815125.1 Verrucomicrobiota bacterium
CTCAAGCTCAAGCAGTACGAACTCGCGGCCATCCTGGGTGTACATTCAAACACCCTTGGTCGACTGGAGCGCGGGGTGCTGCCGATCAGCGAAACGATCAAGCGGTGCCTGGAATATTACCAGGCGTGGAAGCAGAAAGAAAAATCATGAAACTCAAATACAGACTAGGGCTCGACTCCCACCGGGAGGAGAAGATGCGGCGCCTGATGCCGGAGGACGCCGACGAAAAGGCGCTCCGGTGGGCGCAGGTATTGGGCTTTTTCTTCCTGGCATTTATTCTCATCATCCGGTTTATTGCCGCGGTGGTGGGATAACCGCCCCACGGGGCAAGGAGTGAACCATGCAGAACAAGTCAGAAATGGCAATTATGATCAGGGACACGGACGTAGACCTGCAAGTCAGCACGGCCAAGCAGTACCCGCGCAGCGTCTCGCGGGCAATCACCACGGCCAAGGAGATCGCCTGTCTCTCTCAGGAGATGGCAGAGTCCTGCATCTATGCGATTCCGAGAGCCGGCAAAACCATCGACGGCCCATCGGTTCGGCTTGCTGAGATCGTGGCGTCGTGCTGGGGTAACGCCAGAGTCGAGGGGCGCCCCTTTTCTGTGGAAAATGACCGGGTGCTGGCCGAGGCCACCTACTGGGATCTGGAGCAGAACGTGGCCTTCCGGGTAACGAAAAGCCGCCGCATCACCGACAAGAACGGACGCCGCTTCAACGATGACATGATCGAGGTGACGATGAACGCCGCCGTCTCCGTCGCGCTCCGGGACGCCATCTTCCGCGGGGTGCCCAAGTCGGTAGTCGAGGAGGTCTACCTGGCAGCAAGGGAAACCGCCGTCGGCAAGCTGAGCAGCCTGGCCGAGCGCAGGGATAGGATGGTCAAGTCCTTCGCCGCGATGGGCATCACCGAGGACCGAATCCTTTTCAAGATCGGAAAGGTTGGACTCAACGACATCGGCCAGAAGGATCTGGCAGTTCTCATCGGATTGCATACGCAACTCAAGGAAGGAGCGGACGTCGAAGAGGTGTTCCCGGATCCCGCGTCAATCGTCATTCCCGAGAAGGAGTACCGAACCGCTCTCAGGGAAAGCGCCATTCCGCGTGATCATTTGGCCAAGCTGCTAGCTGCCGAGGGTATCCGAAGCCTGACCGGAGCGTCAATAGAGCACTACAAGACCGCCATCGGCATCATCCGCGACTGGGACCGCATGCAGGACGCGCCGGCCGTCGAGGTGGAGCCTGAAGTCAAGGAGCCGACCGCCCCCGCGCCGGAGCCCCCGGCCGAGCGCAGGATGAGGAAAAAGCGGGTCGCGGTAGAGCGCGAGGCACCGAAGGCCGCACCCGCTTCCGAGCCGACCACCAAGCCCAACGGCAAGCGGAACTGCCTGGGCAACTACGAGGACGGCAACGACGCATGCCTCGACTGCGAGGACAGAGTGGGGTGCCTGGAGTCCATCGACGCCAGGGGTCGCAACGCCACGCTGCCGGGGATGTTCAAGTAAATGACGCGCCACCAGGCTTTATGGGGTGCCCAATATGCCGCCATGTGCGGAGATCGACCCCTAGCAGGAGAGGCAAAGACGTTGGGTAGCCTTCCTGTGTGCGCCGTGAGTTCGGGGAGCCTGGTGGACTTTTTTCAAGAGGAGGAGGAATAAATGTACCATGCAACGACACTTGAGAGATTCGCCCGCTGCCCGATGTCGGCGCGACTCTCCATGCTCACGAGGGACAACCCCGCCCTGGAGGTGGGGAGCGACGAAACCCGGCGCGGCAAGGTGCTCCACGAGGCAACCCATGAGTTGATCCGACACGGCGAGGCGGCGGCGCGGAAACTAATGGACGCGCTGCTGGCCGAGCACCCGATGACCGTGCGCGCTCAGGTGCTTCCGATCTGGGAGCGCATTTTGGCCAGCCCGCCGGAGGTGCCGGCAGGTGCCGCCATCGAGCAGAAGTTCATGCTCGTTGATTTTCGGGCCAACAACGCAGAAATTATCGGAACCCCTGACTATTACTGGACGAAAGACGGCGATCTCTACATCCTGGACCTGAAATCCCACGCCCGACCCGGTGCGCTCGGTGATCCCGCCGAGGTCGAGCAGTTGTTGACCTACGCCGTTCTGCTTGCTGACGGTCCAGCGAAGTCCGCAGAGTCGATCCATCTCGGTATCCACTACCTGGCGCACAGCTACACCGTATGGAGCACCATCGACTTCCTGCGCATCGAGGAGCACCGAACCCGCCTGCTGAAACAGGTTGCGGCCATGGACCGCTGCCATGAGAGCGGCGAGTGGCCGGCGCAGGTCGGATCGCATTGCTGCTACTGCGAGCAGCGGCCGGGGTGCGAGCCTTACCAGTCGTACATCTCCGAGGTGCCGCAGGACGCCCCGGCGACACAGGAGGAGGCGGCCGCGATGATGGACCGGGCCATGCTGCTGGTCCACGAGGCCGACAGGCTGAAGGAGATGTCCAAGCTCTACGTCGAGCAGCATGGACCGGTGGAGCGCGACGGCAAGGTGCTGGACTTCCATCGCAAAGTCACCAGCTGGCTGTACCCCTACGAGGACACCATCATCACACTGGGCGCGCAGGGCTACGACGCCGGCGAGGTTCTGCGGCGCATCGCCGGGGATGGCTTCACGGCATCGGCACTAAAGTCCTTCATGGCCGGGCGAAAGAACCCCGTCAAGGCGGCGCTCGAGCCGACGAAGGTGCCGGCGGGATACACCAGCACGTTCGACTGGAGGAGCAAGAAGGAGGTGCCGGAATGAAGAGGGGATGCCGAATCAAACTGAGGACCGGCCCAAGAGTGAGGGGGGCAGTTGTGTCTTTTTGTGATGCGCGTCGTCTGACCTCTCTGGGTTGGGTCCCTTGCATGAACCCCTCACAGATCCTCCTGAAAAATGGCAGTCGCGTGTGTCGGCGGTGCCACTCCCAGGGTGGTTGGGAAGCCGTGGAGGGGACCAACTCCGCGTTGATTGACGATAACGCCAAGGAGGTGGCGGAATGAAGCGCGTGACCGTGGATGAGGTTATGGCGTGGCGACCGTGCGAACCGCCATCCGGGCCTTACACCCGCGAGCACGTCACCAAGTTATTCGCTGGCAGAGGCACTGTGGATGCGCGGGACATTCTTGCCATGGGCATACCAGCAAAGGACAAGCTATGGGCGATTTTCCACGAAGGAATGCTCAGTAATCGGAACTTCCGTCTCTTCGCCTGTAACGAGGCAGAGGTGGTGCTGCGGCGAGAGAGGCGAAGAGGCAGGGAGCCAGACCCGCGCTCATGGGAAGTTTTGCGGGTGGCGAGGCGCTACGCCAACGGCAAAGCATCAGATGAGGAGTTGGCCGCAGCCTG
>JBDRJH010000356.1:0-3097 GCA_043815125.1 Verrucomicrobiota bacterium
CTCCGGGCAATGGCCGGCAAAGAGCAGGTCGTCCCACAACCGGCAGGTCAGCAGGTCGGTGTCGTGGAAGACCAGGCGGCGGGCGGCGGCCTGCGCCGTCCGCTCACCGGCGAGCTGGCCGCGTCCGATGGCGTCGAGGTCGGCGGCGGTGATGCGGCCCTCGTGGTCGTCCCAAAAGCGGAGCACGTATACGCGCGAACACGGTTCGACGACCCGCGCGGAGAGGTGTTCGGCCAGGGTCGACTTGCCGGTCGACTCGGGCCCGAAGAGCACGATGCGCAACGGGTCAGCCACGGGCGACCGACTCCTTTTTCCAGGCGCGGCGCCAGTCGCGCAGGCCGAGCAACGCCATCACCAGGAACACCGCGTAGAGAAACGCGGTGAAGGCGAGGTCGGCGGACCAGTAGGCGATGACGGCGACGGTGTTGACGGCGATCCACGCGATCCAGTTTTCGAGGTGTTTGCGCACCTGCAGGATTTGTCCGGCGATGCTGAACGCGGCGATGAAGGTGTCGCGGTAGGGCTGCGTCGCGTCGGTGTGGGCCGCCTGCAGCGAGCCCCAGCCGAGCCAGAGGGCGGCGGTGGCGGCCACGTAGATCGCGCGGGTGCGCCAGCGCAGCGCGGTGACGGGCAGCTCGGACGCGTCGCCCTGATCGCGCGTCCAGTGCCACCAGCCGTAGCAGAGACAGACGAAAAAGAAGACCTGCAGCTTGGCGTCGGCGTAGAAGGTCGCGCGCCAGAAGAGCACGCCCTGCACGGTGACGGCGACCAGCCCGACGGGAAAGGCCCACAGGCTGCGCTTGATCATCAGCCACACGCCGGTGATGCCGAGCACGAGGTTGGCCAGGTCGAGCGGCGAGGACGTGGTGATGCCGGTCCAGATGTTGCGCAGGGCTTCCTCCATCGTCACTGGGCGGGGTGCTCGGCGACGTAGGCTTCCATGGCCTCGCGGGTGATGGCGTAGCGGCCGGCGCAGCGCGGACAACGGATCTCGACGACCTCCTCGCCCAGAAAGAGCTCCTGCGGGTCGTTGAGGAACACCGGCTGGAGCACCTGCAACATGCGCTGCTGGTTGCAACCGCAGTGCCAGCGGCAGACGCGTTTCTCGAGGTCGCCGAGTTCCTCGGTCTGGGCGAGTTCGCGCACCTGATCGACCGTGAGCGCCTCGAACCAGGCCTCGTCGTAGTCGGGATGCGCGGCGACGAGCACAAACTCCTCCTCGGCGGTCTGGAAAAAGCGCGCCGGGCGCTGCTCGCTCTGGCGGTAGTATTGCTCGATGCCGGCCAGCGGATCGGAGCCGGTGAACTCGACGCTGCTGCGGCGCTTGGGTTTGCCGGGCAACACGACGTCGGCGAAGAACTGATTGACCGGCAGGCGCTTGACGTTGTCGGCGAAGATCCGGCCGGCGACGGCGCCCTCGCTGTTGTCGCCCACCAGGAAGAGGTTTAACAACGGGTCCTGAATGTTGATGGTCCAGGCGACGATCTCGTTCCACGGGCGCGAGGCGCAGTGCAACGCGAAGCCGGCGAGCGCGCGCTTGAACAGCCCGACGTGTGCCTCGTCCGGCTTGATCGCGTGGTCGGAGAGGTGCAGGAAATAATCGACGAACAACGGCCCGAAATCGGCCTTGGCCAGGAGCGCGTTGCGCGAGCGCACAAAGGACGTGCGAATCTCCAGGCCGGACTCGGCGGGGTTGACGGGTGTGGATTCTGACATGCGCGCAACGGTTGTGGTTTTTGCGCGGCGCGCCACTTCAAAACCCGTTTCGCGCGGCGCGGGGATTTTTAACCACGAAGAGTCACGAAGGATCACGAAGAGGCACGCAGGCGGAAGCCGGGGCCGGAATTTGAGAACCGCAAAAGGCGCGAAAGCTCGCAAAATTTCCGATCCGATTTTTTGCGCATTTTTGCGCCTTTTGCGGTTAAAAAATCATCGCTTTGCCTCACGACACAGGGAACTTCGTGGTCCTTCGTGACCCTTCGTGGTTAACAACGAATCGCGGCGCGCGCTCAGGCGAAGCTGAAACATGCGCGCAACGGTTGCGGTTTTTGCGCGGCGCACCACTTCAAAACCCGATTCGCGCGGCGCGGGGGTTTTTAAACCACGAAGAGTCACGAAGGATCACGAAGAGGCACGCAGGCGGAGGCCGGGGCCGGAATTTGAGAACCGCAAAAGGCGCGAAAGCTCGCAAAATTTCCGATTCGATTTTTTGCGTATTTTTGCGCCCTTTGCGGTTAAAAAATCATCGCTTTGCCTCACGACATAGGGAACTTCGTGGTCCTTCGTGACCCTTCGTGGTTAACAACGGATCGCGGCGCGCGCTCAGGCGAAGCTGAAGTCGGCGACCAGCAGGTGGTGGTCGCTGGCGGCAGTCGGGATGACCTCGCGCCGCTCGCAGCGCAGCGCGGCGTTATGAAAAATGTGGTCGAGCACGAAGGGCATGCGCCGCCAGGTGATCTCGTCGAGCTGGGTCGACTCGAACCCGGCTCCCCGGAATTGCGCGGCCAGGGACGCGTGATTGCGCACGTTAAAGTCGCCGCAAACGATCATCGGCCCCTCGGCGGCGCGCAGGTGGCGCTCGATCTGCGCGCGCTGCTCCGGATGCTCCTCGCTGTTGGTCTTGAGCATGAAGAAGGCGAGCAGGTGGGTGTTGAGCAACGCGACCTCACGGCCGCCGACCACCGTGCGGGCGCCGAGCAGGACGCGGTCGGTGGGGGTCTTGTCCTCCCCGAAAAAATCAAAATGCACCGGGGGCGACGCGATGTCCTCCTGAAAAACGCCGGTGATCGGCGTCTTGGAAAAAATCGCCAGGCCGATGCCAAAGGGCAACTCACGCTCGTCGGCCCGGGGATAGGCAAAGGCGCCGTCATGACCGGCCAGCGCCGCGCGCAGGCGGGTGTAGTTGGGCGGGGGCTGGGCCTGGTGCCCGTCGGGCAGGGCCCGCTCGACCTCCTGGAGAAAAATCAGGTCGGCCTGCTGCGCACGGATCTCGGCAATGGTGCGTTCGAGGTCGACCGGGGCGTTGTCGGGATCGCTCTCATCCCAGCCCTGTCCAAACTGCATGTTGAATTGGAGGACGCGAAAAGTGTTCATGCGA
>JBDRJH010000357.1:0-22942 GCA_043815125.1 Verrucomicrobiota bacterium
GTCAAAGACCAGTCGCTCACCGCCTCGTCCAAGATGCTGGCCAACTTCGTCTCGCCCTACGACGTTGCAGAGCGCGGCGGGCTGGCGGATGGAACCGCCGGTGTCGGAGCCGAGGGTGGCGATGGCCTCGCCGGCGGCGACCGCCGCGGCGCTGCCGCCGGAGGAACCACCGGGCACGCGTTCGAGGTCGTAGGGATTGCGTGTGGTGTGAACGGCGGAGTTTTCGGTGGACGAGCCCATGGCGAACTCGTCGAGATTGAGGCGGCCCCAGATAACCGCGCCGGCGCGACGGAGTTGCTCGGTGACGTGCGCGTCGTAGGGCGAGACGAAGTTGGCCAGCATCTTGGACGAGGCGGTGAGCGACTGGTCTTTGACCGCGAGCACATCCTTCATGCCGACGGGAATGCCGTCGAGCGGACCGAGCGCCTGACCGGCGGCACGGCGGGCGTCGGAGGCGGCGGCCTGGGCCAGCGCGTCGGCGGCGTCGTGGGAGTTGAAGGCTTTGACCTGTTCCTCGACGGCGAGGGTGCGGTCGATGACGGCCTGGGTGAGTTCGACCGAAGTGATGGTGCCGGCGGCAAGCGCGTCGGCGAGTTCGGCGATGGTTTGGAAGTGAAGGACGGACATCGAAAAATGAGAGGATTATTCCACGACCTTGGGGACGGAAATCATGTTGTCGCGTTTGGCCGGGGCGTTGCGCAGGGCGTCCTCGACGGAGAGACCGGGTTTGGCGACGTCGGCCTGCCAGACGTTTTTGACCGCGAAGGCGTGGGCGGTGGGCTCGACGCCGGAGACGTCGACCTCCTTGAGTTTTTCAATGTTGGCGAGCACGTCGCCGAGCTGCGCGGAGAAGGTGGCCTTTTCCTCGGCGGTCAGCTCGATGCGCGCGAGATTGGCGATGTGGTCAATGTTGAAGTCGGCGGGAGCGGTCATGCGGCGTTTTGTAAAAAAGGAAAGGATCGGCGGGCGTAAACCGCGAGCTTGTGGCGACCGACGCTATCGAGCCAAGGCGAAAGGTGCCCCGCGGACACCGGCGGATCGACTTGCTCCGGGAGGCGCACCGCCTGCCGGCCGCGTCTTTAGCGAGGGAAGCGTCTGGGATGGACAAGCGGTCGCCGGTGGGATTTTTGAGCCGGCAAGCATGACGACTGATTCCTCGGATGAGATTTACGCGTTGTGGGACGAGTTGGCGGATCTGCCCTTGGCCGAATCGCGCGCGTCCATCGAGCTTCTCTTCAGTCGGGTTTGCGACTGGATCGGGGCGGACGACGCGTTCTGGGTCGGCATTGCCCGCGTGCAGGATGAACCACACGCCGCGAACGACATCCTGTATGGCTGGCGGTTGCGCACGGCCGAGCGTTGGATCACCAGGCCGGAATATAACGCGGAGTTCATCCGCAAGGTGCTCGCCCACATGGAGCGCGATCCGGGCATGAGCACGCGCAAGGTTATCAGCGAGTCAGGGCGCTTCCGCAGCTACCGCCTGCACGACGGTTTCATCGACTTCGAGGCGTTCCGTCGGACGCCGCAGTATCAAATGTATTTCGAACAAGGCGGCATCACCGACCGCATCTGGTGCGTCTTCCCGGTGAACCGCGACGCGGAGTCGCTGTTCTGCTTCGACCGCATCCGCCAAGAAAAACGCTTCACGCCGGAACACGAGCGGCTCGTCGGACAGACCCTGCGCGCCATCAAGTGGTTTCATCGCCAGCTGCTGCTCAACCACGGCCTGCTCGTCGGCAACGCGCCGCTCTCGCCCGCGCATCGACGCCTGCTGCCCCACTTGCTCTCGCACAAATCGGAAAAGGAAATCGCCGACATCCTCGGCCTGAGCCGTGCGACCACGCACAAATACATCACGGACATCTACCGCAGCTTCAACGTCTCCAGTCGTGCCGGGCTCATGGCGCTTTGGATGGGCGGCACTTGATAGGGGAAAATCCTCCCTGCTGTTTAGCAAGGTAGGCAGATAGTGCGGATTCGGGCAGAATCCACGTTGACGCGCGCACCGGTGGCGGGAGGCCGATGGTTGCGCGCGTCCACACCTATCCACACCGGCTCCCTTCAACACACATGAAATCGCACTACACCCGCGGGCTCCTGCCCGTCGCCCTGCTCGCCTGCGTCGCGGGCCTGCACGCCCAACCGACCTTCAGCAGCCTGACCGTGATTAATCCCGGCAATGCCAACGGTTCGTCCGCCATCGCGATCAATGCCAGCGGTCAGATCTTGGTCGAAGACCGCGACGACAACCTCTATCTGTGGAGCAACGGCGCCGCCACCCAGATCACCAATGACTTTGGTTCTGGCAGGGTCTCCGCGCCCGTGCACGGACTCAATGATTCCGGTCAGGTCGTCGGCTTTGCCGAGAACGATGAGGACCGGCACTATTTTGTCTGGTCTAGCGGCACCGGCATGACCGAGTTCTCCGTGGGGGACATTGATGAAGTGCAGGGACTGAACAACTCCGGTGCGATCGTCGGGCGGGCCGCCAACAACGGCTTTGTTTTCAGCGGCGGCAGCACCACCGCCCTCGTCAGCCCGCATAACAACGGTTCCACCGCCTACGCGATCAACAGTTCCGGCCAGGTCGCCGGCGTGGTTTTTGACGAAAACTTCAGCGGGTCGGCCGTGCGCTGGGAGAGCAACGGCGACGTCATGGTGATCGCCGATTTGGGACTGGTATTCGTCGCCGACATCAATGACAGCGGCCACGTGGTCGGCGGCAGCTATGATGAAGTCACCGACGCTTTCGTCGCCTACTATTGGGATGGCACCTCGATGACCTCCATTGGAAGCCTGAACGAGGGAGACGAAACAGGGGCTCTTGCGATCAATGGGCTCGGCGATGTGGTGGGCTACAACGAGGGATTTAACGACCATGCCATCCTCTACACCTTCGACACCCTGTATGACCTGAACGAGCTCGCCGCTGATTTTCTCGTGGACATGGAAGATGGAATCGCGGGCTTCGTGCGGCTCGAATACGCCAATGACATCAACGACGCGGGGCAAATCGTCGGCACAGGCCTCTATTACGACGGCTTCGATGTCTTTGAGATCGGCTTTTTCCTGGATAACGCCTCCGCCATCCCCGAGCCCGCCTCGGCCGCCGCGCTGGCCGGACTCTGCACACTCGGCATCGCCGCCTGCCGCCGCCGGCGAAACGCCTGAGCCGGTGCCTGTTTGCCCTCCGCTTCACCCACGATGAAATCCACAACCATTCTTCTCATCGCAGTCGCGCTGTCCGCCACCGCCGGCCTCCGCGCCCAGACGGTCGTGCAGACCGTCAACTTCAACGAGACCGCCACCTACACGGATGCAGCCGGCACCGTGGAGCATGTCGACTCCACCTTCTTCACCGGCACCTTCAACCCGTTCGACGCCTCCCTGGGAACGCTGGACAGCTTTGTGATCCAGTGGACGCTCGCGAACACGGGCGCAGGCACCCTGGGAGTCTCGGGTGGTTCCCTTTCACTGACCGTGTCCGGATCGCTTAGCTTGAATGGTGACATTTACCACGGCGGAGTCGTCGGCTTTCAAGGCACCGGCGGTCCGCCCAACACGCCTTTCTCGCTGTCAGCCCCCGTCACGGCGACCGACACGTTCCTGTCCTCCGGAGCCGGCACTGATTATGACACCGCCTTCCTCACGTTGGTGACCGGTGACAGCGACTTTACCATCGGTTACACCGCGCCTGTCGTGTTCTCGATCGTGTCGGGTTCGGCAACGTTCGACGCGTCCACCATCGGCGACGTGACCCTGACCTACCACTACACGGCCGCCGCGGTGCCCGAGCCGGCGACCGCCGCCGCGCTGGCCGGGTTTGTCACGCTCGCCCTCGCCGCCAGCCGTCGTCGGCGGCGGTGATGCCGGACGGAGCGCGTTGCGTGCGGTTACAGACGTATCGTATCGACGCGGTAGGCGTGACGGTAGCGCCGCGAAAAATAGCCGGGCGACAATCCCACCGCGTAGGCGACCTGGGCGACGGTCTCGAAGCGCTTTTGGTCGATCAGGTCGCGGGCCTTTTTCAGACGCCGGTCCAACAGCAACGCCGCCGGAGTCATCCGGTAATGCTCGATCACCCGCCGCCGCAGCTGACGCGAGCTGTAGCCCATGCCCCGGGCAAGCTCGTCAACGTTAAAGGTCGGCAGGGAGAGGTGTTCTCCGATGCACCGATCGAGTTCGCCCGCCCAGACCGGATCCATGGTCTCGCCGTCCAGCAACCGTCGGGCCGGCTCCGGCAGCCGGGTGCGCAGCTTGTGGAGCACTTCGGGAACGCTAAAGGGCTTCTCCAAATAGTCGCAGGCTCCGGCGCGCAAACCCTCCAGGCGGTGGTCCGCGCCTCCCTTGGCGGACAACAGCAGCACGGGGATATCGGCCAGCGCGCGGTCCTCCTTTAGGCGGCGGCAGAGATCAAGACCGTTGAGGCGCGGCATCATCACGTCGGACAAAATGATGTCGGGCACCGCCTCCCGCAAAACCGCCAGGGCGACCTCCCCGTTCTCCGCCTCGCGCACCGTGTAATACTGATCGAGATGCATGCGCAGGTAGGCGCGCATATCGAGATTGTCCTCCACCAACAGGAGCCTCGGTCGCGGTCCGGTCGACTCCTCCGGGTCCTCCATCGACAGCAAGGTCGGTGGAAACGACGGCCCCGGACCGATGCTGTGCGGTCGCGCCTCGGGAGTCTCGGTGGTGTCAATGTCGTCGGGGTCCAGGTGCTCGCATCCGAGTGGAAGGGTGCAGGTGAAGGTGCTGCCCAGTCCGGGTTCGCTGGCCACGGTGAGCTGGCCGCCGTGCATCTCCACCATCTCGCGGGCGATCGCCATGCCGATGCCCATGCCTCCGTGGCCGCGGGCCAGGCCCGCGTCGCCCTGATAAAAACGCTCAAACACCCGGGCCGCCGTCTCCGCATCCATGCCCGGCCCCTGATCGATGACGGCCACCTCGACCACCCCGTCGCCGTCGCGCCCGGGACGCACGTTCACGGCCACCCGGATGGTGGTCCGCGGCGGGGAAAACTTGAAGGCGTTGCCCAGCAGATTCACCAACACCTTGGAGAGCTTGGGTGCGTCGAAAAACGCTTCGCAGACCGCCGGCACCTCCACCAGCCGAAGCTCGATTTCCCTCTCGCGGGAAAGCCCCTCGAAAGCCCGGGCCTGCTCGCGGACAAAGGTGCACAGGTCATGCCGTCGCACCCTCAGGGCAAAGACGCCCGCCTCCAGTCGCGCGAGATCCACCAGCTCGTTGAGCAACGCGTCCAAGCGGTCGATGTTCCGAAACACCAGATCGAGCGTGCGGGCCGTGCGCGCCTCTGAGACCGGTCCGCCCCGCAAGGATTCCAGCGGGCCGCGGATCAGCGTCAGCGGCGTTTTGAACTCATGCGACAGATTGGTCAGGAAATGTTGCTGCATGCGTTGCGCGTTTTCCGCCGCGCTCTTGGCCCGCCGCAGTTCGCGCTCGGCCTCCAGGCGTCCGGTGACTTCGCGGAAATTGTTCACCATCGCGCCGAGCCGGGGATCGTCGGTCGCGTTGAGCACCGTGCCCTCGAGGTAGATGTAGTGGCCCTGCTTGTGCCGAAAGCGCACGATCTCCGTCTCCACCACCCCCGGCGCCTCGGCCAGGTGTTTGAATCGCAACGCGATCCGCGCGGTGTCGTCGGGATGGCAAAAGCTCATCAAGGTGCGCCCCTCCATCTCCTCGGGATCGTAGCCGTGGATGCGTTTGTTCGAGGGGCTCTCGTAGAGGATTTTGGAGGTCTTGTCGAAGAGCGAGATGCCCTCGGAAGAGCGTTGGATCAACGCGTGGAAATGCTCCGCCTCCAGCCGGGCGCGTTCGTGCTCCTCGCGTTCCTCGGTCACGTCCTCGACCGCGAGCAACCACGTCGACCGCTTCGGTCCGGACGCGCCCTGCGCCCGCAGCCGCAACCAATGCGTCGCGCCGCCCGCCCGCGCGTAATACGCCGCCGCCTTCCCCGACGTCACCTGCCCGCGCCACTCCCGTGCCGCCTCCGGTTCATCCAGTCGCAGCGCCGTCCACCACAACGCGCCCGCCGCCACGGAGCCGAGACCGTTCTCCGTGAACTCGCGCTTCAGTCCGTCGCTGACCAGCTCCACGCGCTCGCCTCGTATCAGCAAAAAGCAAAATCCGGACACCAGATCCAAGGGTAGCGAAGGCACATACGTTTTCATTCAGGCAATGGGGATTCGATGCATCGGTCCGCGCCGCTGATTACGGGACCGGGAGCGCAGTCGCATGATTTGGAATTTGATCGAACCCATCCAGCCGTAAATCCCCGCCCACAACGCCCCGACCTACGAAAACGGACATTCATCGACCCAAAACGGCCATCGCACATCCAAAGTCCGCGAAAGCCGTAACCACCAAACCACTACACCGCGCCGCCGCCCACCGGCGGACGCTGTCGGCCTCATCCACCGTAAACGGACATTCTCCTGCCCGGTTCGGCCATGCGCGTGAATGCACTTGAGGTCGATTCCCGCCCCCGCTGTTTGCGTGGGCTATCATGAAGATTCTCACACGTTGCCCGCTCCTCATCCTGCTTGGCGGACTCGGATTCCCCGCCGTCGCGCTGGCGCAGCCCTCGACCATCACCTACGCCGACGACGAAACCCGCGCCGCCGGCATCTCCACGACCGGCGGTGTCATCGCCGAGGTCGCCACCGGCACCGCCACCCAGAGCGGTGGTCTTTTCGGCACC
Organism: Verrucomicrobiota bacterium; assembly: GCA_043815125.1. Classification (GTDB taxonomy): domain Bacteria; phylum Verrucomicrobiota; class Verrucomicrobiia; order Opitutales; family Opitutaceae; genus JAUWBF01. Next base: position 6,725 of record JBDRJH010000357.1, read on the forward strand.
GGCCAGTTCACCAAGACCGGCGAGGGCACCCTCGTCCTCAGCAGCGTCAACAGCGACCACACCGGCGGCACTGTCGTCTCCGCGGGCACGCTGGTTTCCGGCGCCGGCAACGGCTCGGGCACCGGTTCGCTCACCGTGAACGCAGGCGCGACCCTCCGCTCGCCCGACGGCCTTTTTCTCTACGCGAACAACCTGGCGACCGGCGCCGGCGCCTTGATCGACGCCCAGGCCTACCTGCGGCTCGGCACCCTCGGCAGCACCATCGGCACCGAGTCCTCCCTCGACATGGAAAACGGCGGACGCGTCGTCGTCGGCACCCAGCTCGAGGTGGCGAGCAACACCGACACCACCGTAAACATCAGCATCGCCGGAGCGGGCTCCGAACTCCTGGTCGGCAGCGGGGTGGCCGCGGCCGGCGGCCTCCGGGCCGACTCGACCCTCACGGTCTCCAACGGAGGCAACTACGCCGTGACCGGAGCCCACGACTCCGGCCGGGGCAACACCTCGACATCCACGCTCCTCGTCACCGGCGCGGATTCCCGTTTCTCCACCACGAACCACGCCCAGTTCGCCCAAGGCGCCAACGCATCGGCCAGCCTCACCCTTGCCGCCGGCGGCACCGCGCACGCCGACGGCAACTTCGAAATCGGCGCGCTCAACGCCGACACCACCACGACCGTGCTCGTCACCGGCGACGGATCCGCCCTCACCACCAGCTACTACGCCTATCTCGCCACGAGCGCCGGCTCCGACACCACCCTGACGGTCACCGATGGCGGCCAGTTGCACGCCGACGGCGGCATCGCCATCGCCGGGGGCGCGGGCTCAAGCGCGACGATCACCGTGTCCGACGGCGGCTCCATCACCAGCGACGGAAACATCTCCCTCGGCGGAAACGCCGAAACCGACACCGCGCTGTTGATCTCCGGGGAAAACGCCCTCGTCAGCGTCGGCGCCACCTTCGAAGTGGCCGTCGCCGCCTCTGCATCCGGCCAATCCGTCGGCAGCGTCACCGTGGAAAACGGCGGCACCCTGCGCGTGGACGGGCTCATGCGCCTCGGTCTCGATGAGACCACCGCGGTCGCCCTGAATCTCAACGAAGGCGGCACCCTGCAAATCGGCGGCAACGACACCATCTCCAGCCTCTCCGAGTTGACCGAATACAACCTCTCCGGCGGCACGATCCAGGTGGTCAATTCCAGCCTCAAGGCCTACGTCGACTTTACCACGGCCAACACGTCGACCATCGACACCAACGGCCTCGACGCCGAGTTCGTCGGCGTGCTCTCCGGCAGCGGCGGCCTCGTCAAGACGGGAGCCGGCACCCTCACCCTCGCCAGCGCCAACACCTTCAACGGCGGCGTCGCCATCACCGAAGGCACCCTCGCCCTCTCGGTCTTCGGCACCATCGACAACGCCACCGGTATTCACCTTGGCACTACGGGCGTCCTCGACCTCACCGCCAAACCCTCCGGCTTCACCTTCACCGCCGGCCAGTCGCTCACCGGCTCGGGCAACGTAAACCTTGCCTCCGGCCGCACCCTCACCATCGCCGGCACCCTCGCCCCCGGCAACAGCGCAGGCCTGGTCACCATCGACGGCAACCTCGCCTTCGAGGACACCGCGGTCACCCTGCTGGAAATCGGCGGACTTGAACGCGGTGTCGCCCACGACGCCATCAACGTGACCGGCGACCTCGTCTTCGACGGCACCCTCACCGTCACGCTCATCAACGACTTCACCCCGATGTTCGGCGCCACTTTCCAGCTCTTCGAGGCCTCCAGTTTTGGCGGCACCTTCGCCCAGCTCAACCTGCCCGACCTCGACCCCACCCTGCGCTGGAACACCAGCCAACTCCACGACACCGGCATGTTGTCCGTCGTCGGCGCCATCCCCGAGCCCACGACCTTCGCCGCCCTCGCCGGCCTCGGCGCGCTCAGCCTCGGCCTCACCCACCGTCGCCGCTTGTCGCCAAGGTTCGAATCAAAGACCGCAGCCGCCTAGGGCATTGGTAGCCGAACGGTCTTAGGTAGGCAGCCTGCTTCCCTATTCCAATCGGCGAGATCATTATTTAAAATGCTCTATAGGTGAAACTTGGCCTCGGCCACAAAACGTCCCCAGCCGTCGCCGGGGTCGTCCTTCGGATACAAACGCAGGGGATGGTCGGACCCGAAGAGGACCTGGTCGGGGTTGACCGTGCGGCCGATCATTGCCCAAGCCTGATCGCCGTAAATGAGCGGGGCGGCCGCGGTGTCGACTTGCACATTGGGCAGCGAGCGCACGTCGAGCCCGCCGGCCCAGTGGGCGAGGATGAACCGCACGCCAAACCAGCGGCGGGCCAGCGTCTCGAAGTCGGCCAACGGAGTGTCAACCCGCCCCGGATACGGTCGCGACAACGGCTCGGTGACGTGCAGGTTTACCGGCCATTCCCAGGTCGCGGCAAGGTCCAGCGCCTGCAAAAACCCGGCGGCGCCGAAGCCCACGCCCTGCGAATGCGGGGAGAGTTCGCCGAGCCCGCTCAGACCGTCGTCGCGGGCGCGTTGCAATTCGTCCGAAACCAGCGCGGGCGGCGAGCCGGCGTGGATGGTCGCGTAGGCGGAGAGGCGGTCGGGGTGCGCACGCACGCAGTCGGCGTAGAAACGATTTTGCCAGGTGCAGTTGTCGGGGTTTTGCCAATACCAGCCGAGCAACACGGCGCGCTCGACGCCGGCGGCATCCATGGCGCGCAGGAGTTCGGCGACCGAGGGAAAGGTCTGCACGGGCGATCCGTCCTTGCGCCGGCGACAGCAAAGAACCGCCCAGTGCGGCTCGCCATGCGCGGCGGCCCACGCGGCGGGGTCGCGGTTGAGCGCTTCGGGGTAAAGGTGCACGTGGTGGTCGGTGACCGGCATCAGGCGGGTAATTTCTCGCGAAGGTAACGAAGGAGGCGACGGAATTTTTTAGACTGCGAGGCTTAGTCAGAAGCACATCAGAGAAGCTGCATTTAGAGCAGAATTTCAACGCAGAGACGCTGAGACGCTAAGTTCGCAAAGAGTGAAACACTGATCGAATGCTCTGCGTTTCTCCGCACCTTTGCGCCTCTGCGTTAAAACCAGCCCTTTCGTGTGTTTCGTGGGCCAATCCAAAGAGTTGCCGGCAGCTCGCTTTTGCGGTTGGGTGTGCCTCCCCCTTTCATGTCCGACTCCGCTTCCATGTTGCATAACACTTCCGGTCAGAACGATCTGGCGGGGCTGTTGGACGCGCTGCGCCACGGGCAGGCCGCCGATGGCAATCCCCTGCTCGAGCGTCCCATGCTGGGCACCACGCTCTACCTCGCCGAGTGCGACCTGGAGACACGCTTCGGACCGTTTCGCGCCACGATTTTTCAGGACATCATCGACAAGCACTACGTGCTCGCCCTGGCCCACGGCGACATTCACGCGGCCGGTCCGCTCTACACTCGCCTGCACTCATCCTGCGTGACCAGCGAGACGCTCGGCGGCTGCGACTGCGACTGCGGGCAGCAACTCGAGGGCGCGTTCAAGGTCATCGCCGCCAAGGGCCGCGGCATCCTCTTCTACCTCATGCAGGAGGGCCGCGGTGTCGGCTACGTCGGCAAGTCCCGCGACCGGATGCTGGTGCAGGCCTCGCTCGACCAGATCTCGACCTTCCAGGCTTACCAGGCGCTCGGGCTCAAAAAGGATCACCGTCACTACGACAACATTTCCGACATCTGCACGCTGCTGGGCATCGCGCCGGAGTTCGTGGTGTTGACCAACAACCCCGACAAGATCGAGGCCATGCACGCGCAGGGCCTGAAGGTCGTCGGCACCGAGACGCTCGAGTTCGAGCCCGGTCCGTTCAACCTCGCCTACCTCACCTCCAAGGCCGACGGCGGGCATATCCTCAGGCAGCCCGCGATCTCCGAGCTGCGCCGCGCGCTGCCGCCCGAGCCGGTGGTGCCCTTCAACCCGCACGCGCTGGCCGGAGCGATGCGCTTCATCCACACCGCGAGCTACTTTTTGCCCATCCGGCCGGTGGACAACGAGGTGGTGCTCTCCGGCGAACAGTTCGCGCAGATCCCCGCCGGGCACCCGTTGATGAACGGCCACCGCGCCATCGGAGCCGGACGCGTGCTGGTGAGCGTCGATTGCACCGAGCTGGTGACCCACCGCCGGCAACATCCGGAGGATCCGGTGGCCGGGCTGTTGTCGACGCCCTACTGGTTTCGGGTGCACGTCTACTACGATCTGGTGACCTCGCAGGAATTTGTCGTGCTGGTGCATGGCAAGCCGGAGGCCAACCCGGTGCCGGTGGTGCGCCTGCACAGCGACTCGCTCTTCAATCGTTTCCCGCTCTGCACCACCGCCAGCCGCGACAAGCTGCAACAGTCGGTGAAGCACATCGTCGAACACGGCCACGGCCTGCTGCTGCTGTTGCACAACGACGGGCGCGGGGCGGGCTTCGGCGCCTTCGCCACCGACCAGATGATGACCCAGCGCGGCGAGGCCGGCTCGACCGACGAGGCCTACAAAAAGATCGGCGTCGGCTACGACAGCCGCGACTACGACGCGTCCATGCTGTTGCTGCGCCAGCACCTCGCGCACGGTCGCATCCACATGGTGATGAACTCGCCGGAGAGTCTGGTGCGGAAGCCCGAATACGCCGAGGCCCTGCACCGCCACGGCATCGACGTGGAGCAATGGATCTTCCTCGGCGCCGGCCGCGACGAAGAGTGAGCGCGACGTTGCCGCCGACAACCGACGTGTAGAGACCGACGCGTAGCGGAACGGCGGGAGCCGTTTCGAGGTCCGGGCACGGAAACGGCGGGGAGACGCAAAAAAGGCGGGGACCGCGTAAGGTCCCCGCCTGTGGCGTATTCAAAAAATAACTACGCGAGTCAGGACTTGCCGCTGTCGCCGGCATCATCCGCACCGCCCTCGGCCGCGGTGGCGGCGGGCGGGGGCTCCTGCGTGGCGTCGGACTTAAACTTGAGCTGCTCGCCCTCGCGCACGACCTCGACGGACTCGCCGTCCTTGATCTCGCCACGGAGGATGGCCTCGGCCAGCGGGTCCTCCAGGAAGTGCTCGACGGCCCGGCGCAGCGGACGCGCGCCGTATTTTTCGTCGTAGCCCTTGTTGATGAGCAGGTCCTTGGCCTCGTCGGTGAAGCTGAGGGTGATCTTGCGCTCAACGAGGCGTTGGCAGAACTTGCGAAGCTCGATCTCGATGATCTTGAACAGATCGTCCTTCGCCAGCGGACGGAAGAAGATGATGTCCGAGATGCGGTTGAGGAACTCGGGCTTGAAGACGCGCTTGGCCTCCTCGAGCACCTTCTCACGCATTTTTTCCTGGTCGGAGAAGGTGTTGGTGGCGGCGGCAAAGCCCATCGAGGTCTGGCGTTGCAGGAGCTGCGCGCCGACGTTCGAGGTCATGATGATGATCGTGTTGCGGAAATCGATCACGCGGCCGAGCGAGTCGGTCAGGCGGCCGTCCTCGAGGATCTGCAACAGGAGTTGCAGCACGTCGGGGTGGGCCTTTTCGATTTCGTCGAAGAGCACCACGCTGTAGGGCTTGCGGCGCACGGCCTCGGTGAGCTGACCACCCTCGTCGTAACCGACGTAGCCGGGAGGCGAACCGACGAGGCGGGACATGGCGAACTTCTCCATGTATTCCGACATGTCGATCTGGATGAGCGAGTCCTGGTTGCCGAACATCTGGGCGGCGAGCTGCTTGGCGGTCTCGGTCTTGCCGACGCCGGTGGGGCCGACGAACATGAACGAGCCGATCGGGCGGCGCGGGTCCTTGAGGTCGGCGCGCGAACGGCGCAGCGCGCGGGCGATGGCCACGGCGGCGAGCTCCTGGCCGACGACGACCTTGGTGATCTCGGCCTCGATGCCGAGGAGCTTCTCGCTCTCCTTCTTTTCCATGCGGGAGAGCGGGATGCCGGTCCAGTCGGCGACGACCTGGAGCATCATCTCCTCGTCGATGTTCACGCGTTTTTCCTCGCGGGCCTTTTTCCAGGCCTCGGTGACCTGTTCCTGCCGCTGGCGCAGCTGTTTCTCGTTGTCGCGATACTTGGCGGCTTCCTCGAAGTGCTGCTTGGCGATGGCCTCTTCCTTGAGGGCGCAGACCTCCTCGATCTCCTTGGCGAGATCCTCGATGTCGGGCGGACGGTTGAGGGAGGAGATGCGGGCGCGGGAGCCGGCCTCGTCCATCACGTCGATGGCCTTGTCCGGGAGGAAGCGGCCGGTGATGTAGCGGTCGGAGAGCTTGGTGGCGGCCTCGAGGGCCTTGTCGGTGAAGACGGCCTTGTGGTGGTCCTCATACTTGCCGCGGATGCCCTTGAGGATGGTGATGGTGTCCTCGACGGACGGCGGCTCGACCTTCACGGACTGGAAGCGGCGATCTAGGGCGGAGTCCTTTTCGATATACTTGCGGTATTCGTTGAGGGTGGTCGCGCCGATGCACTGCAACTCGCCGCGGGAGAGCGAGGGCTTGAAGATGTTGGACGCGTCCATGGCGCCCTCGGCGGCGCCGGCTCCGACGATGGTGTGGAGCTCGTCGATGAAGAGGATGATGTTCTTGGCGCGCTTGATCTCGTCCATCACGGCCTTGATGCGTTCCTCGAACTGACCGCGGTATTTGGTGCCGGCGACCATGAGGGCGAGGTCGAGGGTGATGACCTTTTTGTCGATCAGGATCTCGGGCACGAGTCCGCCGACGATTTCCTGGGCAAGGCCCTCGACGATGGCGGTCTTGCCGACGCCGGCCTCGCCGATGAGGACGGGGTTGTTCTTGGTGCGGCGGCAGAGGATCTGCACGACGCGGCGGATCTCGTTTTTGCGGCCGACCACGGGGTCGAGTTCGCCCTTGCGGGCGAGTTCGGTGAGGTCGCGGCCAAAGGCTTTGAGCGCGGGGGTCTTGACGTCCTTCTTGCCGTCGTCGCGGGCGGAGGCGCCGGCGGCGGCCGGGTCGCCCTCTTCGCCGGAGCCGGCGCCTTCCTCGGAGCCGGAGAACTGCGGGTCGAGTTCGCGGAGGATTTCGTTGCGGGTGCGCTCGATGTCGATGTCGAGGGTCTTGAGCACGCGGGCGGCGACGCCTTCGCCCTCGCGGAGCAGGCCGAGGAGGATGTGCTCGGTGCCGACGTAGGAGTGGTTGAGGGCCTTGGCTTCCTTGCCGGCGAGGGCGAGGACCTTCTTCACGCGGGGCGTGTAGGGGATGCTGCCCTGGGGCTTGGAGTCCTGGCCGGTGCCGACCTGTTTCTCGACGGCGTTGCGCACGGTCTCGAGGTCGAGGCCCATCTTCTGGAGCACGCTCACGGCGACGCCCTGGCCGAGCTTGATGAGGCCGAGCAGGATGTGCTCGGTGCCCACGTAGTTGTGGTGGAAGCGGTCGGCTTCCTTGCGGGCGAGGGCGAGGACCTGCTGCGCGCGTGGCGTGAAGTTGTTCATCGGTTCCATGGGCGTGGTGGCGTTGGGTTAGTTCTGATCGTGATTGGTCTCGGACGGTTTGGCAAATCCTGCGAATTCCTTGCGAAGGTGTTCGGCGCGGAGGGCGTCGCGGCGGGCGGGCTCGAGTTCCTCGGTGACGGTGCTTTGCACGTGGCCGGGCTGGGCCTCGATGAAGAGGCGGTCGACGGCGGCGCGGCAGTCCTCGGGGAAGAGGCGCAGGTCGACGCCGAGGCGGATGAGCGAGAGCAGGTTCATGGCCTCGCTGGAGCTGAGCACGTGGCTGTTCTGGAGGATGCCGTAGGCACGGCCGATCTTGTCGTAGAGCTTGCGGGGATCGGTTTCGAGGAGTTTGCCGCGGGCGTTGAGTTCGTGTTCGACGATGGATTCGAGCACGCTGCCGAGGCGCTTGATGATGTCCTCCTCGGATTCGCCGAGGGTGGTCTGGTTGGAGATTTGGAAGATGCTGCCGGAGGCGTCGGAGCCTTCGCCGAAGAGGCCGCGCACGACCATGCCGAGCTGGTTGACGGCGCGGACGATCTTTTCCATCTGCCCGGAGATGACGAGCGCGGGCAGGTGCATCATGGCGGAGGCGCGCATGGCGGTGCCGAGGTTGGTCGGGCAGGCGGTGAGGTAGCCGACGCGGGAGTCGAAGGCGTAGTCGAGGCGTTGCTCGAGTTCGTTATCGAGGGCGTTGATGGTGTTCCAGGCTTTCTTGAGCTGGAAGCCGGCGCGGAGGACCTGGATGCGCAGGTGGTCCTCCTCGTTGATCATGACCGAGATGGACTGGTCCTTGTTGATGACGACGCCGGCGGCGGACTTGGCGCCGCTGAGTTCGCGGGAGATGAGGTGGCGCTCGACGAGCATGAGTTTTTGCAGCTCGGAGAGATCGGACACGGGGGTGTCGAGGGCGCGCTTCATGGGCGCGGCGGCGGCCACGGCCTCGCGGCAGGCCTGGAGGATCTCGGCGCGCTCGGCGTCGGGCGCCCAGCCGGGGAAGGGTCGGGAGGCGAGGTTCCGGGCCAGGCGGATGCGGGTCATGAGGACGATCGCGCACTTGCTGCTGGCCGCGTCGGTCAGCTCGGAGCGGGATTTGAGCAGGGCGTCGATGGTCATGGCCTGGTCAGCGCGCGAGCGACTGCGTGCCGGAGGATTGCTTGGCTTGGGTGATTTCATCGCGGTAGCGGGCGGCGTCTTCGTAACGCTCGTCCTTGATGGCGGATTGGAGATGGGCCTCGAGTTCGCGGAGGCGGTCCTCGCGGGTCTTGCGCTCGACGGCGCGGCTGGGGACCTTGCCGGTGTGGACGTTGCCCTTGTGCATGTTGTCGAGCATGGGCTCGACCATGGAGCTGAAGGTTTCGTAGCACTGCGGGCAGCCGAAGCGACCGTGCTTCTTGAAGTCGGCCTGGGTGAAGCCGCAGGCCTCGCAGCGCAGGCCGGTGGCGGCGGCCTCGGGGTTGAGGGAGGCCTTGACGAGCAGGTCCGACAGCGAGAAGCCGCCGGGGTCGGTGACTCCCTTGGCCTGGGCGCAGGCTTCGCACAGATCGACCTTATGCACCTTGTTGTTCACGATTTGCGTGAGGTGCACGGTCGCAGGCTGGCTGCAGAGGTCGCATTTGAGGGGGCTGGGCATGGATAAATGATAAGGGGATTCGTTGGATATTACGACTCGCCGGACGAAAAATTGTAACGCGAATTGCGCGACGGCTCGACCTTGCAGCGTTCATGCCAAGGCGGCGGGACGCCGCTGGCAATGGCTTAAGGCGTGAAAAGAACGGGGAGGCGCCCCGCGACACGGGCCATTGTGGCCCGGCGAGACCGGCGGGGTGCGCCGGTGAGACGCGGTGAAGGCCGGTCGCGGTCAGGGGAACGCCGCCGGCCGGGACCGGCGACGACAATCATTATACGACCGGGGGCGGATCCTAGATGCGATCACCCTCGACCAGCACGCGGCGGCGGAAGGCCTCGAGCACTCGCTTGGTGGCGACGCCGGGCTCGCCGGTGCCGATGCGGCGGCCGTCGAGCTTGATGACGGGGATGACCTCGGCGGCGGTGCCGGTGAGGAAACACTCGTCGGCGTTCCACACGTCGTAGCGGGTGATGTTGGCCTCGCGCATGGGGATGCCGAGTTCCTTGGCGATGTCGAAGATGGCGTCGCGGGTGATGCCCTTGAGCGCGCCCTGCGAGGCGGCGGGGGTGATGATCTCGCCCTTGTGGATGATGAAGAGGTTGTCGCCGGTGCACTCGGCGACGTAGCCCTGCTCGTTGAGCATGATGGCCTCGAGGCAGCCGGCCTGCTTGGCCTCGATCTTGGCGAGGATGTTGTTGAGGTAGTTGAGGGACTTGACGGCGGGCGGCAGCGCGGCGGGCCCGATGCGCCGGGTGGCGACGGTGACGATGGCCAGGCCGGTCGTGTAGTATTCCGGCGGATACAGCGCGATCTTGGCGGCGATGATGAAGATGGAGGGCTTGGGACAGAGCCACGGCGAGAGGCCGAGGTCGCCGACACCGCGGGTGACAACGAGGCGGATGTAGCCGTCGGTCAGGTTGTTTTGGCGGCAGGTCTCCTTGGTGGCCTCGGCGATCTCGGCGCGGGTCCAGGGCATCTCCAGGAGGAGGGCCTTGGCGGAATACTCGAGGCGCTCGAGGTGTTCATCGAGCCGGAAGATATTGCCGCCGTAGATCCGGATGCCCTCGAAGACTCCGTCACCGTAGAGGAGTCCGTGGTCAAACACGGAGACTTTGGCGTCTGCTGCATCGACGAATTGCCCATCCAGATAAATCTTCATTCGGACAAACGTAGGAAGGCCGCTCGCGGGTTGTCCAGCCTGCGCGGGAAGTAACGTCGGGGAAGATTAAGTTGAGAGTTTCTGCTTGAATAAGCGAGGGACCGGAGCACGTTTGGGGATGTTCTTCACCCCTATGACTAAAACATTTCGTCGTGCCCAAAAGGGCTTTACCCTCATCGAACTGCTCACGGTTATCGCGATTATCGGCATTCTGGCCGCGATCGTGATTCCCACCGTCGGAAAGGTCCGCGAGACCGCCCGCCGCGCCGTTGACAGCTCGAACCTTCGTCAGATCGGTAATGCCGCTCTGATTTACGCTGCGGACAACAACGATAGGCTCCCCGCTGCCAACGTTTTCCCCGCAGGAACTGCCTCTTTTGGACGTCCTGCAGGCAGCAGTGGCGGCACTGCCATAACCGTCGATCTTTTTGCCGCTGCATTGGCTGTGAATGGCGCTCTAGCGGATGCCAACCTTTGGGTTTCCGCCGCAGACAAAGCACCGACATCCGCTGAAGACAACGCTAACGTTTCCACAATTATTGATGAAAATAAGCAGAACTTTTCCACCAACTTTCCCTCGCATATCCTTGCCTACGGAGTTGTTGGAGGCCTGAAGACTGGCGACGGTGCTACAAAGCCTATTGCCTTTACACGCGGTCTCTTGGAGGCCGGCAATGAATGGTCTGATACTGACGGCGTTTACCTAGACGAGGGAGGCTACATTGTCTTTCTCGGAGGTAATGTTTCCAGCTTCTACAAAGATCTGGGTTTGACTGACGGTGCGAGTGGAGACGGCGTTTTGGTAGATTCCAGAGGCAGCAAAACAAATAACATTCGTAAAACGATTGCCAGCACGAGCTCTGCTCGATTCGTGGAAGAGAATGTTGATGGCAGTAGCGGCACAGCCGTGGCCGGCCTTGGCGGCACCTAATACCTCCCATAAGTTTCTTAATACCCAACCCGGGGGCCTTGGCCCTCGGGTTTTTTGTTTCCCAAACTATGCAAAGCATGGCTCAACCCTGATTAACAGCAGCACTGCCGCGCACCGCATCCATCATCCATGTCCGCCCCCATCACCCACATCATCGGCCACAAGAATCCCGACGCCGATTCGATCTGCTCCGCCATCGCCTACGCCGCCTACAAACAGGCGCGGGGCATCGAGGGATACGTCGCGGCCCGGTGCGGCAACTCCAACGCCCGCATCGACACCATCCTCGAAAAGTTCAACCAGCCCCTGCCCGTCCTGCTCAGCGACGTGACCCCGCGCGTGCGCGACGTGATGGTCAACAACGTCGTCTCGGTCAACGCGGACGCCACCTGTGCCGAGGCGCTGGAACTCATCGACACCCACGACGTGCGCGTGCTGCCCGTGGTTTGCCCCGACCAGCGTGTGCTCGGCTCGGTCTCCATTTTTCAACTTGGCGGCTTCTTCGTGCCGCGCATCCGCGAGCCTCGCGAAATGCGCAAGGTCCACACGTCGATCAATCACATCGTGCGCGCCCTCAAGGCCGTCGTCATCCACAGCACCGAGCCCGACCGGCAGGAAGAGCTGTTCGTGCGCGTCGGCGCCATGGACGTGCACTCCTTTGGCAAGGTTTCCCAGCACGACGGCATCCCGGCCGAGCAGGCGATCATCATCGTCGGCGACCGGCGCGACATCCAGTCCAAGTCCATCGACATCGGTGTGCGCCTGCTCGTGGTCACCGGCAACCTGCCCGTGGACGACGACATCGTGGAACACGCCCGCGAGGCCGGCATCTCGCTCATCGTCAGTCCCTACGACTCGGCCAGCACCGCCTGGGTCATCCGCTCGGCCACCATGCTCGAGCGCCTCATCGACCGGAAGTTCCCCTCGCTCTCCCCGGACATCCGGCTGTACGAGCTGCGCAAAAAGGCCGCCAACTCCAACGTCGCCGCCTACATGGTGATCGACGACGAAGGCCGCCTGCAGGGCATCCTCACCAAGACCGACATGCTCAAGCCCTCCCGCACCCGGCTCGTGCTCGTCGACCACAACGAGATGACCCAGGCCGTGACCGGCGCCGACCAGGTCACCATCACCGAGATCCTCGACCACCACCGCATCGGCTCGCTGGCCACCCAGCAGCCCATCCTCTTCATCAACGAGCCGGTCGGGTCGACCTGCACGATCATCGCCGACTTGTTCCGTCGCGACGGACTGCTCCCCTCGCCCGAGATCGCGGGCATCATGATGAGCGGCATTATTTCCGACACGCTGCACCTGAACAGCCCGACCTCCACCGAGAAGGACGGGTTGCTGCTCGACTGGTTGTCCAAGATCGCCGGAGTCGATTCCCGCCAATTGGCCGACACCATCTTCAGCTCCGGCTCGGTCATTCTGGCCAGCCCGGCCGAGAGCGTCATCCGCTCCGACTTCAAGATCTACGAAGAGGACGGCACGCGGTTCTCCGTCTCGCAGGTCGAGGAGCTCGGCTTCGGCAACTTCTGGCAGCATCAGAAGAAACTCGCGAGCGCGCTTGAGGATCTGGTCCGCGAGGAAAGGCTGCTGTTCGCCTGCCTGCTCATCACGGATATCAACACCCAGAACTCGCTGCTGCTGGTCAAGGGCGCGCCCGAGTTCATCGAGCGCATCGCCTACCCCTGCGTGGAGGACGACGAAATCTTCGACCTGCCCGGCATCGTCAGCCGCAAGAAGCAGCTCATCCCCTACATCGGCACCGTGCTGCGCGAGATGGCCGGCGACGGCGCCCTGCCGGCGGCGGGCGGCAAGGCAGGCGATACGGACCGCAGGAAAGACTGAGGCGGCCTTTGGGGCAGGCGGTGGAAGCGTCCGGCAAGGAGAACGGACAGGAATGTCCGCTCTCCATTCGCCGCTTGAAAATCTGTTGGCCACGTCACGCGCGCCCGCGCAACGTGCCCGACGCCGCGCATGTTTCGCTTTATCGCCAGACGCCTCCTGGAGACGATCCCGGTCCTGCTCATCATCCTCACCGCCACGTTCTTCATGATCCGGCTGGTGCCGGGCGGGCCGTTCACGACCGAGCGCGCCGTGTCGCCTGAGGTGTTGAAAAACCTCAACGCCTACTACGGCCTCGACCGTCCGCTCGGCGAGCAATACGCGCGCTACCTCTGGAACCTCTGCCCCAAGACCTTCGCGCCGTGGCGCCTGCTCGACGGCGACGGCCTCGACCTGAAGGCCGCCTTCGGCGTCGATCTCGGCTACTCCACCAAATACACCAACCGCACCATCAACGAAATCGTCGCCGCCAAGCTGCCCGTCTCGCTCGAGCTCGGCGGCTGGGCTCTGCTCGTCGCCCTCGGCGTCGGCTTGCCGCTCGGCATCCTCGCCGCGGCCCGACGCAACACCTGGCTGGACCACACCGCATCCAGTTTCGCCATGCTCGGGATCTGCGTGCCCACCTTTGTGATGGGGCCGCTGCTGGTGCTGGTCTTTGCGATCTGGCTGCGCTGGCTGCCGGCGTCCGGCTGGTATTTTCCGTCGGACCGCGTGCTGCCGGCGGTGACGCTCGGCCTGGTCTACGCCGCCTACATCGCGCGCCTCACCCGCGGTGGCCTGCTTGAGGTGCTCTCGCAGGACTACATCCGCACCGCGCGGGCCAAGGGCGCCGGCGAGCTGCGCGTCATATTTAAACACGCGTTGCGCGGCGGGCTGTTGCCGGTCGTGTCGTTTCTCGGACCGGCCATCGCGGGCGTGATCTCGGGGTCGTTCGTCATCGAGACGATTTTTCAGATTCCCGGCCTGGGCCGACAGTTTGTCGAGTCCGCCTTCAACCGCGACCAACCCCTCGTGCTCGGCACGGTGCTGCTCTACGCGATCCTCATCATCGGCCTCAACCTGCTCGTCGACATCGTGCAGGTCTGGCTCAACCCGCGGCTGAAGTTCGAGTGATGTTCGGAAAAAAACGCCTCCCCGAAAACATCGAGACCGGCAACTCGCTCGGCGCCGACGCTTGGCGCCGTCTGCGCGCCAACCGCCCCGCGCTCGCCGGCGGCGTGTTCGTGCTCGCGCTCGCGCTTGCCTGCCTGCTGCTGCCGGCGCTGCTCGACCTGTCCTATTCGGACCAGAACCTCGCGCTCGGCGCCACCCCGCCCTCCGGCGACCACTGGCTGGGCACCGACATCCATGGCCGCGACTTGTTTGCGCGCATCCTCTACGGCGGCCGTATTTCGCTGATGGTCGGCGCGGTCGCGTCGCTGGTCGCGCTCGTGATCGGCGTCTCCTACGGCGCCGTGTCCGGCTACGCGGGCGGGCGCACCGACCGCGTGATGATGCGCATCGTCGACATCATCTACGCCCTGCCCTTCACCATCTTCGTCATCCTGATGATGGTTTTCCTCAAGGAGCCCATGGACCGGCTCGACGCCTGGCTGCGCGGTTTTACCTGGCTGTCCGACCTGCAGGGCGCGGGGCGTATCCTCGGCCTGTTCGCCGCCATCGGCGCGGTCGAGTGGCTGACCATGGCGCGCATCGTGCGCGGGCAGGTGCTCTCGATCAAAAAAATGGAATACATCGAGGCCGCCCGCTCGCTTGGCTACAGTCCGGCCCGCATCATTTTTCGCCACATCGTGCCCAACCTCTTGGGCCCCGTGGTCGTGTTCACCACGCTGACCATCCCCGCGGTCATCCTGCTGGAGTCGTTTTTGAGCTTTCTCGGTCTCGGCGTGGACGCTCCGCTCAGCTCCTGGGGCACACTCATCAAGGACGGCGCCGAAAAGATGGAGGACGCCCCCTGGCTGCTCATCGGCCCGGGCTCGATCTTCGCCCTCACCCTGCTCTCGCTCAACTTCCTCGGCGACGGACTGCGCGACGCACTCGACATCCGCGCCGGCAAGGACTGACCCTGCGAGCCGTGGCCGATTCGAAAAAACAACCGCACACCTTCAGCCGCCTCGCCGAGGAGCTGATCGGCGACCTGCGCGGCATCCCCTTCGACGAGCCCAGGCGTCAGGTCAAACGCGCCACCAAACCTCTCACCGAACTCGTCGAGGAGTTGCTCAACAAGTTCCAGGTCGGCCGCGACGCCCCCGAGCACACCATCCGCGCCGAGTGGCCGGCCATCGTCGGCCCGGCCAACGCCAACTACTCGCACCCCGTGCAAATCGACGCGCGCGGCCAGTTGCTCGTGCTCGTCAACCACTCGGTGGTCAAAAACGAACTCTTCCGCCACCGCGCCACCATCCTCGAACGCATTCAGGCGTTGCCCGCCTGCGCCGGCGTCAAGAAGCTGCACTTTCGCGCCGGTTGAACCCGCGGCTCCGCGTCGAAGCTTTTGCAAAAATTGTGCTTGCCGACCGTTGGCCGTTTCAGGAATTTAGCCCCTTGCGTTAGTGAAACTCCGTCGGTTGCGGAGTTCCACCATGACTGGCCCCGACTTGTCGGGGTTGTCAACGGTGACGCCGGTTTCGCCTCCGCGAGACTGGTGGCACGGAGCCTGCAAAGGCTCCCTACAGTCGTGTAATATCCATTAACAAAAAACCAATGTCCACCGTCGTAAAACCCGAGATCATCGCAGAATACAAAAAGCACGAAAAAGACACCGGCTCGTCCGAAGTCCAGATCGCGCTCCTCACCGCCCGCATCAATCACCTGACCGAGCACCTTCGCACCCATCGCAAGGACTTCCACAGCCGCCGCGGCCTGCTGCAGATGGCCTCCCGCCGTCGCAAGCTGCTCGACTACGTGAAGCGCCACGACCTCGCGAAATACACCGAGCTCCTCCAAAAGCTCAACCTCCGCAAGTAACCCTTTCGCCCACAGGCGACCCGAAACCCGGGTCGCCTGTTGTCTTTTCCGCCCCCCTCATCCGGGACCAGGACATTTCCGTTTGCCGCCCGCCGAAACCGGCGAACCCCGCCCTCCGACCGGGCGGCAAACGGGAGTCTCTTGAGTCCACGAGGACCGCGAAAACGACGACAGTTCGTTTCAGATTTCCAAAACCCTTTCAGCGACGACCCGCGCGCCTGTGCGCGGCCCCTCCAGCGCCATCCCGGCCT
>JBDRJH010000358.1:0-22389 GCA_043815125.1 Verrucomicrobiota bacterium
GCTGGACGGTGTTGGCGACCGGGTGCGACCGGCCGCGTTACGGGCGGGTGAAACAGCACCGGCGATGCCCGGGGCGGGTTTCGAACGATAAACGAAGTGAATTGTATTTCTAAGAATTCGTCCGCGCATTCATGGATGTGCGGGCGCGACGGTCACCAGGTTTTGTAGGGAAGGAACTTCCCGCACATGACGACCTTGACGCGGTCGCCCTTGGGATCGGGGACTTTTTCAACGTCCATGGTGAAGTCGATGGCGCTCATGATGCCGGTGCCGAATTTCTCCTCGATGACGGCCTTCAGGGTGGTGCCGTAGACGTAGATGATTTCCTGGAAGCGGTATTGTAACGGTTCCTTGGATACGGTCGAGGCGGCCTCGCCCTTGTTGGCGAACTCGGTGAGGGCGAAGGCGACGTCCTCGCCGAGGTCGAGGAACGCGGCCACCTTGGCGGCGGAGTCCGGGGGCAGGGCGTTTTCGCCCAGGCAGGCGGACACGGTGTAGATCTCGGACAGCCCGGAGGCCTGGGAGATGGCGGCCCAGGAGGTTTTCTTGGCGGCCTTGGCGGTGAGGATCAGTTCGGTGAGTTTGGCTTTGGTCATGGGAGTGAGGGAGGTTGCGGACGGAGGTTTGCGGACACAGGCGGGACGTGTTCCGGAGGGTTTTCCGGAAAAGGGAAGGGCGCGGGAGACGCGGTGCGCGGGATGGTCGGACGATCAGCCGCCGACAGGCTCGGGCACCGGCCTGGGCGCGGTGACCGGCGGCGCCGGGGGACGCTTGGAGCCGGCGACGAGGAATTGCAGGATGCGGTTGCGCAGCCGCAGGTAGCGCGGGTCGTCGATCAACGAGGCGCGGGTGCGCGGACGGGGGATGTCGACCTCGATGATCTCGGCCAGCTCGGCGCCGGGGCCGTTGCTCATGAGGGCGATGCGGTCTGAGAGGAGAATGGCCTCGTCCACATCGTGGGTGACCATGAAGACGGTGCTGCCGGTGTCGGCCCACATGCGCATGAGTTCGTCCTGGATGGAGCCGCGGGTGAGCGCGTCGATCTGGGCGAAGGGTTCGTCGAGGAGGAGGAGCTTGGGGTTGACCGCGAAGGCGCGGGCGAGGCCGACGCGTTGGCGCATACCGCCGGAAAGCAGGGCGGGGCGTTTGCGGGCGGCCCCGGTGAGGTTCATGAGGTCGAGGTATTTGGCGGTCCACGCGTCGATCTCGGGGGCGGTCCAGCCGGGGTTGGCCTGGCGCACGGCGAGGCGCACGTTTTCGGAGGCGGTGAGCCAGGGCATGAGGGCGAAGCCCTGGAAGACGACCATGCGTTCGAGGCCGGGCTTGGTGATGGGTTTGTTTTCCAGAAACACGCCGCCGGCGGAGGGCTGGTCGAAGCCGGCGAGGATGTTGAGCAGGGTGCTTTTCCCGCAGCCGGAGTGGCCGATCATGCTCATAAACTCGCCCTTGCGGAGCTCGAAGGTGACGTCCTGAAAAACGGTGACACTGGAGCCTCGAGGTGCAGCGGGATCGAGGGACGGGTAGCTTTTGCCAACGTGGTCGATGTAAAGGTATTTGTTCATTGAATACGGACGGGGAGGTGGGAACGGACAGGAATGTCCGTTCTCCTTGGGATCAGGCTTCGGTGTAGGTGAATCGTCCGGCGAGTTTGCTGAAGGCGGTGTCGAGCAGCACCCCGACGATGCCGACCACGATGATGGCGAAGAGCACGCCGCTGATATCGAGGTTGTTCCACTCGATCCAGGAGAGGTAGCCGATACCGAGTTCGCCGAGGAGCATCTCGGCGGGCACGACCGCGACGAGCGCGGAGCCGAAGGAGATGCGCAGGCCGGCAATGATGGTCGGGGCGGCGCCCGGGAGGATCACGGCGAAGAGCCGGCGGGCGAAGCTCATCTCGACCATGGCGGACACACGCAGGTAGTCCTTGCGCAGGTTGGACACGCCGAACGCGGTGTTGGCCACGGTGGGCCAGAGGGAGGCCATGAAGACCACGAGGATGGCGGTCCAGAACGGGTCCTTCACGGTGTAGAGCAGCAGGGGCATCCAGGCCAGCGGCGAGATGGGTTTGAGGAGTTGGATGAAGGGATTGAGCGCCTTGAACAGCAGCGGCGACAGGCCGATCAGCACGCCGAGCAGGATGGCGACGACGGACGCGGCGACGAAGCCGGTGAAGAAGCGTTGCAGCGTGTAGCCGATGAGCCAGGCGATCCCGTGGTCGTTGGTGCCTTTTTTGACGAAGGCTTCGGCGGTCTCGCTGCGCATTTTTTCCCAGACGGCACCGGGGCCGGGGATGCCGCCGAGCTTGGCGGTGTTGAGCTGGTAGTCGCCGGCCTCGTCGCGGACCACATCGCCGTTCATCTCCATAAGCTCGAGCTGGTCGGGCGTGTGCGCGGCGACGTTGAACTTGGGCGGTTGGGTGAGCGCGGCCCAGACGACAATCAGCAGAAAGGCGAAGAGCAGGCTCAGGATGTAGGGCGCGAAGCGGCGGGCGAATTTGTCTAGGAAAACGGGCATGTCGAATGCGTGGAGGAGCGGATGGGCTGTAGCGAAACGGCGGGCTGATCGGACGAAACGGCTCCGCCGTTTCGCTACGTTGATCTCGGGGGGGCGGCTCAGGCGCGGGTGATGGCGAAGCTCTTGGCGTAGCCGACGGGATCGGCGGGATCGAAGGGCTTGCCCATGATGCTGTAGCCGGTGGGCACGGGCTGTTTGACCTGGAGGCCCATGTCTTTGATGAGGTCGGTGCAGCCGGCCTCGAGGTAGACCTTGGCGGCGATCTGGTTGAAATCGACGTCGGGTCCGATCTGGCCCCAGCGGACCATTTGCGAAAGGATCCACTTGGCCATGGCGGTCCAGGGCATGGGGTCGAAGTCGATGCGGTCGGGCACGTTGGCGATGGTGCCGAGGCCGGTGGCGTAGCGGCCGGTGAGCACCTGCTTGAGCACGATCTCGGGCTGGTTGAGGTAGTTGGTGGGCGAGATGGCCTTGGAGATGGCGTCGCGGTTGGCCGGATCGGAGGAGAAGTAAGTGGCCTCGATGATGGTGCGCCAGAGGGCCATGAAGGTGTTGGGGTTCTTCTGCGTGAACTCCTCGGAGATGGCGAAGGCGCAGCAGGGGTGGCCGGGCCAGATGTCCTTGGTGAGCTTGAACAAGTATCCGCAGTTCTCATACACGGCGCGCTGGTTGAAGGGGTCGGGCGCGAGGTAGCCGTCGACGTTGTCGGCCTTGAGGTTGGCGACCATCTCGGGCGGCGGCACTACGCGGATGGAAACGTCCTTGTCGGGATCAAGACCGCCTTCGGCGAGGTAGTAGCGCAGCAGGTAGTTGTGCATGGAGTAGTCGAACGGCACGCAGAAGCGGAAGCCCTTCATGTCCTGCGGTCCCTTGACCTTGTCCTTGTGCTTGAGATGGAGGGTGATGGCCTGGCCGTTGATGTTCTCCACGGCGGGCATGAGGAAGTTCATGGCCTTGGAGCCGGCGCCCATGGTGATGGCCAGGGGCATGGGGCTGAGCATGTGGGCGGCGTCGACCTCGCCGTTGATGGCCCAGTCGCGCACGACGGCCCAGCCGGCGGCTTTGCGGACCTTCACGTTGAGGCCGTTCTTGGCATAAAAGCCCATCGGCTCGGACATGATGATGGGCGTGGCGCAGGTGATGGGGATGAAGCCGATGGAGAGGTCGGGTTTTTCGATGGTGCCGGGCTTCATGGGGGCGGCGGCCATGGAGTGCAGCATGTCGAGGTTGAACATGGACGCGACGATGGCGGCGGCGGTGCCCTTGCCGACGCGGCGCAGGAACTCGCGACGGGAGGCGTCATGCGGGAAGATCGCGCGGATGATGGCCTGTTCGACGCTGGCGGCGACGAGGTCGTCGGACGATTTGATGAGGTCGCCGGAGACGCGCGCGCACTCGGTGCAGGGTTGGCCGGGTTGGTGGGCGCAGCCCTTGGCCTCGAGGCCGCGGAATGCATCGGGTTGGCCGGCCTCGAAATCGGCCAGCGCGGCGGTGGTGGCGGAGTCGGTGGAAACGCGGCGGCAGCGCGGAGTCAGGTCGGCCTCGGAGTCGAGGGCGGAGGGCAGGCGACGAATGCTCATGGTGATGTGGGTCGGGTGGTGGTCGGTTGGGCTGGGAAAGGGAAGGCGCTCAGGCGGCCGGCAGCAGCGCGAGCGCCTGGTCGTAGATGTCTTCGCGGTAGAGGCTGCGGATGTTGGCGGCGGTGAGCGCGGGCAGGTTGGCCTCAAGGTGGTGGCGGCGGAGCTGTTCGACGACCCAGCGGGCTTTTTCGGGGCTCGGGCGCGAGGCGTCGTCGCGGTTGAACACGATGGCGTCGGCGGCGTCGCAGGTGCGTCCGTCGCCCATGCGGAAGGGGCCGATGAGGGCGTTGCGCAGCGCGGCCTCGGGCACGTCGAGGTAGCGGGGCAGGGCGAGCAGCGAGGCGAGCTTGCGACGATTGGCGGGGGCGTCGCACCAGCGGGCGGCCTCGATGAGGGCGGCGATCAGGTGGAGATGGTCGTCGTGCCGGTCGCGCTCGAACTCGGCGCGGACCATGAAGACCTTCTCGGGGTGCATGGGGTCGAGCTCTGAGGTGAGCGTGACGCACCAACCGACGCCTTTCATGAGGCCGACGGAACTCCAGGGCTCGGCGACGCAGTAGCCGTCGAGGTGGCCGCGCTCCATGCACTCGGCCACGAGCGGCGGGGGCACGATGGCGATGTCGACGTCGTGGTCCGGGTTGATGCCGCCGGACTGGAGCCAGCGGCGCATGAGGTAGTGCTGGGAGGAGTATTTGAGCACGCCGGCAAAGGTGAACCGCCGACCGGGATGCGCACGGATGACTTCGCGCAGAGAAAACGCATCGGTGACGCCGAGCGCGCGCAGCTCGTGCGAGAGCGTGATGGCGTTGCCGTTGTGCGCGAGCACGAGGCCGGTGAGGCTGGGCACGGGCGAGACGTCGAGCCCGTGGCTCATTTCGAACACCATGCTCGCGGGGGCGTGGGCGGCGTCGAGTTCGCCGTGGAGCATTTTTTCACGAACGGTCGCCCAGCCGGCCTCGCGCGAGAGCCTGACCTCCAGCCCCCAACGCTCGAAGATGCCCAGTTCGGTCGCGACGATCAACGGCGAGCAATCGGTGAGCGGCACATAGCCGATGCTCACCCGGCGCGGGTGCGCCGGCCGGTCGGTCGCGGGCTTGGCTGCTCGTTTGCTCATGCGAACGTTTCAGCACCGGTGGTGCCATCGGACGGTCCGGGAGTATTTTATACGGCGAAACTATTTGGATACACTGTTGAATGAAATCGCACAAAGGGCACGCGGCCTGCTCGACGGCTGGCATGGACGATCTGATCGAATCGCGGCAATTGCGGGTCTTCGTGTCGGTGGCGCGCTCGGGCAACATGCGGCAGGCCGCGCGGCAATTGCATCTGACGCCGTCGGCGGTCTCGCACGCGTTGAAGAGTTTCGAGGAGTCGTTGGGCATGCGGTTGTTTGAACGCACGACGCGCAGCGTGACGTTGAGTCGGGAGGGCGCGGCGTTTTTGCCGGAGGCGGAGCGCGTGCTCGAGGCGGTGGCGACTCTGGGCAACCGCGGCGGGCCGCGGACGGACTGGCGGCGCGGGCGTCTGCGGCTGGGGGCGAGCCCGACGGCGTGCCAGTATCTGGTGCCGGCGGTGATCCGGGAGTTCAAGGAGAGCTTCCCGGAGGTCACGATCCAGATCGAACAGGGGCCGGCGGCGGGCATCGCGCAGGACGTGGCCGCGGGACGCATCGACCTGGGGTTGAGTCCGCGCACACCGGAGCA
Source organism: Verrucomicrobiota bacterium (assembly GCA_043815125.1). Classification (GTDB taxonomy): domain Bacteria; phylum Verrucomicrobiota; class Verrucomicrobiia; order Opitutales; family Opitutaceae; genus JAUWBF01. The sequence continues at coordinate 5,798 of JBDRJH010000358.1, forward strand.
CCGCGGGCTGACGTTTGTCGACATCGCGCGCGACGAACTCTCGTTCATCGTGAATCCGATGCATCCGTGGGCGCGCGCCGGGCGGGTGAACCGCGCGGAGATTGAGCGGCAGCGCTACGTGCTGGCGGAGAGCCGGTCGTTCACGAAGCGGCTGATCGACGAACACATGCGCTTGGAGGGTCTGGCGATCCAGCCGTTCATCGAGATCGGCAACGAGGAGGTCATCAAGGAACTGGTGCGGCTCGACATCGGCGTGGGGATTTTCCCCGCGTGGATCGCCAGCGAGGAAATCGCGCGCGGTCTGCTGGTCGCGTTGCCGCTGGGACGCAAGCCGCCGGGACGCGAGTGGACGATTTTCCACCGGCCGCAGCACCGGTTGAACTTCGCCGAGACGTTGTTTGTCGGCATCAGCCGTCTGGTCGGCGGCAACCGGATCGGGCGGGTGTAGTGGCGCGTTGGTGACGAGAGTGGAAGGGTGGGCGGACTGCCGTCCATGCATCGCGGGGGCGGACCCCGGTTGGTGATCGGGGTTGGCCTGATGAGACTAGACCCCATAGGCGGCGGCGGGTTGAGGACGTATGGTTGGGTTCATCGGAACGCGATTCCCGCGTCCGGAAATCCCCCTGCCCACCATGTCTTCGCTACCCACCTTGCGTGCTCTCTTTATCAACGAAATCAAAGATCTCCATCACGCGGAGACCCAGCTCACCAAGGCTCTGCCCAAGATGGTCAAGGCCGCCTCCGCTCCCGCGCTGAAGGCGGATATTTCCGCCCACCTGGAAGAGACGCGCGGGCATGTGCAACGCCTCGTCGAGGCGCTCAAAATCCTGGGGCTCCCGGCCAAGGGCAAGGTTTGCCACGCCATGAAGGGCTTGGTCGAGGAGGCCGCCGAGGCCGTCTCCGCCACCGGCCCGGACGCCGTGCGGGACGCCGCGCTGATCGGTTCGGCCCAGCGTGTGGAGCACTACGAGATGGCCGCCTACGGCACGGCCCGCGCCTTTGCGGTAGCACTCGGCGAAACCCGAATCGCCGAGTTGCTTCAGGCCACCTTGGACGAGGAAGGCGCGGCGAACCAGAAACTCACCGACCTTTCCCGCAAGGTTAACGCCGCCGCCCTCGCAACCGAAAAATCCGGCGCGACCAAGCCGGCCAAATCCACCAAGCCGGCCAAGCGCGCCAAGCGCTGATCCGCTCCCCGTTTTATTCCCGCCATTTTCGTATATCCATTCCATGCACACGCTACTTCCTCATCTGCCTCTCTTCGCCGCCATCGGTTACTCGGTCATCTACATGATCCTCGGCGGAGGCCTGATCGGCGCCGGCATCATCTTTGTGGCCGCCAAAATTCTCGGCCGCTGATCGCGCGCGTCATCACCCCACTTCCTCGTTTTTTCATGAATACCCAACCGAATCCCTCTGCCTCTCAACTTCTCACCGACGCCTCCCTCGCCGGCCGGTCCGACGCGGGCCGCGCCGTTTGCGGCTGCACCCGCGTTTCCAACGTCTGCTGGGGAGCGATCCTCGCCGGTGTCAGCGCGGCCATCGCGTTGCAGGTTTTGTTTATGATGCTGGGCGCCGGCCTCGGTTTCGCGCTCTACAGCCCGCTCTCCAATGAAACCCCCGTGGCCGATCTCGGCATGGGCGCGGTGATTATCCAAGGCGTCAGCGCGGTCGTCTCGCTGTGGTTTGGCGGCTGGGTCGCGGGGCGCTTTCTCCGGATCGGATCGGGTGCGCCGGGCTGGTTGCACGGCTTCTGCGTCTGGTGCGCCGCCACGGTCGCGGGCGTGCTTTTTGTTTCCGCCGGCGCGGGCTGGGCGCTGGGTGATCTTTCCAAGATCGTGGGCGGCGGCTTGTCCGCGGCCGGCCAGCCGGCCGCCGCGCTCGCCGACGGCGCGGGCGATCTGGCCAAGGACGCGATGAAACAGTCGGGCGACACCCTCGCGAGCTTCGGCGAAGAGATGCTCGGCGGACGCGACGAGACCGCCAGCGCCGCGTCCACGGTGCGCGCCAAGCGCGAGGTCGGCATGGCCCTGGGGCGTTATTTCAAACCCGACGGAACCGACTCGCCGGCCGATCGCGCCGACCTCGTGCAATCCCTCGCCACCCATGGCGGCATGAGCCAGGCCGAGGCCGAGCAAGCCGTCGTGGATTGGACCGCGACCTATGACCGACTGAAGGCTGATCTCGCCGCCGCCGCCGAGGCCGCCGAGACCAAGGCTCGTGAAATGGCCGATGAGGCCGCGTCCGCGCTCGCCGTGTTTTCGTTGTGCGCGTTCATGGGCTTTGCCCTCGGCGCCTTCGCCGCGTCGTGGGGCGCGTGCCATGGCGCGACGTGCGCCCGGGGTTGCTCCACGCGGACCGACGAGCGCGATGCCGTCGCCAAAACCTAAGCCGGCGTCGAGCCGGAAGGATGGGGTTCCCACGACGCGGATTCCCCATCCGCCCCCCCCCGCATTTTGAAAGCAGCCGTGAACCGAATTTTTCGGTCACGGCTTACGCGGATTTCAATCGATACGAGGCGCCTGTGGGCGTGTCAGGCCGGATAACGTTCAACGCGCCTGCAAGCAGGCCGCCTACATAAGGCTGTGCGGCTACAAGTTACCTGAAACGCTCTACACGCCGGCGAGGGCGGGTTTGGGTTTGGCCTTGGCCGCCTCCTTGGCGTGGCCGCAGTCGTCGAGGAAACGCAGCAGGCGTTCGCGGTAACCGTAGAAGCGGGCGTCCTCCATGATGCGGAGGCGGTCGCGGGGCTTGGGGAAATCGATGTGCATGATTTCGCCCACCTTGGCGCCGGGGCCGTTGGTCATCATGACGACGCGGTCGGACATGTATACGGCATCGTCGACGTCGTGGGTGATGAGCAGCGTGGTGATGTGCTGACGATCGAGGATGCCGAGAATGACGTCCTGGAGCTCCATGCGGGTGAGCGAGTCGAGACGGCCGAAGGGTTCGTCGAGGAGGAGCACCTTGGGCTGGAGGGCGATGGCGCGGGCGATGCCGACGCGCTGCTGCATGCCGCCGGACATCTCGCGCGGATACTTGTGCATGGACTCGGCGAGGCCGACGAGGGCGAGGTTGTGCTCGACGAGGGCGACGCGGTCTTTTTTGGACGCGAAGGGGTAGACGGACTTCACGCCGAGCATGACGTTCTCGAAAGCGGTCAACCACGGCAGCAGGCAGGGCGATTGGAATACGACGGCGCGGTCGGGCGCGGGGCCCTGCACCTCGTGGCCGTCGACGATGATGCCGCCCGAGGAGATCGCGTTGAGACCGGCGATCATGGTGAGCACGGTGGACTTGCCGCAACCGGAGTGGCCGATGATCGAGACGAGCTCGCCCTGCGGCACGAGCAGGTCGAAGCCGTCGACCACGCGGATGGCTTCGCCAAAGGGATTCGGGTAGGCTTTGACGAGCTGGAAGATTTCGAGGAAGCGGGCGTTACGCATGGGAGTAAGAAGTGGGAGGTTTGAAGGAAGAAGTCGGCGGCGGGTCAGGCGGCGACTTCGGCTTGCGTGCGCGCTTTGCCGGGCGTGGGACGACCGAGGGTGAAGTCGGCGGGCACGATGGCGGGCGCGGGCGGGATGGCCTTGGTGGAGCTGAGCTTCTCCTTTTTGAACGAGAGCAGCAGCTGGGTGGTGTGGGTTTTGAGCTCGCGGAAGGCGGGCAGGTGGTTGAGCTCGGTGCGGTTGCGGGGGCGGGGAATGTCAACCGGGATCGAGTCGGCGAGCGTGGCGCAGGGGCCGACGGTGAGCGGGATGATGCGGTCGGCGAGCAGCACGGCCTCGTCAACGTCGTTGGTGATGAGCACGACGGTTTTTTTGTCCTGTTCCCAGATGCGCAGGATTTCGTCCTGGAGATTGGAACGGGTGAGGGCGTCGAGCGCGGAGAGCGGCTCATCCAGGAGGAGCACGTCGGGCTTGATGGAGAGGGTGCGGGCGAGCGAGACACGTTGCCTCATGCCGCCGGAGAGCGCGGCGGGGCGGCGGTCGACCGCGTGCGAGAGACCGACCATCCTGATGTAGTGCATGACGTGGTCGCGGCGCTCGTTTTTGCCCATCTCGGGAAAGACCCGGGAGACGGCGAGCTCGATGTTGCCGAACACGGTGAGCCAGGGGAGCAGCGAGTAATTTTGAAACACGATGCCCTTGTCGGGGCCCGGTCCGGTGACGCGCTTGCCGTGGATGGTGACCTCGCCGGAGTCGGGCAGGGCGAGGCCGGCCATGAGGTTGACGAGGGTCGACTTGCCGCTGCCGGAGAAGCCGATGATGGCGACGAATTCATTCTCCTCGACGGCGAGGTTGACGTCCTTGAGCACCTCGGTGCGGTGGCCTTCCGGGCCGTGTCCGAGGGAGACGTTCTTTAATTCCAGGTAAGCCATGGTGTTGTTTTTTTAACCACGAAGGTCACGAAGAGACACGAAGTCTGAGCGTTCTTTGCGTGATGTCTTTTTTTTGAGTAAATGAGGACCCGGTCAGAGCGATGTCGGCGCGCCGTCGAAGGAGACGAGGCGTTGGAAGACGATCATGATGCGGTCGAGGGCGAGGCCGATCACGCCGACCACAAACACGACGACGAACATCTGGGCGAAGGTCTGCGAACTGCCGTTGTTGAACATGTCCCAGACGAACTTGCCGATGCCCTCGGAGGACGACAGCAGCTCGGCGGCGATGAGCACCATCCAACCCACGCCGAGCGAGATGCGCAGACCGGCGAAAATCAGCGGCAACGCGGAAGGGATGATGATCTTGAAGAGGCGGGCGGCGACGCCGAGGCGCAGGACCTTGGCGACGTTCATGTGGTCCTTGTCGACGGCGGCGACGCCGAGCGCGGTGTTGACCAGCGTGGGCCAGAGCGAACAGAGGGCGACGGTGACGGCGGAGGCAAGGAAGGCGGGATTCACGCCGATGCCGCCGAGCAGCGGGATGGCGTTGAAAAAGTTCAACACGGCCGAGTCGGACGGGTCGGGAATGAAGCCGCCGACGATGATGAAGATGATCGGCAGCCACACGATCGGGGAGACGGGCTTGAAGAGCGAGATGAGCGGGGTGAGCGCGGACATGACCACCGGGCTGAGTCCGCAGAGCAGGCCGAGCGGGATGGCGATGGCGGAGGCGAGCAGGAAACCGGTGAACATGCAGCGCAGCGAGCGGCCGATCTGGTCGGGCAGCGTCCAGGGACGCGAGTAGGTGGCGGCCTCCAGCTGGACGAGGGTGTCGCGCTGGGTGGAGATGGACTTGGCGAGCGCGAGGCGCGCGGCGGGCTCGGTGGCGACAACCAGGGCGGCGCGGTCGGCCTCGAGTCTGGCCTTCAACTCATCGGCGCGGAGCGGGGCGTTCTCGGCGGTGAGCAACGCCTGGCGTTTGCGGAGAAACTGCAGTTCCTCCTCGATGCGGTTGCTGGCGAGGCGCGCGGCGGCGAGCTCGGGGGTCTTGGCGTTCTCGACGGCCTTTTGTTCCTCGCGCAGTCGCTTGATGATCTCAGCCTCGGCGGCGGTCTTGGCCTCGTGCTCGGCATAGGCCTGCTGGAAGGCGGCGGCCGCGGCGGCGTCGCCGGCGGTGATGGTGCCGGCCTGTTCGAGCAGGGCGGCCTGGCGGGTCTTGGCGGCGGCGGCGAACTCGCGGCGTTTGGCGCGGTAGGCCTCGGAAAGCGGCGCGACGTCGGCGACGAGTTTTTCGCGGGCGGCCTGCTCGGCGGCCGCGAGGTTTTCGGAGGCTTCCTTGGCGGCGGGTTCGAGTTCGGCCATGCGGGCGTTGACCTCGGCGAGGGTGGTTTCGCGATCGGTGCCGGCGAGGTTGAAGTCGGCGGTCTTGGCGTCTTCCTGCTCATGGAAGCGGAGGATGCCCTTGGCGGCTTCCCAGACGACGGGGGGCGTGGGCACCTCGCCGGACTTGGTGGTGTGCTTGGGAGCGAGGTAGCCCCACAGGCCGAGGAAGGCGACGAATGTGACCGCCGGGATGACGATGTAGAGCCCGATGCGCTTGAGCTGCACCCGGGGCTCCTCGGCGTAGCAGAGGCGGACGACCGGATCGAGGATCTGGAGGCCGGCGACATCGATGGCTTTGAGAAGTCGGTATTTGAAGGACATGATGATGATGCTGGACAAAAATGTTCGTTGCGCGCGTTGGCGTGATCGTGTCCGGGGACTTAGCGCGGCCCATGCCATCCCGGCCCGCCTTCGCAGAAATAGATTTCAAACATTTAATCGGAATGATGATTTAAATTGATCGATGCTCGCCGGACCTAAACGGCGCAAAAAAGCGCCGGAGCGGATGGCCGCTCCGGCGCTGGTGCGACGGTGGATTGTATGGTGTGACTGCCGGAAGGGTTTACAGCGGGTCCTTGTTGCCGATCTCGAAGCCGTTGAGGTAGCCGATGGGGTCGCGGGCGTCGAAGGTCTTGCCGTCGATGAACTCGTTGGTGGCGGCCTTGTAGCCGTCGGTGTTCCAGGGGATGTCGGACTCGGCGATTTTGCCTTCGGCGAGCAGAGCCTTGGCGGCGGCGAGGTAGACGTCGGGCAGGTAGATTTTTTTCACGGTCTCGGCATACCAGGAGGCGGGCTTGGACTCGGGGATCTGGCCCCAGCGGCGCATCTGGGTGAGGAACCAGACGCCGTCGCTATACCAGGGATAGGTGGCATGGTATTTGAAGAAGACGTTGAAGTCGGGCATGGAGCGCACGTCGGTCTTCTGGAAGATGAAGGTGCCGGTCATGGAGTTCTTGATGACGGAGTAGTCGGCGCCGACGTAGTTGGGCTGGGCGAGGATGCGGGCGGCCTCCTCGCGGTTGACGAGGTTGCCGGCGGCGTCGGTCTCATCGAGCCACTTGCCGGCGAGGATGAGGGCCTTGATGACGGCGACGTGGGTGTTGGGGTTGGCGTCGGCCCAGCCCTTGGTCACGCCGAAGACTTTTTCAGGGTTGTTCTTCCAGATGTCGTAGTTGGTGGTGACGGGCACGCCGATGCCCTTGGCGACGGCCTGCTGGTTCCACGGTTCGCCGACGCAGTAGCCCTGGATGTTGCCGGCTTCGAGCACGGTGGGCATCATGGGCGGGGGCGTGACGGAGAGCTCGACCTCGGCGCCGGTGCGGCCGCCGACGTCGGTGGAGGTGTAGAAGCCGGGGTTGATGCCGGCGGCGGCGAGCCAGTAGCGGAGCTCGTAGTTGTGCGTGGATACGGGGAAGACCATGCCCATCTGGAGTTTTTTGCCCTGGGCGATGTAGTCGGCGACGACGGGCTTGAGGCCGGCGGCGGAGATGGGGTGCTTGGGCGTGGGCGTGTCGAGCTCGATGTCGTTGAGCTGCATCTGCTCCCAGACCGTATTCGAAACGGTGATACCGTTGCCGTTGAGGTCGAGGGTGAAGGCGGTGACGACGTCGGCCTTGGTGCCGATGCCGATGGTGGCGGCGATGGGCTGGCCGGAGAGCATGTGGGCGCCGTCGGTGTTGCCGGAGATGACGTTGTCCAGGAGGGTCTTCCAGTTGGGCTGGGCGACGACCTCGACCGAGAGGCCCTCGGCGGTGAAGAAACCTTTTTCCTTGGCGATGACCAGGGGGGCGCAGTCGGTGAGTTTGATGAAGCCGAACTTGAGATCGGTTTTTTCAAGGGTCGCGGCCTGGGCGACGGCGGCGAGGCCGAGCAGGCCGACGGCGAGTTGACGATGGAGTGCGATCATACGGGTTGGTGCGATGTGGTTGGTGGTTGTGGCTGGAGGGAAAGAGCGGGGCGCGACGGCGGGTCAGGCCCCGACGTCGGCGCCAAACTGGCGGAGGGCGCGGTGGTAGAGGTCGGAGCGAAAGGTGCGGCGGGCCAGGTCGGAGGGCACGGGGTGGCCGGCGGGGATCAGGCCGTGGCGCGTGAAGCGCTCGATGATCCAGTTGGCCTTGGCGGTGGTCGGGTCGCTGGCGCCGTCGTCGGCGTGGAAGTGGATGAAGTCCTGCGCGCTGACACTGCGGTCGTGGCCGAGATCAAAGGGGCCGACGAGGCTGGCGTGGATGACGCGGGCGGGCACGTTGAGGTATTCGCGGCGGGCGAGCAGCTCGACGAGTTCGGGCCGGAAGGCCTCGGTCTCGCACAGCTCGGCGGCCTCGGAGATGGCGGCGACCATGGCGAGGTGTTCGTCGGAGTGTTGCTCGGCAAAGTCGCGTCGGACCATGAGAACCTTTTCCGCGTGTCCGGGGGCGAGCTCTCGGCTGATGGCGGCGCACCAGCCGACCTTTTCACGCACGGCGAGGGAGCACCAAGGGTCGCCCACGCAGTAGCCGTCGATGGTGCCGGCGGCGAGGTTGCGGAAGAGCTGGGGCGGGGGCACGATGACGATGCGCACGTCCTTGTTGGGATCGATGCCGCCGCTGCGCAGCCAGTCGCACAGCAGGATGTGGTGCGAGGAGTGGTTGAAGACCACGCCGAAGATGAAGGTGCGCTCGTGCCGGTGCTCGATGATGGCGTCGCGCATGGTGGCGGCGTCGCGCACGCCGAGTTTCCAAAGGTCCTCCGAGAGGGTGATGCAGTTGCCGTGGGTGTTGAGCACGAGGGCGGTCAGGCAGTCGGCGGGCACGCAGCCGAGGCCGAGGGTGGCGCCGATGACCATCGGGCCGAGCGCGTGGGCGGCGTCGAGCTCGCGGTAGACGACCTTGTCGCGGATGGTCGCCCAGCCGACCTCGCGGCTCAGCTCGACCTGCAGGCCATGCCGGCGGAAAAAGCCGTGCTCATGAGCCACGATGATCGGCGCGGCGTCGTTGAGCGGGATGAAACCGACGCGCAACGGGCGGCCGATGGCGGCGGGCGGACGGACTTTGGTTTTGGCGCTTGGCATGATTTGTGGGGTCAAAGTTAGCCTCGCATGTGCCAGAGATCAGGATTGGTCCAAGAAATGCTTTTCAAACATTTAATCATAATAATGAGGGCACTTCATCCATGAGCACCACTCTCGACAGTCGTCAGTTGATCGCATTCGCCACCCTGGCGCGGCGCGGAAGCTTCACGCAGACCGCCCGCGAGTTGTTTCTCACGCAGTCGGCGGTGAGCCACACCATCAAGGCCTTTGAGCGTGAGCTTGGCGTGGCGTTGTTCGACCGGGTGGGCAAGCGCGTGCATCTCACCCAGGCCGGCGAGCAGCTGTTGGTTCATGCCGAGCGCATTCTGCGCGAGATGACCGATGCGCGCTCCTGCATCGAGGAGTTGCAGAATTGGGGGCACGGTCGTCTGCGCGTGGGCGCGAGCACGACGGCGTGCCACTACATCCTGCCGACGGTGCTGCGCGAATTTCGCCAGAGCTTCCCGAAGTGCGTGATCAAAATCGAGCCGGGCGACCAACCGCGCCAGCTGGAGTTGCTGCGCAGCAACCAGGTCGACATCGCGCTGACTCTGGAGCCGGCCGAGCCGCTGGCCGACCTGGATTTTCGTCCGCTGTTTGAGGATGAGCTGCATTTTTTGGTCTCGCCGATGCACCGTTGGTCCGGCCTGCGCGAGGTGCCGGCCGAAGAGGTCGCGGACGAGACGCTCATCATGTATAACAAGGGCAGCCAGACCTTCCGGCTGGTCGACGAGTATTTCCGGGCGACCGGCGTGGTGCCGCGCAATTTCATCGAACTGGGCAGCATGGAGGCCATCAAAGAGCTGGTCAAAATCGGCCTCGGCGCGGGCGTGCTGGCCCCTTGGATCGCGCGCAACGAACTGCGCAGCGGGGCGCTCATCGATCTGCCGCTGGGCAAACGCAAGCTGACCCGCCGCTGGGGCGTCTCCTACCTGAAGGGACGCCGCCTGCCGCTGGCCGAGGAGACGTTTGTCGGCCTTTGCGAAACGGTGACCGAGGACTTCGGCCGCGCACCGACGCGGCTGGCTGGCGTGGCCTAAGGGCGCTGGCGTGGCGCGCGAGCTTCGAGTCGCGTGATCAGAGTTTTTCAGCGATAGCCACGGCCTTGAACAGGGCGGAGGCCTTGTTGACGGTCTCCTGGTATTCGCTGGCGGGGTCGCTGTCGGCGACGACGCCGGCGCCGGCTTGGATGTGGATCCGGCCGTCTTTGATCATCGACGTGCGCAGCATGATGCAGGTGTCCATGTTGCCATCGTAACCGAAGTAGCCGAGCGCGCCGGCGTAGAAGCCGCGTTGCTCGGGCTCCTTGTCGGCGATGATCTGCATGGCACGGATCTTAGGCGCGCCGCTGACGGTGCCGGCGGGGAAGGTGGCGCGGAGCAGGTCGTAGGCGGTCTTGTCGGGCGAGATGCGGCCCTCGACTTGCGAGACGATGTGCATGACGTGCGAGTAGCGCTCGATGATGAAGCTCTCGGGCACGGTGACGCTGCCGTATTGGCACACGCGGCCGATGTCGTTGCGGGCGAGGTCGACGAGCATGAGGTGCTCGGCGCGTTCTTTTTGATCGGCGAGCAGGTCTTGCTCAAGCGCAAGGTCGTCGGCGTGGGTGACGCCTCGTTTGCGGGTGCCGGCGATGGGGCGGATTTCAACGAGGCCGTCGGTCAGGCGCACGTGGACCTCGGGCGACGCGCCGACGATGGCGTAGTCGCCGGCGTCCAGAATAAACATGTAGGGCGACGGGTTGACCGTGCGCAGCGCACGATAGAGCTGGAGCGGGGTTTTCGCGAAGGGTTTGGAGAACCGTTGCGAGGGGACAAATTGGATGATGTCGCCGGAGCGGATGAATTCCTTGCCGGTGTCCACGGCGTTTTCGAAGTCGGCGCGTTCGAAGTTGCCGGGCGGCACGGTGACGGTGCCGGGGTCGAGCAGCGGGGCGGGCGGCAGGGCGTCGGGTTTGGCGAGGATGGCGTGGAGTTCGGCCAGCTCGGCGGCGGCGCGGTCGTAGGCGGTGGCGGGGTCGATGCCGCCGGAGAGGTGGGCGTTGACGCAGAGGCGCAGGGTTTGTTTGGCGCGGTCAAAGATGAGCAGCGAGTCGCTGATCATGAAGTAGAGCAGGGGAGTGCCGAGCTTGTTGGGGCCGGCGACGGGCACGGTGGGCTCGATGCGGGTGACGTATTCGTAGGCGATGAAGCCGACCGCGCCGCCGGTGAAGCGGGGCAGGCCGGGGAGTTGCACGGGTTTGCAGCCGCGCATCTCGGCCTCGATGAGGGTGAGCGGATCGGCCGGGGTGGGCACGGTTTGCACGGGCTGGCCGGGCACGCGGATCTCGGTGGTGTCGGGGCCGCAGGCGAGGATCTTGCGCGGGCGGCAGCTGAGGAAGCTGTAGCGCGAGAGGTGTTCGCCGCCCTCGACGGATTCGAGCAGGAAGGAGGGCGCGCCGGCGGCGGCGAGCTTGGCGTAGGCGGAGACGGGCGTCTCGAAGTCGGCCAGCAAGTCGGCGTAAACGGGGATGACGTTGCCTTGATCGGCGAGGCGCAGGAATTCGTCGCGGGAGGGTGTGAGTTGCACGGCGGGAAAGGGGGGGGCGTTAAAACCGCCGCGTCACTCGACGGTGACGGACTTGGCGAGGTTGCGGGGTTTGTCCACGTCGCAGCCGCGGGCGACGGCGATGTGGTAGCTGAGCAACTGGACCGGCACGGTGGCGAGGATGGGGAGCGCGGCGTCGTGGCAATCGGGGATGGCGATGGCGTCGTCGGCCAGGCCTTCGGGCAGTTCGCAGCCTTCGAGGTGGATGGCGATGATCTTGCCGCCGCGCGCTTTGATTTCCTGCATGGAGGAAACGACTTTGTTGAACAGCTCGCCCTTGGGCACGATGAAGACCGACGGGCAGTCCGGGCTGATCAACGCGATGGGGCCGTGCTTCATCTCGGCGGCGGGGTAACCTTCGGCGTGGATGTAGGAGATCTCCTTGAGCTTGAGCGCGCCTTCCAGGGCGATCGGGAAGAGCGACAGGCGGCCGAGGAAGAGGAAGTCGTTGTGGTGGGCGTAGCGTCTGGCGATGTCCTCGATGTGGGCGGCTTTTTCGAGGATGCGGGTGACGAGCGCGGGCACGGCTTTGAGGCCGTTCACGTAGTCCACGCCGTCGGCGAAGCTCATGTCGCGCATGCGGGCGACGTAGAGGGCGAACATGGCCGAGATCATCAGCTGTGAGGTGAAGGCCTTGGTGGAGGCGACGCCGATCTCGGGGCCGGCGTGTTGGTAGATGCCGCCGTCGGATTCTCGGGCGATGGTGGAGCCGACGACGTTGCAAATGGCCATGCACTTGTAGCCTTTGCGCTTGGCTTCGCGCAGAGCGGCGAGGGTGTCGATGGTCTCGCCGGACTGGGAGATGACGAAGAACAACGCGTCGCGGTCGAGCGGGGCGTTGCGGTAGCGAAACTCGGAGGCGTAGTCCACCTCGACCGGGATGCGCGCGAAGCGTTCGATCAAGTGCTCGGCGACGAGGCAGGCGTGCCAGCCGGTGCCGCAGGAGGTGAAGACGAAACGGTCGATCTGGCGGAAGTCGGCGGGGCCGAGGTTGAGCCCGCCGAAGTTGGCGGTGGAGCCGTCGGCGGAGAAGCGTCCGCGCATGGCGTTTTCGAGGGCGGCGGGTTGCTCGAAGATTTCCTTGAGCATGAAGTGCGCATGGTCGCCGAGTTCGGCCTCGTCGACCGACCAGGTGACGGTATCGATGACCGGCGAGACGTCGGCCAGATCAAGCGTGGAGATCGAGAAACCGCCGCGGTTGATGTGCACGAGTTCGCCGTCCTTGAGGTAGACGACGTTTTGAGTGCGGCTGATGAGCGCGGAGACGTCGGAGGCGATCAGGTGTTCGTGGTCGCCGACGCCGAGGATGAGCGGTGAGCCTTTGCGGGCGGCGACCATCTCGTCGGGGCGTTCGACGCCAAGGACCGCGATGCCGTAGGTGCCTTCGACGTGGCTGAGGGTTTTGCGCACGCTTTCCAGCAGGCGGGTGCCGTCGGTGTTTTCGGGCTCCTTGGCGTAGTGGTAGGCGATGAGGTTGCAGAGCACCTCGGTGTCGGTCTCGGAGGCGAAGGTGTAGCCCTTGGTGAGCAGAAATTTTTTGATGGCGACGTAGTTCTCGATGACGCCGTTGTGCACCAGCACGATTTGTCCGTCGCTGCTGAGGTGGGGGTGGGCGTTGGCGTCGGTGACGCCGCCGTGGGTGGCCCAGCGCGTGTGCGAGATGCCGACGTGGCCGGTGAGCTTTTGTTTGGCGGCGTGAGCGGAGAGGTTGTCCACGCGGCCGATTTTCTTGATGAGCGTGACGCCCTGGTTTTGCAGCACGGCGATGCCGGCCGAATCGTATCCGCGATACTCCAGCCGCTTAAGCCCCTCCAGGATGATGGAGGATGCCTTTTGTTTACCGATATAACCGACGATGCCGCACATGATTTTTTTTTATTTGGGCTGGCGAAACTACGGGGTGCCGCAAACGCTGGGCAAGGTAATAGCCTCTATATGAATACCCAAAAGAACGTCTTGGCAGTGATCATGGGCGGTGGCCGCGGCACTCGTCTCTACCCCCTCACCATGGAGCGCTGCAAACCGGCGGTGCCCCTCGCCGGCAAATACCGGCTGGTCGACATACCGATCAGCAACTGCATCAACTCCGAGATCAACCGGATCTTCCTGCTGACCCAGTTTCACACGGCTTCGCTGCACCGCCACATCCAAAACACCTACCACTTCGACCCGTTTGGCGGCGGCTTCGTGGACATCCTCTCGGCCGAGCAAACCGAGAAGAACGCCGACTGGTATCAGGGCACGGCCGACGCGGTGCGCCGCAACCTCCAGCACTTCCGCAGCTTTCCGCACGAGCTGGTGCTCATCCTCTCCGGCGACCAGCTCTACCGGATGGATTTTCGCAAGATCATCGAGGATCACATCCGCAACAACGCCGACGTCTCCATCGCGGCCATCCCGTTCCCAACCTCCAAGGTCGAGGGCCTCGGCCTGATGCGGGTGAACGACGATCTCTCCATCACCGAGTTCGTGGAAAAACCGACCGACCCCAAGGTCATCGCCAGCCTCGCGGTCAGCGACAAGATCGAGCAGACCCTGCATTCCGAAACCGGCGAGAAACACTGCCTCGCGTCGATGGGCATCTACGTTTTCAACCGCAAGGTTCTGGCCGAGGCGCTCGACAACGGCATGACCGACTTCGGCAAGGAAGTCATTCCCAGCCTGCTTGGCAGCAAGCGTCTCTTCGCCCACGTGTTCGAGGGTTACTGGGAGGACATCGGCACGGTGCGCGCCTTCTTCGAGGCCAACCTCGCCCTGACCCTGCCGATGCCCCCGTTCAACTTCTTCGAGCCCAAGAACCCCATCTACACCCAGGATCGCTACCTGCCCGCCACCAAGCTCAACCAGTGCGCGATCAACCACGCCTTCGTCGGCGACGGTTGCATCGTCGAGGACAGCACCATCAAGCAGACCGTGCTGGGCATCCGTTCGGTCATCCGCAAGGGCTGCGTGCTGGAAGATGTCGTCATGATGGGGGCGGACTACTACGAGGACGACCTCACCCAGACCGACAACGCGACCGCCGGCACCCCGCACGTGGGGGTCGGCCGCAACTCCCGGATCACCCACGCGATCATCGACAAAAACGCCCGCATCGGCGACGACGTCGTGCTCAGCCCCAAGGGCAAGGACGACGGCACCTACGCGCACGGCGTGGTCATTCGCGACGGCGTTCTCTGCGTGCCCAAGGGCGTTGTCGTGCCCAACGGCACGGTGATCTGAACGACGCGTTTAACCAACCCGGCGCCGAGCGCTTCGTCGCGCGCGCGCCAAAAAAGACGGCCTGGAAACGGGCCGTCTTTTTTTGTGAGCGGCGTTTTCATGAGCCTTGAGGCTGCCGCAAAAAAGGGGAACGGACATACCTGTCCGTTCCCCCGTTCGCAGCGATCTGAACGGACACGAATGTCCGTTCTGCTAAAACTCCTCAAACTCAGCGCACCACGCGGGCGCCGCCGCCCTTCATGAGTTTTTCCACTTCCTTCTGCGTGGCCATGGAGGTGTCGCCGGGCGTGGTCGATGCAAACGCGCCGTGGGCCGCGCCGTAGTCGACGGCGAGTTGCGCGTCGTTCTTGGACAGGAAACCGAATTGCAGACCCGAGGCGAACGAGTCGCCGCCGCCGACGCGGTCGAGGATCTCCAGCTCGGGATACTTGCGCGACTCGAAGAACTTCCCGTCGTGCCAGCAGATGGCCGACCAGTCGTTGATCGTGGCGGTGTGGACGTGGCGCAGCGTGGTCGCGGCGACCTTGAAATTCGGAAACTCCTTCACGGCGGTCTCGATCATGGCCTTGAAGGCGTCGAGCTCGATGGCGCCCTGATTATTGGCGTGGTCCACGCCCTTGACCTCGAAGCCGAGCGAGGCGGTGAAGTCCTCCTCGTTGCCGATCATCACGTCGACGTATTTGGCGATCTCGCGGTTGACCTCCTGGGCCTTGGCCAGGCCGCCGATGCTCTTCCACAGCGAGGGGCGGTAGTTGAGATCGTAGGACACGATGGTGCCGTGTTTGTTGGCGGCCTTGACGGCCTCGATAGTGGTCAGCGCGGTGCTCTCGGAGAGCGCGGCGTAGATGCCACCGGTGTGAAACCAACGCACGCCGAGTTTGCCGAAAATGTGATCCCAATCGACGTCGCCGGGTTTGATCTGCGAGGCGGCGGTGTTGCCGCGATCCGGCACGCCGACCGCGCCGCGAATGCCGAAGCCGCGCTCGGTGAAGTTGAGGCCGTTGCGCACGTTGCGACCGATGCCGTCGTCCTCGCGCCATTGGATGAAGTCGGTGGCGACGCCGCCCTGCATGATGAAGTCCTCGACCAGGTGGCCGACCTCGTTGTCCACGAAGGCGGTGACCACGGCGGTTTTCAGACCGAAGCATTTGCGCAGGCCGCGCGAGGTGTTGTATTCGCCGCCGCCCTCCCAGGCGGTGAACGAGCGGGCGGTGCGGATGCGACCCTCGCCGGGATCGAGGCGAAGCATGACTTCGCCGAGGGAAATCTGGTCAAACTGACACTCGGATGCAGGACGGATATTGAGGCTCATGGGTGAGAGGAGTGAAGGGGAAGCGGTTACAGGATACGAGCGAAGAGCTGTCGGGTGTTAGCACAAGATTGCGCTTTTTCAGGACAGAAACGACCGGGCGCGGAAGCTCAGATCTCGACGGTCTTGAACGCGGCGAGGTCCCAGACAGGTTGGCCGCACTCGGCGGCGAGTTCGTTGAAGCCCTCGACCTCGGCCTTGGAGAAGAGCAGACCGCCGGCGGCCGCGCTGTGTTTGGCCCAAGTGGCCTCGATCTGGCCGGGGAGCATGCACGACTCGTTGCCGTGGCCGAGCACGTCGGCGATGACGGCTTTGACGTTGGCGGCCTGGTCGCGGCCGTGCGCGAAGGCGCCGCCGTTGATGGCCTCGGGGTGGATGACCTGGAAGTAGAAGGCGCAGGTGCCCTTGTCGCCGCCGGCGACCTGGTCCCAGCGATTGCGGATGGTGGGCAGCGAGCCGCCGATAAAGCCGCCCACGATCTCGTTGATCAGCGAGAGGCCGTAGCCCTTGTGCGCGCCAAAGGGCAGGAGGGCGGTGACGTCGGCGGGGTTGGTGGTGGGGTTGCCGTCCTTGTCGACCGCGGCCATCGGGGGCAGGGTCTTGCCCTCGCGCTTGAGCTGCTGCACGCGGCCCATGGCGACGACCGAGGTGGCCCAGTCGATCAC
>JBDRJH010000359.1:0-5553 GCA_043815125.1 Verrucomicrobiota bacterium
GGACATCAAGGTCCCGCCCGCCTCCGTGCCCGGCGCCGGCACCGGCGGCGCCGACCTCACCGTCGGCAAATACGCCTGGTGGATCGGCGACGAGGGAGTGAAGGCTCGCGTCAACCTCGTGGACCCCTACGTCGAGCCCACCCCGGCCATGAACAACGCCGGCGTCGCCGCCGCCCCGGCCTCCCCCTTCCGCCTGATGAGCCCGCAACGCATGGCCATCGAGCGCGTGCCCGGACTCGGCAGCTTCCCGATCAACGACCCCGACGCCCGCAAGCTCATCGACGTCGAGCAACTCGGCCTGATCGACAACACCCTGCCCGTCGAGGTCCGCCGCGAGCGTTTCCACGACCTGACCACGACCTCCGCCGGCGTATTGGCCGACCAACGACGCGGCGGCCTCAAGCGCGACCTCACGTTCGCCTTTGCGCAGTCGCTCGAGGACTACCGCACCGCGCTCGGATTGCCGTCAGCCACCGTCAACCCGCTCATTCCCACCACCTCATGCCGGCGAACGAACAAGGTCCCACTTGGGAGCAGTTGCACTCGTTCGGCAACCTCGACGGCTCGGCTGTATCGCTCACGCCACGGATCCAGACCGCCACTCAGCAGGGCATTTATCCGGTGCTCGCGCAGGCCCGCCTGGGTATCGGCGGCCAATGCATTGCTGCCGGTGCGAACAGTCAATTCACCGTCCGCATCGCTCCCTCGTTCGTCTTGGCAAATCCTTACAACACTCCCATCGCGGGCAAGACCTACAACGCCCGGGTGATCTTTGGCGCGGACTCCCACCTCTCCACCTTCGTCGGCGACAGCCAATCCTCCTTTTGGCGCATGTCGCTGCGCAACCTGTTCGAAGGCGCGATCTTTGAGATTCAATGCCCCGACCTTTCGCCCGGTCAGGCTATCGTCTTCACGTTGAAGACGGACAATGACCCTTGGGTCCCAGAAAAAACCTACGAACTGGAGCCCGGCTGGAGCGATTTCAGCATCACCCTCAACACCAATGACCATGGCGGCACGCCCTTTGATGAGACGGTCATCTACAATTACCCGGACCCCGCCGATCCCGGCAAGACGCTGAAGGCCAAAGGCGTGCACCCGGTGTTTGGCGACTCCTCCGCGCCCTCCTCGATCACTTGGGGCACGAGCTCCCCCGGCCCCCGCATGTCTTCGTCGAACGGCGGTCCCAGCCGCGGCGGCACACTAGACTGGGCTCTGACCGACACCGACAACACCATTTTCCAACGCATCGAGATCCTCGGCTATAGCGCCAATCCCGTCAGCACCTACGGCATTCGCGGCACCGGCATCGCCATGACCGGCGTCTCCTACCTGCGCCTGTCCAACGTCGGCGACTTCACGAACACCCTCACCCTTCCCTACTACTCGCAGTTCAATTGGCGCGCGCCATTGATCAGCCGCACCGGCTACTACGGTAGCAAGATCAACGCACTCGGGTCGTGGAATCTATCCTTCCAGCAGGATTTCGATCAAAAGATCCGGCTTACCAATCCCTTGGATTCCGACGATGCCCGTGTCGAGTGGAACGGTGTCGTCGGCAACACCGCGTCCATCGCCCTCGCCCGTTCAAACTGGCAGCCCTTCGACATCCCCCGCGACAAGGTATCCATCGGTCAACTACAACACTTCAACGCCGGTGGCTACAACGACGGTCTGGTCTATCCGGTCGCCAAGTCGCCCCTCCCCTCCCGCCCCTCCTCCAACGGAAACTGGCGCCCCCGCTACATCGCTCCCGCCTATGCCATCGGCAACTCCCGGGCCAATCCCCATGTCGCCCCCGACGGTGTCAAAAAGGATGACAGTGCCGTCAACAACCAGCCTTACTACGACTTCAGTTACCTGCTGAACCGCGCGATCTTTGACGGTTACTTCTTCTCGACCTACCCGCAGACCGGCAACGTCGACCTCGCCGCCGACCGCCTGCCCAATCCCCGGCTGCATGCCTTCCGCGACGACGTCGACACCGACAGCACGGCCGACTTCCGCGGAGGCTCCACTTTCAACGCTGACGACGTCTTTCTCGCCGCACGTAACCTGATCAACGAAGGCAGCTTCAATGTAAACTCCACCTCCGTCGCCGCCTGGACCGCACTGCTCTCCTCGTTGCGCAATCCCGAGGCCTCGCTCGACAACCCCTTCCCCCGCTCGGTCAACCAACCCGGCGGCACCGCCAACGCCGGGGACGGCGTCTCCGAGAACGCATGGAACGGCTTCCGCGATCTCACCAACGCTCAAATCACCACCCTCGCCGCTGAGATCGTGGATCAGATCAAGCAGCGCGGTATCTCCGTCTCACTTGCTGATTTCATCAACCGCCGCCTCAACGCCACCACACCCGAGCTCAACTACATGGGCCCGCTGCAGGCCGCTCTGGACGCCACCAGCACCATCAACAACGGCTTCCCCAACTCCGTGCCCAACGCAGGCACCGGCACGATCAATCTCATCGCCCCCGCCGATAGTCAGGCTGGCGGAAACGACTTCTACCACTACCCCGAACACGCCGCCAAACATGGCATGGAAGGCATTGCCGGCTGGCTGTCCCAAGGCGATGTCGTCCAGGCCCTCGCCCCCGTGCTCTCGGCGCGCAGCGACACCTTCCGCATCCGCACCTATGGCGAAACCCGCAACCCCGTGACCAACGACGTGACCGGCCGCGCCTGGTGCGAAGCCATCGTGCAACGCCTGCCCGACTACGTCGTTGAAGGCGACGATGCCATACAACTCCCGTCCACCTTATCCGCGGACAGCCAACGATTCGGTCGCAAGTTTGCCGTCATCGATTTCCGCTGGCTCCGCCCCGAGGACATCTGACCGCGCCTCCCTCTCCCCATGAAAACTCGCTCGCTCATCACGCTTCTGGCCGTCGCCCTGGGATTCTTTTTCGCCGACTCCGCCCCGCAGCTCCGCGCCCAGATCCCTCAGTCCACCGCTCCCACCACCATCAACCTACGCTTCATGAGCTGGGAGCGCGCCAGCAGCGGCCTGTTCCTCAAGACCGACAGTCGCAACTACACCGCGATCCAAGCTCCCTCCTATGGTTGGGGCACCAGTTATCAAATCACCAACGCCGCGGCGCTGAAGCTCTATCAGCAGGTCGAGCGTGATGGCGTGAAAACCTACGAGATCGCCGCCGAGGCCCCCCTGCCCGCAAACTGCATCGACTTCCAAGTCGCGGTCATCCGTCAATCCGGAGAAATGCCTTACCGGCTCATCGTCCTGCCCAACGATTCCAACCTGTTCAGTTCGGGCGACGTCAGGGTGTTTAACTTCAGCGCCTATCCCGCCATGGTAAAACTCGGCGGGGAAACCATTCCGCTTTCACCGCTGGAATGGCGCAAAGTCTCCGTGAAGCCCGACCGGAAATATCGCGTCGCTTTGCTGACCGCCATCCAGATCGCCGGCGCTTGGCTACCCGGCACACAGGAGATCCTCATATTGCGCCCCGACTACCGCGGTGACGTCATGATCCTCCACACCAAGGGCCTTCCGGGCGGCCTTGAGTCGACAGACCCCGAAAACGCCGCCCGCCCGCTGACCATTGCCGAGACCGAATACCTCGCCGACGCCCGCCGTCGGGAACGCAATCTGTAACCGCCCCCGCTTTTCCTCCATGACATCCCCCCGCATCCTGACCCTCGGCCTGTTCACGGCCGTCTGTGCCATCACCCCGTCGCTGTGGAGCGCCGAGATAAAACTCGCCGATCCCGCGCTGCGCTACGTCGGCCGCTTCGACACCAGCGACGCCGCCGGCCCACGTTGCTCGTGGCCCAACAGCTCGCTCGCCTTCACCGTGAGCGGCGGCTCCGCCGAGGTCACCTTCAAGGAGACCTCCGGCAAAAACCACTGGCAGGTCGTCGTCAACGGCGCGCCCACCGAGGTCCTCGCGCTCGAGGCCGGCGAAAAATCCTACATCGTCGCCAGCGCCCTCCCGCCCGGCAAACACACCATCGAGCTCGTCAAGCGCACCGAGTCCTCCCAGGGCGTTTCCCAGATCACCGGCCTGCGCATCGACGACAACGCCAAGCTCCTGCCCACGCCCGCCCGCCCGCGCCGCATCGAGGCCATCGGCGACTCCATCACCTGCGGCTTCGGCAACGAGGCCCCCAACAAGGAGGCCAAGTTCACCCCCGCGACCGAGAACGCCTGGCTCACCTACGGTGCCGTCGCCGCCCGCGAACTCAACGCCGACTACGTCGCCATCGCCGCCTCGGGCAAAAAGCTCTTCCCCGACAACACCATCGTCTCGCTCTACGACCGCGTGCTCGCCAACTCCGGCACGCCCAAGTGGGACTTCACCCAACAGATCCCCGACGTCGTGGTGATCAATCTCGCCACCAATGACTTTGCCCAAAAGAACCCCGAGGAAGGCCCGTGGATCTCCGCCTACGTCGACTTCATCCGCGACATCCAGGCCAAGTATCCCAAGGCCCGCATCTACTGCACCCTCGGCCCCATGATCAGCAACTGGCCCGGCGACCGCAAACCCCGCACCGTCCTCCTCGGCCACTTCGAAAAGATCGTCGCCGAGGCCAACGCCGGCGGCGGCGCACCCGTGCGCTTCGTCGACTTCGGCACGCAGGCCCAGCACCACGGCATCGGCGCCCAATGGCATCCCAGCGTGCGCACCCACGAACTGATGGCCGAGAAACTCGTCGCCGCCATCCGCGAGGACCTCGGCTGGTAAAACCACCACACGTCTTTCGATCCAACGCGTGCCAGCACGCCTGACCACGATCCGGGGCGACCCGGGTCGTTTTTTGTTTCCCGCCTTTTCTCCGCCTCCGCCGATGGCTCGTTTTCAGCTCAACGTCACCCCGCGCGCCCGCGCCCTCGCCGACGCGCTTCCGCTCCGCGAACTGATCCTGCAGGTCTGCGTGCCCGCGCTCGTGCACCTCGACCCGCAAAAGCTCGACGGCTACGGCGGCATCTTTCTTCACGGCACCACCCAGGCCGAACGCGACGAACTGCTCGCCCGCCTGCGCCCGCTCTGCCCCGTGCCGCCGTTTGTCGTCGCCGACATCGAGTCCGGTCCCGACCGGCTCCCGCCCGAGCTCGGCCTCGACTTCGGCACGCTCATGTCGAACGGCGTCGCCGACGACCCCGCGCTCACCGCCCGGCTCGGCGACCTCACCGGACGCCTCTCCGCCGCGCGCGGATTCAACTGGTCCCTCGCCCCCTGCGTCGATCTCGCCGCCGATCCCGACTCGCCCATGGTCGGCACCCGCAGCGCCGGACGCGACCCGGAACACGTCGCGCGCATCGCCTGGGCCTTCGCCAAGGGCCTGCAAAACCACGGCGTGCTCGCCACCGCCAAACACTTTCCGGGCGACGGCTTCGGCACGCTCGACCAACACCTCACCACCGCGGTCAACCCGCTGCCAATGGACGCCTGGCGCGCCGGCCCGGGTCTCGCCTTTCAACGCATGATCGACCAAGGCATCCGCGCGATCATGCCCGGCCACATCGCGCCGCCCGCCCATGACGAGCCCGATCCCGTCCTCGGCCTTTGTCCGCCGGCCACGCTCTCAC
>JBDRJH010000360.1:0-2656 GCA_043815125.1 Verrucomicrobiota bacterium
GGTTGATTTTGAGCGTGCGGGACGGGTCCTTGCCGGTGTTACTTGCGTAATCATGGCGTCACGCAGCACCGGTCACCGCGCACCACTTTTGTGGTTGGTGGTCCCCGGAATGCTGGGGCTGACACTGGCGCACATCGGCCTGCCGGGAATCGCGGGCGCATGGCTGGCGGTCGCGACGGGTTGCCTGCTGGTGATCGCCATCCTGACGGCGCGTCGTGGAACCTGGATCTGGGCGGGGACGCTCTGCGCGGCGATGATTTTGATCGGAATGCTCTATGGCCAATCGCGCTGGCGCGGCGTGCCGGAGCGCGCGGACCTGCCCTCGCGCGAGGCCCGGCTGGAGGTGCGGGTCGCACGGGTGTTTGCGGTCGACGAGACGGACCGGTCGATCGGACTCGGCGAGGTCGGCGGCACCGACGCGCACCTGGCGGAGCTGCGCGGGCAGCGGATTTATTGGGCGATGGACGCGGCGGCTCCGGTGCGTGGCGAAGTGGTGGAGTTGCTCGGCGTGTTGACGCCGCTGCCCGCGGATCCCGAGGCGGAGTCGTTCGACTCGTTTCTGGAAAACGCGGGCGTGACGTTCTCACTGCGGCGCGCGGAGCGGTTGGGCACGGTGCGCGCGGCGCCGGCTTATTACCAATGGTGCGAGCGGATGCGGGCGAGGTTTGCGCAGATCCTGGGCCTCGGATTGGAGGACCGCCCAGAGCTGGCCGGCGTGGTGCGGGCGATGGCGCTCGGCCAAAAAGCGGAGCTCGACGACGGCCAGGAAACGTTGTTTCGCGAGAGCGGCACGATGCACCTGTTCGCGATCAGCGGGCTGCACATCGGGGTGATCGCGGGCGTGTTTGAGTTGCTGCTGGTGCTGACACGGATGCCGGCGTGGCTGCGGTTCTGGATCGGGACGGCGCTCTTGTGGCTCTACGTCGACATCACGGGCGCGCCGCCGTCGGCCGTGCGGGCGTTCATCATGGTGGCCTTTGTGCATGCAGCTTGGCGCTGGCGCGCGCCGGGCAACGCGTTGGCGGCCTTGGCGGCGGCGGCGCTGGTTGTGCTGGTGATCGCGCCGGAACAGATGTTTTCGGCGAGCTTTCAATTGTCCTACGGCATCGTGGCCGCGCTGCTGATGCTCGGGCTGCCGCTGATGGAACGGCTCAAGGAGCGGTGGGCGTTGTTCGAGGCGCTGCCCCGCGCGGCGTGGTCGCGGGCGCACCGCGCGGTCAACGCCAGCTGGCGGGCGTTGCTCGACGGCGTGTCGCTGGGCGTGGCGGCGGCGCTGGTGGGCATACTCGGCGGGGTGGCGTTTTTCGGCGTGCTGACCCCGGGGGCGTTCGTGGCGAACCTGGTGCTGGTGCCGCTGGCGTCGCTGACGCTGATGGCCGCGGTCGGCGCGATGTTGACCGGTCTGGTCGGGGCGACGTGGCTGACGGTGGTGTTCAACCACGCGGCGGCATTGCTTGCCTGGCTGATGCAGGCGCTGGTGGAGACTGGCATGAGGGTGCCCGGCATGTCGTTCCCCGCCAATCTCCGCTGGCCCGAGCTCGGCCCACTGACCATCGCCGGCACAGTCGCGCTGATCGCCCTCGGCTACGCCCGCAAATGGTCCCCCACCCGCGCCGGCCTGCTCGTGCCGCTGGCATGGGTGCTGGCGGTGCTGATCTTCGGCGTCCGCCTGGAATGACCCGCGGCCTCCCAATAAAAACTAACCAGACAGGTTAGTTTTTTCCAAATGAACTCGCGTCGGACGGAAGAGGCAGGCCCGGCTTGTATCGGGCGGAGAGGCCGACAAACATGCCGGCATGAAGAGTGCCTACGAACTTGCCATGGAACGCCTGGATCGCAGCGAGCCGAAGGGCCGTGCGCTGACCGCCGAGCAGAAGAAACGCATTGGCGAAATCGACCTCGTCTACAAAGGCCGCCAGGCCGAGCGGGAGATTTTTCTGAAGAGCCAGATCGAGACGTCGCTGTCCGCCGGCGACCCCGACGCGGTCGACCAACTCCGCCGGCAACTGGCGTCGGAAAAGATCCGCCTCGAAGAGGAGTGCGAGGAGGAGAAGGAACGCGTGCGGCGGGGGTGAGGCCGACCGTCGGCAGGGGTAGACGGAGACGAGAGTTCGGCGTTTTAACGCAGAGGCGCAAAGACGCAGAGGTCGCAAAGGAGCCGTCTTGACTGATTATGCATGTGATATCATTGTTATCACATGGCTCAATTACTGGTCAGGAACATTGAAGATGCCGTGGTGAAAAAGCTGCGGGGGCAGGCTGCGGAAATGGGTGTTTCCGTGGAGGAGGCGCATCGGCGGGTTTTGCGTGCCGCGTTGGGTGAGAACGCCGCTCCGCCACAGGAGAATCTGATCGCCTACCTGCGCAGCATTCCGGCTGACGACGGGATCGAGTTTGAGCGTGCCAAAGATCTGCCCCGTGAGGTGTCGCTCTGATGCCCTATCTCATCGACACCTGTGTGATCTCCGAATTGCGCAAACCATCCTGCAACGCCGGCGTGCTGCGCTGGATGGACAACGTGCAGCCGGAGGAGATTTTCCTGAGCGTGCTGACCTTGGGGGAGATTCGTCGCGGCATCGAATTGCGCCGCACCAAAGACCCGAGAGCGGCCCGGGCATTAGAGCGTTGGCTGGTGGGTTTGGAGTCGCACTACGGC
>JBDRJH010000361.1:0-8671 GCA_043815125.1 Verrucomicrobiota bacterium
CCCGCACCCGCCGGTCGGTCGACGACGTGCTGCCCAACCTCGAACCAAGCCCATGACCACCTCGCCCGACACCGTCCGCGAACTCTACGAACTCCCGTTCCCGGAGCTGCTTTTCCGGGCCCAGCAAGTCCACCGCGCGCACCACGACCCCGCCGCCGTGCAGCTCTGCACGCTCCAGTCGATCAAGACCGGGCGCTGCCCCGAGGACTGCAAATACTGCCCGCAATCCTCGCGCAACGCCACCGGCCTGGAGCCCGAGCCGCTGATGGACCCCGCGTCGATCATCGCCGCCGCCCGTGACGCCCGCGACGGCGGCGCGTCCCGCTTCTGCATGGGCGCGGCCTGGCGCGAGGTGCGCGACGGTCCGCAGTTCGACTCCGTGCTCGACTCCGTGCGCGGCGTCGCCGATCTCGGCCTCGAGGTCTGCTGCACGCTCGGCATGTTGCGCGAGGACCAGGCCGCCCGCCTCCGGGACGCCGGCTGCGCCGTGTATAACCACAATCTGGATACGTCCCGCGAGTATTACCCCGAGATCATCACGACCCGCAGCTACGACGAGCGCCTCGACACCCTCGCCGCCGTGCGCCGCGCCGGACTGCAGGTGTGCAGCGGCGGCATCCTCGGGCTGGGCGAGTCCGTCGAGGACCGCCTCAAGCTGCTCGCCGAGCTGGCCTCGCTCGACCCGCAGCCCGACTCCGTGCCGATCAACGCCCTCGTCCCGTGTCCCGGCACGCCGCTGGAAGACGGCGCGCCGGTCGACCCCATCGACTTCGTGCGCGTGATCGCGACCGCCCGTATCCTGATGCCGGATACGATGGTGCGCCTCTCGGCCGGTCGCGCCGAGATGAGCGACGAGCTGCAGGCGCTCTGCTTCGCGGCCGGGGCCAACAGCATCTTCCTCGGCGAGAAGCTGCTCACCACGCCCAATCCGGGCCGGTCCGACGACTTCGCGCTGCTCGACCGCCTCGGCATGAAGCCGCTGCGGCCGGAGCCCGCGGCCGCAGCGCGCTGATCCGCCTCCCGTCCCATGCGCACGATCTTCGTCACGGGCACCGACACCGGCGTGGGCAAGACCCGCGTCACCGCCGCGCTGGCCCGCCTGCTGACGGAGCGGGACGAGGCTCTGGTGCAGTTGGTGAAGCCGGTGGAGACCGGACGCGTGCCCGGCGTGGGCGGCGACGCCGAGTTTGCCCGCAGTCTGGTTCCCTGCCGCTCGGCGAGCACGCACACGCTGCGCCGTTTCGCCGCGCCGCTGGCACCCCTGGCGGCCGCGGCGGCGGAGGGCGCGGTGTTCGATTTCGACGAACTCGCGGACGAATGCCGCGCGCTGCCCGCCTGCGACTGGCGTATTGTGGAGGGCGCGGGCGGCGTGGCCGTGCCGCTGGCCGGCGACGGCCGCGACTGGCTGGACTTCGCGGCGGCGATCAACGCCGACGTGGTCGTGCTGGTGGTGCCCGACCGGCTGGGCGTGATCAACCAGGCGAGGCTGGCCCATGCCTACGCGGTGCAACGCGGGGTGACGCCGGTCGTCTGGCTCAACGGTTTCGAGCCGGTTTCGCCCGGGGTTTCCGCGTCCAACCGCGAGGGGTTGCGGGCCGTGGGGCTGGCCCCGCTGGCGGAGACGGCCTACGGCGCGTTCTCGGCGCGGGCGGAGGCCGGCCTGCTGGCGCGGTTGCACGGGGAGGCGGAGGCGTCGTCGGGGGGCGTGGCGGCGCGTTGCGCGGCGGCGCTGGCGGTGCGCGATCAACACGGCACGCGGCGACGGCTGACGGTCAACGAGCCCGGGCCCGGCGCGCTCAATCTGGCGGGCAACGATTATCTGCGGCTGCGTCACGATCCGGCGGTGGTCGCCGCGGCCACGGAGGCGGCGCGCCGGCACGGCACCTCGGCCGCGGCCTCGCCGCTGGTCACCGGCTGGGGCCCGGAGCAGGCGGCGCTGCTGGCGCAGCTCTGTCTGTGGCACGGCCGGCCGCACGGGATGCTCTGGAGCAGCGGCTACGCGGCCAACGCGGCGATCCTCGGCGAGCTGCCGCGCCGCGGCGACCTGGTGCTGGCGGACCGGCTGATCCACCACAGCATGATCGCCGGACTGCTGCGCAGCGGCGCGCGCCTGCGCCGTTACGCCCACCTCGACCTGGATCAACTGGAGCGTGAGCTGGCGGCGGCGCCGGCGGGGCGGACGGTCTTTGTGGTCACGGAGAGCGTGTTCAGCATGGACGGGGACCGGCCGGACCTGGTCCGCATGGCGGAGCTGAAGCGTCGGCACGGCTTTTTTTGGATCGTGGACGAGGCCCACGCGCTTGGCTGGTATGGGCCGGGCGGCGCGGGGCTGGCGGCCGAGGCGGGGGTGGCCGGCGAGGTCGACGTGCTGGTGGGCACGCTGGGCAAGGCGCTGGCATCGGGTGGCGCGTATTCACTTTTTAACGACGCGGTGGTGCGGGATCATTTGGTGAACCATGCCGGCGAGTTCGTCTACTCGACGGGGCTGCCGCCGGCCTCGGCGGCGGCGGCGCGGGCGGCGTTGTCGCGGGTGCGCGCGCTGGCCGGCGCGGAGCAGGCGGACTGGCGGGCGATGTCGCGGCGGTTTCGCGCCAGGCTGGCGGAGCGGGGCTGGTCGGTGCCGGACGGGGACTCCCCGATCGTGCCGGTGCGCATGGCCGGACCGGAGGCGGCGCTGCGGCTGGCGGCGGAGTTGCGCGAGGCGGGCGTGGTGGTCGGCGCGATCCGCCCGCCGACGGTGCCCGCGGGCACGAGCCGGCTGCGGTTTTCGCTGAAGCGGGGCTTGTCCGACGCGGAGATGGACCGGGTGTGCGACCTGCTGCGGCCGGCGGCGGAGGTGGTTGCATGAAGATGGGTTGGATCAACGGTTGGGCCGTGGGCGAGGCCTGGTTTCACGAACGGGTGCGGCAAATCTGGCCCGAGGCGGAGCATGTGGTCGTGGCGGCGGGGGCGGACGCGCTGGCGCGGCTGGAGGCGGAGGGCGGGTTCGCGGTGGTCGGCGGGTATTCGCTGGGCGCGCACCTGATGCTGGCGGAGCCGGCGCGGGTGTCGGCCCTGGCGGGGCAGGTGGTGTTGCTGGCGCCGGTGTTCGCGTTTGCGCGCGAGGACGATCTGGGCGGTCGCAGCGGCCGCACGCAGGTGCGTCATCTGCGGCGCTGGCTGCGCGTGGATCCGGTGGCGGCGCTGCGGGATTTTTATCTGCGGGCGGGGTTGGATATTTCCGTCGACGACCAGCCGGCGACGGATGGGCTCGACTGGGGCCTGGAGGTGCTGGAGCGCTTGCGGGCCGAGCCGCCGGCCCCGGCGGAGTGGCGGCTGTATTGCGGCGACGTCGACGACCTGCTGGACGCGGCGCGGCTGCGGGTGCTGTCGCCGGGTTTGGTGGTGGTGCCGGGCGCGGGGCACCACCCGGGGGAGTTGCTGCGGGTGGCGGCGGCGGGGGTGCGCGTCTAGGCGTAGCGGGCCTTGAACCGGGCGTAGGGGAAGTAGCGTCCGGGGCAGACGGTGTGGTTTTTGTCGACCCAGCGGTGCACGGTGAACTTGGGACGCGTGCCGAGCGGGGCCTCGTCGCGCAGCCAGTCGATGAGCGCGGTGAGCGAGGCGAGCTGGGTGGCGCCGGGCCGGCGTTTTTCGAAGTTGCCGACCAGGCAGATGCCGATGCCGTGGGCGTTGTAGTGGCTGCTGCGCACGTGGCCGCCGTCGAGTTGCTTGTGCCAGCGGGGGCCGATCTCGATCTGGCCGTCGCCGGAGTCGCGTCCGTTGCCGATGACAAAGTCGTAGGCGAGCCCGTTGGTCATGCCGCGGCGGCGGTGGGCGCCGTCGTAGGCCTTGGCGTTGCCATCCTCGATGCCGCTGTGGTGGATGACGACGTGGGTCCACCGTCCGCGGCGGATGCGCAGGGAGGAGGTGGCGGCGATGACGCCGGCAAGCACGTCGGCCGAGGCGGTGGTGGCGGCGGCGGGCAGGATGGCGCCGGCGGGGATGTAGAGTTTTTGGCCGACGAGGATGCGATCGGAGGTCAGGCCGTTGCGGACTTTGAGCGCGGAGAGGGTGACGCCGTTGCGCACCGCGATGGAGCCGAGGGTGTCGCCCGCGCGCACGGTGTAGGCGATGTCGGACGGGATGGTCAGCTTTTGGCCGACGAGGATGCGGTCCGTGGAAAGGCGGTTGGCCTGTTTGAGCGCGGCCACGCTGACGCCGTGTCGGGCGGCGATGGCACCGAGGGTGTCGCCGGAGCGAACGCGATACGACTCGGCGGCGGACAGGGGCGCGCCGCCGGCCATGAGGCCGAGCAGGGCGACGCCGGTGCGGCCGATGAATTCGCGGCGGTTGATCACGGGTTCAGACTACCAGTGGCGTCAACCCCGCGGCCACCCGTTTCCGGCGGCGTGGCGAGGGTTTGGCGGACCATGAGCTTGGTGAGCGCGGCGCGCGGGCGGGTGAAGCGCCAGCGGCGGGTCGGGCCGTGGTCGGCGAAGACCGTGATGATGCATTCGACGAGGGGGCAGCCGGGGTCGACGCAGGCGGTCTCGTGCATGGTGACGACGGCTTCGTCGTCCAGTCCGAGGGTTTCGCGGGTCCAGCGTTTGACGGCGGCGGTGTGCTCCGGGTCGGGGCCGCGGAGCATCGCGTCGTCGGGGGCGGGGATGAAGCGGTGCACGGTTACTGCAGAAAACGCAGGCCGGGGGTGGCGGGTTCGGCGGGGAAGTAGAGATCGCGGCCGGCGACGGTGACGATGGCGACGAGCCGACCCTTGCCGGTGAGGCGGTAGGTGCCGTCGGGGCCCACGTCGGCGGAGGCGGTGGTGGCGGCCTCGATGGCGCGGGCGATTTTCGGGAGGCTGTCGCTCTCGAAGGTTTTCCATTGGGCGCGGGCCTGATCGGGACTGAGGGCGGGCTTGGCGGCGGCCTCGTGTTTTTTGAGCCGTTGGATGATGGGCATGACGGCGCTGTCGATCCAGTTGAGGTCGCCCCGGGCCTGCCGGCCGCTGTCGCCGGTGGCGGTGGCTTGCGAGGCGAGGTCCTGGCGGTCGCGGCGGACGTAGGCCTCGAGCGTGTTGATGGACGTGGCGATGCCGCCGGGCTGGATGCGCTGCACGGCGTTGGCATAACGATCCCAGCGCTCGACGGCGGGCACGGGGGAGTTGGCGGTGCGCGAGGAGGAGGCGAGGAAGGCGTCCTGGAGCCGGGCGATCTCCGTCTCGGGGAGCGGTTCCGCGGATGTGCCGGTATCGCCGATGACGGCGAGAAACAGTGCGGATTGCCGCTCGATCAATCCCCGGGTGTCTTCGTCGATGCGGGAGACGAGTGCGATCTTGGGCGGGGTTTGCACCCAGCGTTGCCAGGCGGACCAGTCGAGCCGGCCGGCGACTTCCTGCGCGGTGTCGGCGGAGGACCCTGCCTCGGGGCCGGAGACCCGGGCGGGTTTGCAGCCGGCAATGACGAGAATCAAAATCGTGGTCAGGACCGCGAGGAAGGTGAACGGGCGTGCGGGCGAGGCGGGTGTTTTCATGGTGGATAAATTTGGTGTGCGTGGCGACGGGCGGACGGGGAGGGGTGGTTCAGGGAGCGACCTTGAGCACGTAGACGACGCCCTGGGTCGAGCCGACGGCGAGCAGGCTGTCGTCGGGGGACCAGGCGAGCTTGGTGGCGGCGGCGGGCATCTTGACGGTGGCGCGCAGGGGGTTGGGGCGCTCGGGGCTCCAGAGCTGGACGACGCCGTCGGCGGAGGCGCTGGCGAGCAGGCCGTGGGTGTTTTGAAAGGCGAGGGCGCAGATCTTGGCGTCGTGCGGAAACATGGCGGGTTCGCGTCCTTCGGGGCCGGCCCCGGCACAGTCCCAGACGCAGACGTCGTTGCCGCCGCCGGTGGCGAGCCGGCGCGAGTCGTGGCTGAAGGAGAGGGTTTTGACCTTGGTCTCGTAGCCGCTCATGTGGAACTCCTGCTCTTGTTCGACCAGCCAGAGGTGGACGCTGGGGTCCTGGTTGCCGGAGACCAGCCAGCGGTTGTCGGGCGACCAGACGAGCGCGTGGATGCCGTTGGCGTAGGGGAACTCCTTTTGCGCGACAAAGTCGTCGGCGTCCCACAGGCAGACGCCGCCAAAGTAGGCCGAGGCCAGGCAACCGCCGGCCGGTTGCCAGGCGAGTGCGCAAATGGTCTTGGGGGCGGGCTTGAAGGTGTGCAGCGCGGCCCCGTCCGGACCGAGCAACACGAGCTGCCGGCCGGCGGCCGAGGCGAGCTTGGTCCCGTCGGGCGACCACGCCAGCTGCTCGATCCAGGCGCCGCCGGCATCACCGGTTGCGATGTGCTGGGCGGCCACGGGGTCCCAGAACTTAATTTTGCCGTCCTGGCCGCCGGTCGCGAGCAACGGCCGCCCCGGGTGCCAGGCGAGGGCGTTGGTGCCGTCTTCGTGTCCGGGCAACTCACGCCGGGTGCCATCGGTGCCGTCAAAAAGCGAGACCGGCCCGGACGAGGCGGCCGCGGCCAGCGTGGTTGCGTCGGACGACCAGCCAAGGTCGATCACATAATCGTCGAGCTGGGCGGCCCAGTGTTTGGTAAGTTGCATGAAACCATGAAGAAAATGGCTCGGCCCGACGCGGGCAAGACGTGACTGTTTGCCGGTAAATCCGAACCAAGGCCAAACGAGTGCAATAAATGGATTGAAACCCCGGTTTTTTTGCGAACTACTTACATATGCCTCGTGGTCATCCATACCATGTAGCCGGGAGGCCTCTTACTTAAAAGTTTATACATATGAATACCAAAAAGATACGCGTCTTGTTAGGACTGATCGCCGTTCTGGTCGCCGGAAACGGTGTTGTTGTGGCTCAAATGGCATCCATGCCTCCGGCGCTGCGGGCTGCGGTTGCATCCGGTAACAACGACGCCATTGCTGCCGCCATCGGCACGCTTTCCGGCGGTGACCCCGCGACCCAGGCCGCGCTCTACGAGCAGGTGTTGAGCGCCGCCCAAGAGATGTTCGCCACCAATCCGGCAGCCGCCTCTGGCTTGGTCCGCCAAGTCTTGGCTGCCGCCGAGGGCATGGTTGAGAACAACGCCGACCTGGCCGTGCGTATCGCCAGTCAGGCCGTTGTGGTCATTGATACCGCGAGCGTTCGTGCCGCCGCGACCGGTTCCACTCCGGTGGCCGAGAACCTCCTGGCCTCCAGTGTTTCCGCCGCCAAGATCGCCGCTTCCCCGAAGTCGCAGGCCGTCAACCCGTCCGCCTCTTTGGCCATCGCGACCTCGGCCGCCACCGTCGCGTCGACGCCGGCGGTCGCCAACACCGACCCCGCCGCCGCCGTGCAGGTGGTGAGCAGCGCGACCGCGGTCGCCACCTCGGAGGCGGTCACCGAAAACGTCCCTCCCGCCGAGCAGACTGCTGCTGCGACTGGCATCAACAACGCCGCCAATGAGCTACAGGACAACGACACGGTGCAGGACCAAGTTCCCAATCTTCCTGAGCAGCTTCCGACGGTGACGCCCCCTCAGCCCCCCCCGCCCCCTCCGCTGCCCGAGCTGCAGCCGACTCCGGAGCCTTCGCCGACGCCGACTCCCACTCCGACTCCGTATCAGGCCTGATTTGGTAACAGCTGATATTTTAATCTGAACCAACCCGTGATTGGGCCGCTACGGCGGCTGAATCACGGGTTTTTTGTGCCTGGATTTTGTGCCAAAACCGCTCTGGACGACGTCGCCATGATGGTCTCTTTTCATGGGTGCTCGAAAAACTTCGCCGCCCTTGTTCCGGTCGGGGTTTATTGCCACGCAGGGCGTCACGAGTTCTCACCGAGGGTTGCCAGCGGGTATGAGCGTCGGTCCGATGCGGGCGTGAACCGGGGGCCGGAGTCGGGCTCGACTCGACCCCCGGGCGAACCAAGGCTCAGTCCTTCAATTGGTAAAGCGTGCCGGCGGGACTGTTGTAGAGGATGGTGGCTTCGCTCGACCAAGGGCGTGAGGAGCCGGGGTAGGCGGCGGCCTCTTTCCAGCCCCAGTAAATGTGACGAACACCCAACTTGCGGGCGGCCTCCCGCCAGTTGTCGGCGCCCAGCATGAGCTGTCTGAGCAGGCCCAGTCGCTCCTCGTAGTCGATGCCGTGGCTCCAGAGGTGCCCGTCGTAGCCGAGCATGACGGGCTGACCGGCCAGCAGCAGCGGCTGGTTGTAGTCGGGGGCCGCCGCGACCACCGTCCCCGGCGGCAAAGCCGCCCGCGCTTGGATGGCGCTGTCGACATCGCGGACCGTGGTCACCTGATAGCCGCCGGTGCGCAGCCCGACGCCGAGTCCGGTCAGTAGCGCCGCGACGCCTGCGCCGAAGAGCAACGCGCACGCCGCCACCTGTAGCCAGAGCCGGGCGCGGGCGAGCCAGATTCGCCAGACGAAGGGGGCGCAGGCCAGCCAGCCCCAGAGCATGAGCTTGGTGTTGTCCCAGGCCCAGGGTTGCAGCTTCCAAACCAAGGAAAACAACAACAGGCCCAGACCGGGCAACACCCACGCGAGCGCCTCACTCGCCCCGGCATCGGTCCGGTCGGTGGCCCGGCGCCAGACCGTCCAGGCCGCCAGCGCCGGCAGCACGAGCAGCCAGGGGCCGAAGTTGGCCCACAACGCTGTCAACGCGCCCCGGTTCTGCGGATCGAACCAGCCCCAGGCCGGCCCCGAGGCCCCCGTGTGCGAGCC
>JBDRJH010000362.1:0-3097 GCA_043815125.1 Verrucomicrobiota bacterium
TGCTGCTAGTTGAAAATGCCTGCGGCATTTTCGGGAAGGGTTGGAGGGCATGAGGGTTCGGAGCGGCACGGGGTCGGATCCCCGGAGCCTCCTACGCGGCGAGGCTGAGGGTATGGAGCCGTTTGAGATTGTAGGCCAGACACATCAGATTCCACTCACCGCTGACTTTTGTCAGCCCCCGCAACAGGAACTGCCGGAATCCGAGCACGTGTTTGATGATGCCGAAGACCGGTTCGACCGTGCGGGCGCGCTTTCGGTATTTTTCGCGGCCCTCCCCGGTCTTGAGCTTTTCCGCCATGGCAAGGAGCACAGGGTCGATGATGGTCTTCGACGGCTTGATTTTATCGAGTGGACGGTAGTCGTAGCGGCGCTCTGCGTGGGCGTCCTCGCGGTGAACGCTGACATATAACTGCGGGGCGTCCGCGGCCGAGCCGATGCGCTCGAAGGCATCGCGGTTGACGTAGCCGCAATCGGCCAGCGCCGTGGCCGGGGTTCCCCCAGCACTGCAGGGATGCTTTCCAAGTCCGGCTCCAACTCATTGGCGTCGCTGGCGCAGGTGCTCACGCGCTGGCCCACGATTAACTGGCTGCCGCCGGCGTCGACCACGGCCTGGGCGTTGTAGCTTTGGGTGTAGCTCTCGCGTTTGCTCTTGCGCATCAAATGAGCGTCGGCGTCGGTCAGGTTCACCTGCTCGTGGCCCTCGGGCGTGTCAGGGGGCGGCTTCGGCACGGGCCCTTTGCGACTGTCGTCGCGTTGCTCGCGGGCGGCGACCTTGCGCTCATACTCCGCGCGCTCTGCTTCAGCTCTTTCTTTCGCCCGATGCTCCAACTGTCGGCACGCTTCGTCCATTTTCCCCAGCAGCTTTTCCCGCCGGGCAATCTCCGCCGGCAGCTTCTGCGGGTCCTCGTCCTGACGATCGCTCTGTTCGGCTTGCCGCAGCAGTTCGTCAACATCCGAGCGCAACTGGGTGCGCAACTGCTGCGCCCGCTCATAAGTGACGTTCTTGTCCTTGGAGGCGTTGGCCCGGATGTGCGTGCCGTCGCTACTTACGCTGCCCAGCCGCAATAACTTCATCTCACGGGCCAGCTCCAGCACTTCGACGAACGCGGCGGCAAACGCTTCCAGATTGTTGCGCCGGAAGGCACAAATCGTGTCGTGATCGGGATGCGTGTCCCCGCAAAGGTAACGCACTGCCACGTCGCGATAGGTCGCTCGCTCGATGCGGCGCGAACTGAAGACGCCATTGGCATAGCAGTAGACCAAAAGCGCCAGCATCAGGTGCGGCGGATACTGCTCGTCGCCACAGCCGCGTTCATTGCTCGTAAAACCGGCCAGCGGCAACCGCTCCACCGCGGCAATCACGAAGTGCACCAAGTCGTCCTCCGCCACCCAGTCGCGCAGATCCGGGGGCAGGAGCATCGGAGTATTGCGCTCGATGTTCTTGAACCTATGGGCCATGTTCTTCCTGACGTTCTCCACAGCCAAAAGATCCTCGAAAATGCCGCAGGCATTTTCGTTTAGGAGGCTGTCGGTTCTCCAACTTTCAGTTCGACCCCGTCAGAACGGACCGCATAAGTCCGACAGACTCCTAGTATTACTCCGTTAAGTTAATAGTTGCCTTTCATTATCCGCCTTGGCATGCCTTGGCGGCATGGAATGGTCCGGCCCGCTTTTTCAACGTAGCGCAAAACACCTCCTGGGTTTTCTGACCCCCGTCGTCGAAGAGCTTGGGCGGAGCGAGCGTCGGGTGGCGGCGACGCGTTATGTGCATGGCTTGCTCATGCCCGGACAGCGTAAATCCGTGGAACCCATGGCGGAACGGCTGGGCGTGGACCCGCAGAGTTTGCAGCAGTTCGTCAGCGACAGCCCGTGGAGTGAACAGGCCGTTTGGAGGGTGGTGCGCCAGCAGATCATTCCGCACCTGGAGCCGATAGAATCGTGGGTGGTCGACGAAACCGGCTGGGTAAAGCAGGGGCAGCACTCGGTGGGCGTTTCCCATCAGTACTGCGGGTCGGTGGGCAAGCAGGCCAATTGCCAGGTCAGCGTGGAACTGGTGGTGAGCGACGGTTGGATCGCCGCCCCGATCGGGGGTCGACTTTACTTGCCGGAGAGCTGGGCGCGAGATCGAGCACGGTGTGCGCGCGCTGGCGTGCCAGAGGAGATTGCGTTCGCCACGAAGCCGGTGCTGGCGCTGGAACTTATTCGGGAGGCGTTGACCGACGGGGTGGCGCCCGCGCCGGTTTTGGGTGACGGGGCCTATGGCGACAATGCTGAGTTTCGAGCCGGTCTGAGCGCGTTGAACCTGGAGTTCTTTCTGCAGGTCGACGCGACGAAGCACAAAGGCTGGGACTTCGAGGCACCGACGGAAGTAAAATGGGTTCGCCGTCACCCGACCGCAGAAGCGCCGCCGTCGCAAAACCTGCGGGAAATTGCTGCCAGCATTCCCGCCGAGCAATGGCAGACGGCCCAATGGAAGACCGCTGGCGGGCAACGCGGGAAAACGCGATTGGCCTGGTGCGAGGTGTGGCTGCAACACGCGTTGCGCAAGGCCGGCGGCAAACTCGAGAAACTCTGGCTGGTGGTCGACTGGCCGGCCGACTTCACCGAGCCCTATCATTGCTACCTAGCCAACCTGCACCGTCCGCCGACCAAGGCCCGATGCCTAACCCTCAGCCGTAGCCGCTGGCACGTGGAGCAATACTTCCAGCGGGCCAAAGACGACTTGGGCCTCGATCATTTTGAAGGACGCTCATGGACCGGGTTTCATCATCACCTGGTTCTCAGCGCGCTGGCGTACCTATTCATACTTACCATCCACGCACGCGCCAAAAAAAACTTCTGGTGTAACGTGGGAGCAGACTCTCCGGGCGATCCGGCCGTGGCTGGTGAGATCAACCGGCTCCTGCTTCTGCTGCGGCAGCAAGTTTGACGATATTGTCGTCGCCACCACTTAACGGAGTCATACTAGCCCGACTTCGCGGATTCGGGGCGCTGCGCGCCGGAAGTTGCTGCAAATCAAGGGTGGGATTTCCGAAGTCTGCACTACAGCGGGTCAATTTGCCTTGGCTTGTGCAGCCGTGATTTTGGGTGGTGGCTG
>JBDRJH010000363.1:0-6446 GCA_043815125.1 Verrucomicrobiota bacterium
GATGTGCCGGGCCTTCTGGCTCCGTCGGTGCGACAGGCCGATTTTTTCGCCGGGTCGCTGGATGGTCCGCACGATCTCATCTACGAACGCACGTTTCTCTGTTCGCTCCCGCCCGAACGCTGGCCCGATTACGCCACGCGCATCGCGCAGTTGCTCCGCCCCGGCGGCGCACTGACCGGCATTTTTTATTACGGCACCGATCCCGAAGGGCCTCCTTTCCCGATCCACCCGGACGAGGCACGCGCCCTGTTCACGGCGTTTGAACTCGTCGAGGATCACGCGATTCCCGCCGACCAATCACTCCCGCTCTTCGCCGGTTACGAACGCTGGCAAACTTGGCGGCCTAACCCGCGCTAATATCAACGGCTTATGCCACTAAAATTCAATGAACGCTCCCGTCCTCACCACCGTAGCCGTCACCGGCTTCACCATCGCTTTCCTGCACGCCGCAATTCCGACGCATTGGCTGCCGTTCGTCCTCACCGCACGCGCGCAAAAATGGAGCCGGGGCAAGACGCTTGGCGTCACCGCATTGGCGGGCACGGGCCACGTTCTTTTCACCGCCGTGCTCGGATTCCTGGTGGCGTGGCTGGGCTTTGCCATCAGTGACCGCGTGGGGGGGTGGTTTCCGCGCATCGCGGGCGGTGCCGTGCTGGCCTTCGGGCTGTTCTACCTTTACCGCCAGTTCTCGGGGAAGGGACACGGCCATAGTCACCTGTTTGGGGGTCATGCTCACGATGCCCACCCCTCCGGCGAGGCTGGGCACGGCCCTCACGGCGGGCCGCTTGTGGATACGGGACACGGCAAGATTGAACTAAGCGTGTTTGAAACCGGCGTGCCGCCGCGATTCAGGCTGTTTTTCACCGATGTGCAGGGCCGTGAAACTCCGCCGCCATCGCCCGAGAGTATCGGCCTGAGCACAGTGCGGCCAGATGCCTCGAAACAGGTGTTCACGTTCAAATCAGGGGGAGGTTATCTGGAATCGCTCGAAGAGATTCCCGAGCCGCATGAGTTCACGATTTCCCTCGAACTCCGGCACGGGGGACATGCCCATCACCATGAAGTGCCGTTCGTGGAGCATCACGATCATGGCGCTCACGGCCACGATCATGCGGCTGAAGCGCCCGCCGTTCCCATCGCCGCAAAATCAGATTGGGCGGCGGTGGTCGGCCTGCTGGTGATGCTGACTTTCTCCCCCTGCGAGGGATTCATTCCTGTTTACGTTTCCGGTGTGCGTTATGGTTGGGGCGGCTTTGCTTTGCTCACGGCGATTCTGTCGGTGGCGACCGTGATGGGCATGGTCATCTTCACCTGGCTGACTTTGGTTGGCCTCGAAAAACTAAAGCTCCGATGGCTGGAACGCTACGAGAGCGGCGTGATGGGCGGCCTGCTCTGCCTCCTCGGGATCTTCGTTATCTTTTTCGAACAATAAACCCTGCGCTCTTCGCGACCCAATTTTATGGCTGCCACCGCTCCTCTTCCTGACGATCACGACCACGAAAAGAATCCGCACGATCATGACGATGAAGCACAAGGGACACGATCATGATGGACATGACCACGGAGGTGCCCCCGAGTTTCTCCCTCACTGGATGCAGGAACGGTGGACGTTCCTGACGGTTGCCGCCGCCGGTGTATTTTTAAGCATCGGTTTTTTCGGTGAGAAGTTTTTCGGACTGCCGCACTCCGTCGCACTCGCCTGCTATGTGCTGGCCTACGTGGCTGGCGGCTATGATGTCGCCCGCGAGGCGTTGCCAGCGTTGTTTCGAGGCAAGTTCGACACAGATCTCCTGATGCTCATGGCGGCGGCCGGCGCGGCGGCGATCAACCAGTGGCCGGAGGGCGCGTTTTTGCTTTTCCTCTTCTCGCTCGGCCATGCTGGCGAACACTACGCGCTGGATCGCGCGCGCAACGCCGTCGGCGAACTCGGGAAACTCATGCCGCGCACCGCCCACGTAAAGCGTGGCGACCGCGTCGAGGAAGTTCCTGTTGAAACGCTCGCCGTGGACGACGTGGTCGTCGTCCGCCCTGGTGACCGTGTGCCCGTCGATGGTGTCATCGTCGCAGGCGAAAGCACTCTCGACCAAAGCGCCGTGACCGGAGAAAGCGTGCCCGTAGCCCGCAAGCCCGACGACGAAGTATTCGCGGGCACCATTAACCAGGAGAACGGCCTCGACGTGCGCGTCACCCGCGTCGCCGCCGACAATACGCTCTCCCGCATCATGAAACTCGTTGCCGAGGCGCAGGAGCAGCAAAGCCCCACGCAACAGCTCACCGAGAAATTCACCCGCTGGTTCGTTCCCGCTGTCCTGCTGCTCACCCTGCTCATGATCTTTATCCCGCCGCTTCTCTTCGGCTGGACTTGGAGCGCCAGTTTCTATCGCGGCATGGTCCTGCTGGTCGCCGCCTCGCCGTGCGCACTCGTCATCGGCACACCCGCCGCCGTCCTCGCGGGTATCGCGCAGGCTGCTCGGCGCGGCGTGCTCATCAAGGGCGGCGTCCATCTCGAAAATCTCGGTCGCCTCCGCGTCATCGCCTTCGACAAGACCGGAACCATCACCAGCGGGAAGTTTGCCGTCACCCGCATCGTTGCCCTCGACGGTGCGAGCGAGGAAACGGTGCTACGCTTCGCCGCCTCCGTCGAAGAACAATCCAGCCACCCGCTCGCCGCCGCCATCGTGCAGACCGCGCGCGACCGCAAAATCGCGTTCCCCGTTGCCGTCGCCGTCGAGAACCTCGCCGGCAAAGGCATCCGCGCCCAAGTCGAAAGCTCCGAAGTCCTCCTCGGCGCGTTGCGCGCCTTCTCCGACGATTCCGCCGCCGCGAAAGGCGGTTCGCTCGCGCAAACGGTTTCCCAACTTGAAGGCGACGGACAGACCACCGTCATCGTGCGGCAGGGAGGCAAGTTCATCGGCGTCATCGCCCTAGCCGACGAACCGCGCGAATCCTCCGCCGGCATCATGGAGCGGCTAAAAGCCCTTGGCGTGAGCAAGCTCGTCATGCTCACCGGCGACAACGAAGCCGTCGCCAAACGCGTCGCCGCCACCGTCGGCCTCACCGACGTGCGCGCCGCGCTACTTCCCGAAAACAAACTCACCGCCATCCGCGATCTCGAACGTGAGCACGGAGCGATTGCGATGGTCGGCGACGGCGTGAACGACGCTCCCGCGCTCGCTGCGGCGACGGTCGGCATCGCAATGGGCGGCGCCGGCACCGCCGTGGCCTTGGAAACCGCCGATGTCGCCTTGATGGGCGACGATCTGGGAAAGCTGGCTTTCGCAGTCGGACTGAGCCGTGCCAGCCGCCGAATCATTTGGCAAAATCTGGCTATCGCGCTCAGCGTCATCGCCCTGCTGATAATCGGCACGCTCTCGGGCAAAGTTGTCCTGAGTGTCGCCGTTTTCTTTCACGAAGGCAGCACCGTGCTCGTGGCGGTAAATGCGCTGCGCCTGCTGGCATGGCGTGAACCCATGCGAAGTTAACCAAGCGCTGATCGCGCTTTGCAGATGTCTCGTTCCTCGAAAAGCCATCCAGCTCGGGTGCCGCCTCCGGCCAGTGGCAGCATGGCCATTACCTACATAGGCGGTAGCATCGGAATGTTTGCTGGGTTCTGCGCGGAAGTGGGATGGCACGGCAACATGCTGTGGATGACAGGGGGCGCGCTCGTGGGGGGCATAGTGGGCGGAGCCTGCGATTTCGCGATTTATCGGTATAGATGCTACCGGCGCAGCCGAGTTATTGTTCAAACCAAGCCGAAGAAATAAGAGAGGCGGGTTTCAAAATGAAAAATCCGCTTACTTTATCTGCGCCGTCCCTACGGCTTAAAGGCACCGATAAGCGAGTGCCCGCTCATCTTTCAACATCAGTGCGTAAAGCGTGTGGACGGTATGATAGCCCCTGTCCATTCCACAACCGTCACCGAGGTCACGCATGGCCGGGTCCCGGCATCTTGCCAGGGATCACCGCCAGTCCGATCTCCCCTCCGGTCAGCACGGCCTGGCAAAGGCCGGTCGGGTCCGTGAACGGTCGGCCGTTGTGGAAGCGCGAAGCGCATTACCTTACCCGGCGTGGTAGGCTGGGAAAACGAGAGGGCTGCCCATTGTCCGGGATGTCGGTCCCGTAGCCCCTCGATATGAGCTAAACTTATCGGCCCGCGCGAAGTCTCGGGACGGGCGGAGCCGAGTGAGCCGGTAGCCGGAGCGGTGCCGACGAAGGAGGCCCGTGCAGGCGAACGGAGAAGCGAGGCGACGAACGCGCCCGTGTCTTCGCGCGTGTGTCGCATGGCATCCGCCAAGGGCAAGCGGCTGCATCAAGCGAGGAGCCCGCGACGAGGTTGGTGCAGTGGTTTGCGGGCGTCGGCGATCAAAACGGGGTTCATGCGGCTGGCATTCGGGGCATCGGTCGCATCGGCAGGTGACCCTATTTCCGGTAGCTCGGAATCGGCGTCGGGTCGGGTTGCCATCCGGCCCGCGCGAAGTCTTCGGGACGGGAGGAGCGCAGCCTGGCCGGGAGCCGGAGCAAATCCGCCAGGTGCGGGCGCGGAGGCGGACGGCGGGCGGAGCGACGACCGAGCCCGGTGTCTTCGCGTGCGTGCCGGAATCGGCCCCGCCCAGGCAAGGGGCCGCGCCGGGAAAGTGGAGCGGAGCGAAACGGCGGCGCGGTTGCTTGCCCGGTCGGTCCTTGCCCATGCGCTCCCGTGCCGGTGCCCGACTGGGCGGCATAGTGCGTGGGTTTACACGCGAGCAAATGCGACATGCGGTCGTATTTTGCGAAATCCCAAACGTTACGCGGCAGCGTAAGGGGAAGGGCGTCCTACCTTGAGAGAAACGCGGCTGCGTTTCATAAGTTAAACGCGCGCAAGTCGCGCCTTGGGCGATGCTGAGTCCCAAGGCGCAGCTCAATTTGAAGCACGCGAAGGCATACTTTCGCGAGCATCTGAGCGTGGGCGATTACTACTCGGTGAAGGCGCAGGTGCGCGGCGAGTGGTTCGGCCTGGCGGCGGATCGGCTGGGCCTGTCGGGGGCGGTCGGCGAGGCGGATTTCCTCGCGCTCTGCGAGGGGCGGAATCCAAAGACGGGCGAGCGGATGACCCAGCGTTTGAACTCGGTGCGACGTGAGGCGCTGGGCGGTGAGCTGGCGAATCGGCGCGTATTTTACGACTTCACGATCAGTCCGCCGAAGAGCGTTTCGGTGGTCGGTCTTTATCAGGATGACCGCATTTTGGCGCTTCATGACCGCGCGGTGAGGACGGCGATGTCGGAGATGGAAAAATTCGCCGCAACGCGGGTGCGGAAGGCCGGCGCGCAGGCGAACCGGGAAACGGGTAACGTGATCGGCGCGGCCTTTCGGCACGATACCAGCCGGGAACTCGATCCTCATCTTCATACGCATTGCGTGGTGCTCAACGCGACTTTCGACGCGACCGAAAATCGGTGGAAGGCGATTCAGGCCGGAGGCATGTATGCCGCGCAAAAGTTCGTCGAAAACTTATACTACCATGAGCTGGCGAAGGGCCTTCGTGAACTTGGTTACGAGGTCGAAAACAACGCCCGCGATTTCGAGCTGAAAGGCGTGCCCGCGAGCTTGGTCGAACGCTTTTCCAAGCGGCATCAACAGATCAACGAAGAGGCCGGAAAACGTATCGCCGCCGAGGGCCTTCAAGGAAACGAAAAGGCGGTGCGCGAGCAGGTCGCGCGCGCGGCGCGTAAGCGCAAGACGGCGGACGCGACGGCTGATAGGCTGCGCCCGTTGTGGGCGCGGCAGATGACGCCGGACGAACAAGCGGCCTTGGCCGCGTTGCGGCCGACGACGGTGCCAACGAAGGCGACGGGAGACGCGTCGGCGTTGGTCGCGTGGGCGGAGCAACACCTGTTTGAACGGCGCTCCGTGGTTGCGGATTATGAGCTGTTGTCCGCCGCGCTGGTGCGTGGTCGCGGCGTCGAGGTTGACCTCGCCGAGCTTCGGCACGCGGTCGATGCGGGCGACTACCTGCGCGAAGCGGATTCGCGGAAACTGACTTCGGCGGCGTCGTTGGCGTGCGAACAGGAAGTCGTGTCGGCCGCGCAGCATGGCCGGCGACGTTTCGAGGCGTTCAACCCGGACTTTGAACCGGTGCCGGAATTGAACGGCGAACAGGCGACGGCGGTTCGGCAAATTTTCGGGAGCCGGGATTTCATCACGTTGTTCCGGGGCGGTGCGGGCACCGGCAAAAGTTTCACGCTCAAGGAAGTTGATCGCGGCATGGGGCTGGTCGGCCAGCCGGTCGTTGTCCTGGCTCCGCAACGGCAGCAGGTCGAAGACCTGCGCTGAAGTTTGGCCCCGACTAGTTTTGCAGCAGGAGAGGCTTGATTAAATATCTAGTTATGATACTAGTTTTGATTCATGGGATATCCAACCAAAGTTCAATGCATCCAGCGCAAGGAAACCGCGCAGTATTATATCAACTT
>JBDRJH010000364.1:0-10143 GCA_043815125.1 Verrucomicrobiota bacterium
ACTTGGACTGTGCTCTACCCACCTTACCCCGCTCGCCTCGAAAACCCTCGGCGCCCTCAATCAATTCTCACCACCACGCCCGGATGCCCGCGACGAAACGCAGATCGGACACATCCTCGCCGGCGGTCCGCGCGAGATCGGCGGTTTCCCCGAGTCGCCGCACCCACGACACGCCGACATAAGGGGCGAATTCGCGGCGGATTTCGTAGCGGAGGCGCAGGCCCAGCTCGACGTTGTTCAAACCCGCTCCCACTCCGAATTCAGGCACGTCCTGCGCGGCTAGGCCAAGATCAAGGCGGGGCTGGAGAATGAGACGTTGCGTGAGCAGCACGTCGTAGGTGGCGGTGAGTTCGGCGGAAATATCGCCATCTTCGCTCACATACAAGGATGGCTCCAACTCGAACCAATACGGCGCGACCCCCTCCAAGCCGAGAACCAGAAACGTCCGGTCGAGATCCGCGCCCGGCCCCCAGGTGCGGTCGTAGCGCGCGCCGGCCTGCACGTTCCAGAAAGGCGCGATCATGCGACTGTAGAGCGCTTGCACACCGAGGTCGCCTTCGCTGGAGCCTTCGAGCCGTTCTTCGCCTTCGGCTTTCCACCAGAATTTGTGTTTGTCGCCACCATACCAGCCTTCGGCGTCGAGCGTGAGGGCGTCGGGATTGTCGCCGGAGGAGAACTCCAGCCGGTCGATCAACACGTAGTTGAAGCGCATCCGATCCTCGACCGGTGGAGCCCATCCATAGGTGACGTGTGGCGGCTCTCCCGCGGTCGGCGGGGCGGGTGCATCGGCTCCGGGGGCGGAGCCACCGTGTCCGGCATGCTGGGCGCGAGCGGGGGAGGCGACGGTGGCGAGCGAGACAAGAAGGAGAGCGGAGAAAAGGCGGCGCATGGGAGGGCGGGTTGGGGATTCAGGCGACCGAGACCACGCGGAACATGCCCGCTTCCATGTGGTAGAGGATGTGGCAATGCATCGCCCAGAAGCCGGGGGCGTCGGCCTCGATGTCGAGGGAGAGCCGCTCGGCGGGTTTCACGTTGATGGTGTGTTTTTTGGGGCGATAGGCACCGGCTCCGTTCTCCGGCTCGCTCCACATCCCGTGCAGGTGCATGGGGTGATCCATCATCGTGTCGTTGACGAAGGTGAGGCGCACGCGTTCGCCGAGCTTGAAGGCGATGGGCGCGGGCGCTTCCGAAAACGTCTTGCCATCGAAGCCCCAGATGTAGCGCTCCATGTTGCCGGTGATGTGGAGTTCGATCTCGCGGTCGGGCGGGCGCACCTCGGGGCGCGGGCGCACGCTGCGAAGGTCGGTGTAAACGAGCACGCGGTGAGGCGCGTCTTCCAGGCCGGTGCCGCGTTCGTGCAGACGGTTGCGCGGGCTCATCGCGACCATCGAATTGCCCGGACCGTGGTTGTCCGGGCCGTGCGGAACCGGCGCGGCGACCTCGGCGGGCGCGGATGGAGGAGGCATCGCCATGCCGGCGTGTTCGCCGCTCGCGGCCGGAGCGGCGGGCATCTTCATGCCGGGCATGTCGCCCATCCCGGCCATCGTGGAGTGATCGACGGCGGGCGTGGAGGCGGGCGTAGATTGGGGCATGTCGGCCATCGCGGCCATGTCGTGTCCTTTACCGGCGGGCGGCGGGGGCGGTGTGCTCCCGTGTCCCGAATGGTTTTCAGCGGCCATGCCGGGCATCCCGGCCATCGAGCCCGCGCCGGAGCCGTGGTCCATACCCATGTCGGCCATCGTGCGCAAAGGGCGAGCCCGGCGGACTGGCAGGGCGGCCGCCATCCCGCGCCGTGGGGCAAGCGTGCCGGCGGCGTAGCCGCCGCGATCCATCGTCTCGGCAAACAACGTGTAGGCGCGATCCTCGGAAGGCTCGACGATGACGTCGTAGGTCTCCGCCACGGCGATGCGGAACTCGTCCACCGTGAC
The DNA here is from genome assembly GCA_043815125.1 of Verrucomicrobiota bacterium. Classification (GTDB taxonomy): domain Bacteria; phylum Verrucomicrobiota; class Verrucomicrobiia; order Opitutales; family Opitutaceae; genus JAUWBF01. Next base: position 1,929 of record JBDRJH010000364.1, read on the forward strand.
GGGTTGCACGTCGTTGCCGTCGGCCTGGACCACGGTCATGGGCAGGCCGGGGATGCGGACGTCAAAGTAGGTGGCGGCGGAGGCGTTGATGAAGCGCAGGCGCACGCGTTCGCCGGGGTGAAAGAGCCCCGTCCAGTTGGCGGCGGGCGGCAGACCGTTGACCAGATAGGTGTAGGTCGCGCCGGTGAGGTCGGCGATATCGGTGGGGTCCATCCTCATGCGCGCCCACTCGCGGCGACTGGCCAGCGCGGCCGACCACCCGTCGCGGCCGGCATCGCGCACGAGATCGGGCAGGGTGCGCCGCTGGCGGTTATAATAGTTGGCCTGTTTTTTAAGCCGCGAATAAACGAGGTGGGGATCGGTGAAGGTCCAATCGGAGAGGAGCACCACATATTCGCGGTCAAAGGCATAGGGCTCGGGCTCGCGCGGGTCGATGATGAGCGGGCCGAAAACACCGAGCTGTTCCTGAAAACCGGAATGGCTGTGATACCAATAGGTGCCGCTTTGCTTGAGCGGAAAGCGATAGGTGAAGGTCTCGCCCGGCTTGATGCCGGCGAAACTCACGCCGGGCACGCCGTCCATTTCAGCCGGAAGGAGAAGACCGTGCCAATGGATCGACGTATCCTCTCCGTGGAGACGGTTGCTCACGCGAATCAAGGCCTCGTCGCCTTCGCGAAACCGCAGGAGCGGGCCGGGCACGGTGCCATTGACCGTCACGGCAGCGGCGGACGTGCCGGCGAGGTCGATGACGGCGCGATCTATCGCCAGATCGTAGGCCGAGGTCTTCCCGGCCCCGTCCGCGACAGCGCCCATGCTTTCCATCCCCGCCATGCCGGCATGGCCGGCGTGAGGCCCGCCCGGCGCCTGAGCGTAGGCAGGGGCGAGGCGCTGCAACATCGCAAGAGCGCCCAGCGCGCCGGAGGCGCGGAGGAATCGACGACGGGAGAAAGCGGAGGACGACATGACGCGGAGGGAGTTTGGGGTGAGGCCCAAGACGGGCGAAACCATTACTTTTTGTCTTCGGTCGGGGCGAGTTTCTCCAGATATTTCTCCGGGGTCTTCAGGAACTTTTTCTCGCAGGGCTTGCAGCAGAGTTTGATCTCCTGGCCTTCATACACGAAGGTGCGTTCATCGCCCATCGAGCCGAGGTCGTTGTCGGTGACGATGCAGAGCTTGAGCGGATACGGTTTGACCGCGCCTTTGGCTTCCTTGGCTCCCGCGACCAACGGGGAAATGAGGGCGGCGAGGCCGAGAGTAAGGAGCGCGAGACGATTGGTTTGGATCTTGGTTTTCATGTTTTTCAGAGGAGGTGGATGGTTACGGGAAAAGAGCTTTAGAAACGCAGGCCGACGCCGGCTCCGAGGCCGTAGTCCGAATCGTAGAGCGACACGAGGGAGAGGCGCTTGGTGAGCGTGTAGGACAGGCCCGCCTGCCACTCGAAATCCTGCTCGGTGTCGTAGGATGCCTGGGCGATCAGGCTGAGGCGATCCGTGAGCGGCACTTCACGGCCAATGGCAAAGCGGACATCGCCGTTGCTCTGCACCGTGGTGGTGAGCGCCGCCAGGTAGGGCAGCAGGTAGGTCGCGCCGACGATCACGCTATCCTCGCCGCCGTCATTGTTGGTGAGGCGATAGCCGGCAAAGGCAGTCCAGCGGGTGTTGAAATAGTGCGAGTAGGTCGCGTCGATTTCGTATTCGCGGCGCTCGACGCGCTCCCAACCGGCATCCCAGGTGAGGTTCAGATTGTGCCGACCGGCCTGCGCGGTGGCAAGACCCTGGCTCAGGTTGCTTTGCACGATGGCGTCGGCCCAGAAATAGGGATGCGGCATGGCGTGTTCGCCGAGGTTGGCGCGATAGTTGGGCGCGACCGTTTTTGCCCCGCCGGGAGCGGATGAGCGCGACGCGGGGGAAGTGGCCGACATGCCGGGCATTTTACCCATGCCGGTCTCGGCGGGGGCGGCGGGCGTGGCAATCGAGGACGCGGACTTCGCGGGAGTAGCGTCGTCGCTCTCGGCTGGAAGCATGTCGCCCGCCGGGTAACTGAAGACGCGGCCCATGCCGGCCTTGTGGTGATAGAGGAGATGGCAATGGAACAGCCAGTCACGCTCTTCGTTCGCGTAGAATTCGATCACGCGGCGGCTCATCGGCGGGACGTCCACGGTGTGTTTGAGCGGCGCAAACTCGGCGGGCACTCCGTTGGGCATGAGCAGGCGGAAGAAATGCCCGTGCAGGTGCATCGGGTGGTGCATCATGGTGTCGTTGGCGAGGACGACGCGGAGCTTCTCACCGCGCTTCACCGGGATGACATCGGCCTCGTCGAGGGTCTTGCCGTTGATCGACCAAAGGTAGCGCCACATGTCGCCGGTGAGGCGCAACGTGATTTCGCGGGATGGCGCATCGGCGGGCAAGGTCGTGGGGGCGACGGCACGGAGGCGGTGGTAAGGCGGGAGCGGGCGGGGCAACTCTTCGGCGAGCGCTTCCTCATCGGTCGCGTTACCATCGGCCTCCATCAGGCCGAGGATGGCGTCCATCGCGGTGTCCATGCTGTAGGGGCTGAACGGGCCGGGCGCGGGGGCCGGGCGCACCTCGGCGGCGTTGGCGTCGCCGAGAAGAAGGGAGGCGTGGCCGGAGTTATCCTGCGCGGTGGCGCGCACCTCCCACGCCAGACCGGCGGGCGCATCGGCGGGGATGGTGACGAGCACGTCGTAAGTTTCGGCCATGCCGATGAGCAGTCGATTTTGGCGAATGGGCGTCACCTCCATGCCATCGGCGGCGATGATGGTAAGCGGGCCGGTGGCCGCGCTGAGATAAAAGTAGCTGGCGGCGGCGGCGTTGATGACCCGCAGGCGCACGGTCTCGCCGGGGCGGGCGGCGAGCGACTGGCTCGGTTGCCCGTTCACGAGAAAGGCGTCGTAGGCCACATCCGAAATATCCATCGCGGGCAGGCGCGCTTTTTCCCGGTCGAGATACTCGCGCAAATGCCCCGAGCGCCAAGCGCCCCAGACCGATTGCGCGGTGCCTTTGCGCAACGAATACCACTCGCTGCCGCGCAACAGCGTGCGCATGACTTCGGTCGGATTTTCGTTAGTCCAATCGGATAGCACCAGCACCTCTTCGCGGTCGATTTTGGGGATGTCGGTGCGCGCCGGAGTGCCGGCCTTTGGCTCGATCACGATGCTGCCATAAATGCCGCGCTGCTCCTGGAGGCCGGTGTGGCTGTGATACCAATAGGTGCCGCTGTGCTTGAGCAGGAACTCGAAGGTGCGCGATTCGCCGGCCTTGATCGGCGGGGTGGTGATGTAGGGCACGCCGTCCTCCAGATTGGGAACGAGCAGGCCGTGCCAGTGGACGGAGGTTTCTTCTTTCGCGAGGCGATTGTTTACCTGGATGCGGGCGACCTCGCCTTCGCGAAAACGCAGCACCGGGCCGGGCACGGAGCCGTTGAGGGACAAGGCGCGAATCGGCCGGCCGGCCGGAGATAACGTGGTCTCCGCGATGTCGAGGGTGTATTCGACGACCCGCGCGTCGGGATAGAGCTGCGAGGCCTTGGGCTCCAGTTCACGCAAGGCAAAGGTGTCGCCACCCTTGCCACCGCAAGCGGTGCAAGCAAGGGCGAGGGATGGAACGAAGATCCCGAGGCTGGCGATCAAAACGGCGCGGTAGGAAAACATGGGAAAGGATAAACGGTTATTCGGAAGCATCAAAGTAGTCTTCGCCCCACACCATGAGCGCCCCGAGGTGGGCGGCGGCGGAGAGGACGACAGCAGTTAACCAAACGGCGGAACGGCGCAACCAGCGGCCACCCGGAGTCGAGGCGTTGGCGTGGCGGTGCGCGATCCAAGCCGAGCCAGCCGCCAACACGGTGGCCGTGATGCCCAGCCAGCGATGCCAGTTCAGCGCCCAACGCAGGGACGGGCGGGGGTAAGATTCCAAAGCAAACACCCAACCCGTCACGCTGGAGGTCACGGCCCCGAGAGCCCCCACCAAAAGCAGGAACGGCACGAGTTGCGCGAAGGCAGGACGATCCCATTTCAAGCGCACCGCCTCCACGGCAGCGGCGAGCAAGATCAACGCGATGGGAAAGTGCAGCACCAGCGGGTGCATGCGGCCGAAGAGTTGGGTAAAGTCCATGGGGATAAAAATCGGGGGGGGGTGGCTGGGAATCGAGATGAGCTGACTAAAACCCAGGTTGGCCGTTGGCGGAGCGGCCAACCTGAGGTGATGCGAATGGCGCGTGCGCCGAGGCGGACGCGCCCGGCGTTTTGATCGAGCTTAGTGCGCGTGCCCGGCGTGACCGTCGGAAGCGGCAGGTTTCTCGCCCTTGGCTTTCGCGGCGGCGGCATCGTCGATCATCTTGAGATACTTCGCAGGGTCTTTCTTAAAGTCCTTCACGCAGCCCTTGCAGCACAGGCGGACAAGGCGGTCGGGCTTACCTTCTTCCTTGTGGATATAGTCGATGATGGGGCCCATGTCTCCGGCTTCGAGTTTATCGCCGGAAACGACGCAGGTGGTCATAGGGTAAGGGGCCGTGGATTCTGCGCCGGGCATTTTCATGCCGGAGTGATCCGGGGCGGAGGCGGGAGGGGCTTCCTTTTTATGGCCCTCATGGGCGAAAGCAGCGTTGGAGGTCGCGCCAAAAGCAGCTAGCGACACGATGAGACCGGCAAGACCGGTGCGGAGGGAGAAGCGAGTTTTCATGATTTTGTGGGTGAAGGACGATGTTGTCCTGCGTGTATTACCCCGCACCGATTGCGAAACCCTCGGCATTTTTTGCGATTTCGGCGACGGGCGAAAACAAAGGTCAGGGCGGGCGTTGACCCCATAGAATCTTCGTTCACTTAAATGCTATTGTTGAATAAGATGCCGCGCCGGATGCGGGAATACCGCGATTGCGGTGTAAGATCAGGTAAACGCCTCCGTCTCTATTGTATGAACCCACACTCCCACTCTCCCAAAGGAAACGATAACCACGACTCGCACGCCCAGAGCCCCGAGCGTAAGTGCGACCACGCCGCTCACAAACCGGCGAAATCCGCCGCTCACGACTGCTGTCACGGCAAAGACCACGCCAAGGGTCACGACCATCACCACGACGCCGACGTGAAACCCTCGTCCTCCGCCAAATACTTTTGCCCGATGTGTGCCGGCGTCGAATCCGACAAACCGGGCGACTGCCCCAAGTGCGGCATGGCGCTGGAGAGAAACCCCGCCTTCGTTGGTGGAGGAAAAATGATCTACACCTGCCCGATGCACCCGGAGGTGCGCCAGGATCATCCCGGCGATTGCCCGAAATGCGGAATGCCGCTTGAGCCCATCCAAACCGGCGGCGACGAAGCCGAAGACGATGACGCCGAACTCCGCAAACTCTCGCGCAAGCTCTGGATCGGCGGCGCGCTCGCGCTTCCCGTGCTCATCTCCGCGATGGCCGGCATGGCGGGCTTCTCGCTCGAAGGTGACGCGGCCACGTGGCGGCGCTGGGGCGAGTTCATCCTCTCCACACCGGTGATTTTCTGGGCCGGAGATTTCATCTGGCGGCGCGCGTGGAACTCCCTTCGTCATCGCAGCGCCAACATGTATACGCTCCTCGGGCTCGGCATCGGGGCGGCCTACGTGTTCAGCGTCGTGGCGCTGCTCGCGCCCAATCTCTTTCCGCACGAGATGCGGCACGGCGGCGAGACGGGCCTCTATTTCGAGGCCGCCGCCATCATCACCGTCCTCGCGATCTTCGGCGAATACCTGCAAGAGCGCGCCCGCCGCCGCACCGGCCAGGCTGTGAAAGCCTTGCTCGGACTTGCGCCGAAAACCGCCCGCCGCGTCGTCGATGGAAAAGACGAGGACGTGCCATTGGATCGCATCCAAGTCGGCGACCTGCTGCGCGTGCGACCGGGTGAAAAGGTGCCGCTCGACGGCGTGCTCATCGAGGGGCGCAGCAACGTCGATGAATCCATGCTCACTGGGGAACCGCTACCGGTGGAGAAGGCCACCGGCGACCGCGTGATCGGCGCCACGTTCAACCAGACCGGCGGCTTCGTCATGCGCGCCGAAAAAATCGGTTCTGACACCTTGCTTGCCCAGATCGTGCAACTGGTCGCGCAGGCCCAGCGCAGCCGTGCGCCCATCCAAGCCCTCGCCGACCGCGTATCGTCCTATTTCGTGCCGGGCGTCATCGCCATCGCGGTGCTTACCTTTGCGGCGTGGATGTTCTGGGGGCCGGAACCCCGGCTCGCCTACGCGATAGCCAATGCCGTCGCCGTGCTCATCATCGCCTGCCCATGCGCACTCGGCCTGGCCACGCCGATGTCGATCATGGTCGGCGTGGGCCGTGGGGCCCAGCAGGGCGTGCTCATCCGCGATGCCGCCGCGCTGCAACGCGCCGAAAAAGTCACCCACCTCGTCACCGACAAAACCGGGACGCTCACACAGGGACGCCCCGAACTTTCCGGACTCCACGCCGACGCGGCCGTAGGCGAAGAACGTCTGCTGGCGTGGACTGCGGCCCTGGAATCCGGCAGCGAACATCCGCTCGCCCACGCCGTCGTAAAGGCGGCAGAAGCGCGCAAGCTCACCCTGCCGCGCGTCGAGGAGTTTGCCTCCGTTACCGGCGCGGGCGTCACCGGCCGCATCGACGGCCAGTTCGTGCGCGTGGGCAAGCGCGCTTGGCTTCAAAAAGAAGGCGTCGAGATCCCCGCCGACTTCGATGCGCAAGCCGAACGCCTGCTCTCCGAAGGCGGCACGGTGATCTGGATTTCTTTCGATCAAAAGGCGGCGGGACTGCTCGCCCTCACCGATTCGATCAAGGCCACCACCCCCGAGGCGATCCGCCAGCTCCACGCCCTGGGCCTTAAAGTCGTCATGCTCACCGGCGACCATCCGACCACCGCCAACGCCGTGGGCAAAAAACTCGGCATCGACGACGTGCGCGCCCAACTCGCGCCCGAGGACAAGCACCGTATCATCGAGGAACTCCGCCGCTCCGGTGCCGTGGTCGCGATGGCCGGCGATGGCATCAACGATGCCCCCGCTCTCGCCGCCGCCGATGTCGGCATCGCGATGGGCACCGGCACCGATGTCGCCATCGAAAGCGCGGGCATCACCCTCGTGAAAGGCGATCTGCGCGGCATCGTTAGCGCACTCGTGCTCAGCCGCGCCGTGATGAAAAACATCCGGCAAAATCTCTTCTTCGCCTTTATCTACAACGCGGCCGGTGTGCCGCTGGCGGCGGGCATCCTCTACCCGTTCACCGGGTGGTTGATGAACCCGATGTTCGCCGGTGCTGCGATGGCGCTCAGCAGCGTCTCGGTCATCACCAACGCCCTTCGCCTGCGCCGGACAAAGCTTTGACCGACATCCTCAGCTCCGGGTGTCGGCACAATCGCAGTCCAGGCACGCGCCCTTCGCGCAATCTCCGCAAAAATCCTCCAGCTTTCCGCGCAACGTCGCGCGTGCGCGATGCAGCGCCACGCTGGCGGCGCTGGCGGACAAGCCGAGGGATCGCGCCACCTCCGCCACCACCTCGTCGTTCAACTCGACGCGGCGCAACAACTCGGCTTCGCGCGGCTTCAGATCGGCCAGCAATCCCTCGAAACACGCGCAGGCCGATTTCTCCGCCTCTGCATCGCGGGCGGCGACATCCGCCATCCACGCATCGTCACGGCGCGCACTAGCCGAGCGACTGCGCACATGATCGACCAGCGCATTGCGCAGCAGTCGGTAAAACCATGCGGTCAATTTCTCCGCGTCGTCCACCTCGCCGGCCGACCGCATTGCTTTCAGCAACCCATTTTGGAGCACGTCATCCGCATCGGCTTCGTTGCCCAAACGCGAAATGAGAAACGCGCGAAAGCGAGAACGCTGGGCCAGCAAAGAGTCGATAGAGCGGACGGGTTCCATGTGGTTTACGAAGCAGAAGCCAGTCGTCAGGTTAGCGGCATGCCCTTGTCTGGCAACCCGTGTGATGGCTTGGACCGAATTGCTTCGATGTATTTCTATTCAAAGATAAACAATGAGATAGATCAGGTCCACCGAAGGTTTGATAAAACGTGAGGGGTTCGGCCGACCTGCGGTGTATTATCGGTAGAAACCACCATGAAAACCCATCCCCAAGATGACGCTCTCCACCAGTTGCTTCGGCACTGGACGGTGGAGCCCCAAGCCAATCCCGGATTCCGGGCGGCCGTCTGGGCTCGGATCGACTCCGCGCGTCGCATGCCCGCGAC
>JBDRJH010000365.1:0-2421 GCA_043815125.1 Verrucomicrobiota bacterium
AATTCCCGGAGAAATGCGGACGAAAGGACGAGATCGCCGATTTCGTCGAAGCGAACCACGAGGATCGACCGTGCCTCATGAAGTAAGGGCGGCGGCCGCCGTCGCCGCCACGCATGCCAGACGGCCCGGTGCGGAAACAGCAGATGGCCGGCCTTCTCGGACGAAAAGGCGAGGTGGAAGCGGTTGGCGATAGTCACGGGGAGGCCACCGGGTGCGTGAACCAAGGAGTTAGCACGGCACGGTAGCGCTCTAATGATACTTAGTTAAGTTATGAAGTGTCCTCGAACCTCGTCAGACACCACGGACAGCGGCCCGTCATTCGGATCAGACTGGCTTGGAGCAGCTGGCGCATCAGCGGAAGGCTCACACCAGAAGTTTTTTTTAGAGCGAGTTTGTTCGCTGCGCAGAAAACCGAAGGCCAGAGAGACGAGCGTGACATGATGATGCCAGCCGAGCCATCCACGGCCTTCGAAGTGATCGAGGCCAAGTTCGTCTTTGAGTTCGCGGTAGTCTTGCTCGATCTTCCAGCGACCCCGGGCGGCCTGCACGGCCGCACGCAGGGAGAGAGCCGCGGTCGTGGACGGGCTCCACAGCATCCAGTAGTCGCAGGGCTGGGCCGCACCGGTCGGCCATTCGATCAACAGCCATTCCGGCACTCGGGGCGGTTGCTCGCGCGGGCGTTGCTTCCAGCCGTGGGCCGCCCACGCCTTGACCAAGGCGAAGCGCGAAGTCTGGGCTCCCTTCGTGCCGATGCGCCACGTCACCGTGCGCCACGCGGTCGCTGGCAGTGCACCGGCGACGGCGAGCAAGGAATGCACCGCGGGCAAATCCTCCAACCGAGGGTGGCGCCGCGGACGACCTTTTTTCCCGGTGGCGGCCGGCAGGGGAACGTTGGGGTCCTGCAGCCAGACCGCGGTTTTCGCCTCGACGGCGACGGCATAGCCCAACCGGCGAGTGCGCAGTTCTGCGCGAAAATCGAAATCGTTGCCGTAGGCCGAGTCCGCCAAGACGACCCCGGGCGGCAAGGACCAGTCCTGCGCTTGCGCGATCAGTTCCAACGCCAACGCCTGCTTGGTGCGGTGAACCACCTCCACGGGAATACGCGCCTCCTGGCGCCGCGTCCCATCATGGATCCACTCCTCCGGCAAGAACAGCCGCCAACTGATCGGATAGCTCACTTCGCTCTGACTCCAGTGCAGGCTCACCGCCACTTGGCAGTTCGCGATTTTGCCAAGAGCGCCGCAGTATTGCCGGGCCACGCCCACAGAGTGCTCACCGGCTTTCGGAAACGAGGTCTCGTCAATTACCCAGTAAACCGCGTCCGCGCCCTCGTCGGCCAACCGCCGAGCCAACCGGCGCTGAATCTCCGTCACCTCCCACGGACTCTGATTGAGAAATTGGTTCAACGCCTGCTCGTCCGCTCCGGCAATCCGTTCCGCCATCGGTTGCACCGACTTGCGCTGACCATCCAACAGCAGGCCCTGGATATAGATCTGCGCCCAGTGCCGACGTTCGCTGCGACCCATCGGCTCGACCAAATCGCGCAAAAACCGATCGAGCCGCGTGCGCACTCCCGCCAATTGTTTTTCGGTCATGACCGAAGCGTGCAAAAAATCATCGAGGCAGGCAATCATTTACTTAACTAAGTATTACTAGATACGGTATCGTCATCGGACCCTCGGGCAGGAGGGCGATGGGCGCATCGGTGCCGATGCGGGCGAGTTCCTCCACCACGCGTGCCCGGATGTCAGCGACCGGTTCGAGAAACGCGCGCCGGACCTCGTCCGGGTCGAGCTGCGAGAGCAGCGCAACACGCGCGCGCAACAAGATGAGTGCGAGGAGCTGCACCTGCCACTGATCTTCGATCGGCTTCGGCGCCGCGTCGATCGTGTCGAGCAACGCCCGGGGTGATGAATGCGAAAACAGGAAGTTCTTGAAACTCCCGTGGTCGGGAAAGCCGTCGCCGCACTCCGCCGCCGCGATGATCAGGCCGCCGTCGGCGACAATCTGCGCTGCCGCCGACATGCCCTTCACCGTCTGGTAGAGGTTCTGGTCGAGAGGAAACCCGCTGTTCGACGTGATCACGATGGGAAACGGCCGTTCGCAGGCCACCATCGCGGTGTCCTTGGCAAACCCGCAACCGGCGTCGTGCGCCTGGATAGGATCTCCGCAGAAGAAGCCCGTGATCTCGCGCCGCCGGTTCTGTGTGACGTTAATCAGGAAATCCACCGGCAGGAGCGAACCGTTGGCCCGGATCTGTTCTTGGGTGGGATTGCCAGCCATCAAGCCCCAAGTGCTGCGGGCGTCGCCGATAACCGCTGCGCGATGATAATGCTTGATGGCATCGAGATCGGCGAGGGCCGGGAATACGCCTTTGTAGCCGCCGGAGAACCCCGCCATGAAATGCGGCTCGATGAATCC
>JBDRJH010000366.1:0-7628 GCA_043815125.1 Verrucomicrobiota bacterium
CGGCGGAGTATGTGATAGTCCGGATCAGCGACGACGGGCGGCGGGCGCCACCGTCTCGCCCTTGCGCAGCTCGCAATCGAGCAGGATGTGCTGCGGGGCGTCGAAACGCTTGTTCACCAGGTCGAGCAGGCGGCGGCCGCCGATCACGCCGATCTGGTGATACGGAATCTGCACGGTCGTCACGATGGGCAGGTCGGTCGGTGAGGCCAGCCCGTCAAAGCCGGCCACGGACACATCGGTCGGCACGGACAGCCCGCGGGCGTTCAAATAAGGGATCAGCTCAAAGGTCTGGTGGTCCGCCGCGCAAACCCACGCCGTCGTGCCGGACTGGATACGCTCGGCCACCTTGGCGTGCGACTCCGGCACGCCCAGACCGCCGCGCGGGCCCACGTTGATGACATCCGCCGGGTCGACCGGCAGACCCAGCGCGGCCATGCGCTCGACGTAGGCGCTGTAGCGCCGCAGGGCCCAGCTCGCCTCCACACCGTAGCGCCAGGTAAAGAAGCCGATGCGGCGGTGCCCCATTTCGTGCATACGGTCGATCAAACGACTCACGCCACGGTGGTGGTCGACGTCGACGCAGTTGAGCGGGGTGGTCCCGTATTGCTCGACCAACGACACCACCGGATAGCGCGCCATCAGCTCGTCAACCACGCTGTTCGGGAACGGGTAAACCAGGACCACGCCGTCCCACTGCCGGCGGCGACCGGCGAAAATCTTCGCATAAGACGGGCCGTCCAGATGCAGATCCTCGGGACGCACAAAATGCAGGTCCAGGCGCACGTCGTTGACCCGCGCCATCTCCGAGAGACCGTTGAGCAGCTCCTGGCCGGGATTGCCGTAGGACGTCTGCTCGAAGTTCGGCAAATCCACGCAGATCAACACCCCGAACGCCAGCCGCCGCGCCTCGCGCTTGCCACCCGGCACCACCCGCTTTTCCGGGTGGGAGTAACCCATCTTCGAGGCCAGCGCGAAGACTTTGGCCCGCGTCTTGGGATTGATGCCGGGGTGGTTGGTGAAGCACCGCGACACCGTGGCGCGCGAGATCTTCAGGCGCTCGGCGATCAGTTGCTGGTTGATGTTCCTCATGGATCGGTCTTCGGCCAACACAACACCACGTTGCACGGAGTAAACGTCATTCTGGGAAACCGCCCTGACAGGGGATGGGGGCTTGGGCATGGATCCATTCGTATCACTTCCACACGATTTGTCATGCAATTTTATGCACATATTTCTTTACAAAGCCCCCGCTCCGGAACACACAAGCTACTACCATGACCCCCTCCCCTCGCCGCCTCGTCGGGCTCTTCGCGGCCCTGCTCACCCTCACCCTTTCCCTCGGAGCCCAGCCCTCCGTCGTGCGCGTCATCGACGACGGCGCCGGCCACTACACGCTGACCCGCAATGGCCGCCCCTACGAAATCCGCGGCGTTGGCGGCGACAAACAACTCGAACTGGCCGCCAAGCTCGGCGCCACCACCATCCGCACCTGGGGCATCGAGCAACTTGATCAAAAGGTCGACGGCAAGACCCTGCTCGACCGCTGCGAGGCCCTTGGCCTCACCGTCATGGCAGGCATCTGGGTGCAACACGAACGCCACGGCTTCAACTACAGCGACCCCGCCCAGGTTCGCCGTCAGCGCGACGCCGTCCGCGACGCCGTCCGCAAATACAAAAACCACCCCGCCCTCCTGCTCTGGGGACTCGGCAACGAGATGGAAGGCCCCATCAGCGACGGCCGCGACGTGCGCATCTGGAAGGAACTCGACGAACTTGCCAAGATCGTGCGCCAGGAAGACCCCAACCACCCCATCGTCACCGTCACCGCCGGCGCCGCGACCCCCAAGATCCGCGCCCTCGCCGCCAACTACCCCTCGCTCGACATCCTCGGCGTCAACGCCTACGCCTCCGCGCCCGGCGTCGGCAAGGCCGTCAAGGAAGCCGGCTGGAACAAACCCTTTATCCTCGCCGAGTTCGGCCCCGTCGGCCACTGGGAGGTCGCCTCCACTTCCTGGGGCGCGCCCATCGAACCCACCAGCCGCGAGAAGGCCGCCAACTACTACACCACCCACAACACCGTCATGGAGGACGGCGAAGGCCGCTGCCTTGGCACCTTCGCCTTCGTCTGGGGCCAGAAACAGGAAACCACCTCCACCTGGTATGGCATGTTCCTCGCCTCCGGTGAAAAGCTCCCGACCGTCGACGCCATGAGCTACGCCTGGACCCGCCGCTGGCCCGACAACCGCAGCCCCCTGATCGAGAAACTCGACGCCCCCTTCCGCCACAAGGAAATCGCCCCCAGCACCCTCGCCACCGTCACCGTCACCGCCCGCGACGCCGACAACGACGACCTCAACTACGAATGGCTCGTCGTCGAGGAGAGCACCGACCGCAAGGTCGGCGGCGACAAGGAATCCGCCCCGCCCGTCGTGCAGGGCTGCATCGTGCAGGCCGATGGCGCCACCCTCCAGATGCGCACCCCCTCCCGCCGCGGCGCCTACCGCGTATTCTGCATCATCCGCGACGGCAAAGGCGGTGCCAGCGCCGACAACTTCCCCTTCTACGTCAAATGACCGCCACCGCCACCACCTGGACCCTCCACGAAACCGCGCGCGATAACGGCCGCCGCCTCAGCCCCGCTCCCCTCGCGCCGCAGGACAAGGCCGCCCCCGCCGGCTCCATCGCCCTCGACCCGGCCAAAACCTTCCAGGAGATCGTCGGCTTCGGCGGAGCTCTCACCGAGGCCGCCGCCTGGGCCCTCGCCAAACTCCCCGCCGAGCGCCGCCGCGAGGTCATTGGAGCCTACTTCGATCCCGTCCACGGCATCGGCTACACCCTCGCCCGCACCCACATCAACAGCTGCGACTTCTCGGTCAAAACCTGGGCCCTCGCCCCCGAGACCGGCGACCACGCGCTCAAGAGCTTCAACCTCGAGCCCATGCGCGAATGGGTCATGCCCCTCCTGCACGACGCCCGCGACGCCGCCGGCGACACCCTGCGCTTCCTCGCCTCCCCCTGGAGCCCGCCCGCTTGGATGAAGACCAACGACAGCATGCTCAACGGCGGCAAACTCCGCGTGGACTGCCGCGATGCCTGGGCCCGCCACTACATCCGCTTCTTCCAGGCCATGCGCGACGAGGAGTCCATCGAGTTTTGGGGCTTCACCGTGCAAAACGAGCCCGCCGCCGTCCAGGTCTGGGAATCCTGCGTCTACACCCCCGAGGAAGAGCGCGACTTCATCCGCGACCACCTCGGCCCCACGCTCGCCGCCTCCGAATTCAAGGACGTCCGGCTCATCAGCTTCGACCACAACCGCGACATCCTCCAGGCCTACGCCGGCGCCGTATTCGCCGACCCCGAAGCCGCCAAATACACCTGGGGCGCCGCGCTCCACTGGTATGTCTGCGAAGACTTCACCGTCACCTCGAAACTCCTCGAACAGTTTCCCGACAAACACGTCATCTTCTCCGAGGGCTGCTGGGAAGGCGGCGTCAAACTCGGCCAATGGGACCGCGGCTCGCGCTACGCCCGCAACATCATCGGCGACCTCAACAACGGCGTCTGCGGCTGGATCGACTGGAACATCACCCTCGACATCACCGGCGGCCCCAACCACGTCGGCAACCTCTGCGACGCCCCCGTGCTCGTCGACCCCGCGACCGGCGAGGTCCACTTCCAGACCTCGTTCCACTACCTCGGCCACTTCAGCAAATTCATCCGCCCCGGCGCCGTTCGTATTGAAAACACCAATACCACCGCCGGCGTCGAGACCACCGCCTTTTGCAACCCCGACGGCAGCCTCGCCGTCGTCGTGCACAACCCCGGTGAGACGGCCGTCGACTTCACCCTGAAGACCCCCGGCGAAACCCTCGCCTGCCGCATCCCGCCCTTCGCCATCCAGACCTACACCCGCGCCGCCAGTTGAACCGCGGCGAAACCGCCCGCCGGTTTCGCCGGACCAGCCTTCACCCGCGACCCGCCCGGCCGGACGCCCCCGCGCGTCCCACGGCCCCGTCGTGCCCGCATTCCCAGACGCCCACCGCCATGCCCACCCTCACCGCCCCCGCCCCCTCCGCCAAAACCGCGCCCGCCGCCGTCACCGACGGCTTCGTCGACCGCTTCGGCACCCGCTGCTACCGCATCGCCCACGCCGACCGCCTGCCCGTGTTCTTCATGAACATCGTCAGCCCCTCCGACCTCTGGCTCTTTGTCGCCAGCAACGGCGCGCTCTCCGCCGGACGCGGTGATTCCGACCGCGCGCTCTTTCCCTATCAGACGGTCGACCGCATCTACGACAGCGCCGGTCAGACCGGCCCCTGCACCCTGTTGCGCGTCGCCCGCGCCGGCGGCCGGCCCGTGCTCTGGGAACCCTTCTCCGCCCACGGCCCCCGCATTCACCGCGTCGACCGCCACCTCTACAAGAGCGTCGAGGGCGACCGCGTCTGGTTCGAGGAGATCAACCACGACCTCGGCCTCACCTTCACCCACGGCTGGGCCACCGCCGAGGACCACGGGTTCGTCCGCGAAGCCACGTTGACCAACCTCGCCGCATCCAGCGCGCGGATACAACTCCTCGACGGCCTGCGCAACCTGCTCGTGCCCGGCGTCACCCGCCGCCTGCAAAACGAATACTCCTGCCTCGCCGACGCCTACAAGTCGGCCGACCGCGTCGAGGGCACCACCCTCGCCCTCTACAGCCTCGCCTCCGGCATCGTCGACCGCGCCATCCCCATGGAGTCCCTGCGCGCCACCGCCGTCTGGTCCGACGGCCTGCCCGGCGCCGCCGTCCACCTCTCCGAGCACGCCTACGCGACCTTCCTCGCCGACGGCGATCTCTCCGCCCCCGCGCCCCGCCGCGGCGTGCGCGCCACCTACGCCCTCTCCACCGAACTCACCCTCGCCCCCGAGGCACAGACCGCCTGGACCCTCGTCGCCGACATCGGACTCGACCAGGCCCGGGCCGCCGCCCTCGCCGACGGACTGCGCGACCGCCCCGGTGTCGAGGCCGTCGAGGCCGCCGTGGCCGACTCCACCCGCCGGCTACGCGCGCTCGTCGGCTCCTCCGACGGACTCCAGGCCGGCGGCGACGAGACGGCCACCGCCCACCACTTCGCCAACACCCTCTTCAACATCATGCGCGGCGGCGTCTCCGTGGACAACCACACCGTCTTCACCGCCGACTTCGCCGACTTCCTGCGCGTGCGCAACCGCGCCGCCGCCGGACGCCACGCCGCCTGGCTCGCCGCCCTGCCGGCCACCCTGCCCCACGCCGCCTTCATCGCGCGTGTGCAGGCCGCCGCCGACCCCGACCTCGTCCGCATCGGCCGCGAATACCTGCCCTTCACCTTCAGCCGCCGCCACGGCGACCCCAGCCGCCCGTGGAACAAATTCAACATCCGCGTGCGCGACGAACAGGGCGCCCGCGTGCTCAACCACGAGGGCAACTGGCGCGACATCTTCCAGAACTGGGAGGCTCTCTGCCTCAGCTTCCCCGCCTTTCTCGAAAGCATCGTCTCCAAGTTCGTCAACGCCTCCACCGCCGACGGCTACAACCCCTACCGCATCACCCGCGCCGGCATCGAGTGGGAGGTCCCCGAGCCCGAGGACCCCTGGGCCTCCATCGGCTACTGGGGAGACCACCAGACCATCTACCTGCAAAAACTCCTCGAATGGTCCGCGCGCTTCCACCCCGGCGTCATCGCCGCGTGGCTGCGCGAGCCCGCCTTCGCCTACGCCGACGTCCCGTATCGCATTTCCAACTACAACGAGATCCGCCGCCGTCCGCGCGACACCATCGCCTTCGACGCCGCCGCCCACGAGGCGATCATGGCGCGCGTCTCCGCCGGGGGCACCGACGGCAAGCTCGTCCACGGCCCCGACGACCGCGTGCTCCACGTCAACCTCGCCGAGAAGCTCCTCCTGCTCGCACTCGTCCGCCTCGTCAACCTCGTGCCCGGCGGCGGCATCTGGATGAACACCCAGCGGCCCGAGTGGAACGACGCCAACAACGCCCTCGTCGGCAACGGCCTCTCCGTCGTCACCCTCGCCTACCTGCGCCGCTTCCTCGCCCACTTTCAACGCGAACTCCTCCCCGCCCTCGGCGCCGAGCCCGTCGCGATCTCCTCGGGCGTGGCCGCGTTGCTGCGCGCCGTCGCCGGCATCCTCGCCGACCACGCGCCCGCCCTCACCGAAGGCGCGATCGGCGACACCGTGCGCCGCCGCGTCACCGATCTGCTCGGCGCCGCCGGCTCCGACCACCGCGACACGCTCCACTCCTCCGGCCCCGGCGCGCCCGCCCTCGTCGAGCCCGCCGCGATCGCCGCCTTCGTCCGAGACGCCCTCGCCGTCGTCGACCACTCCCTGCGGCTCAACCGCCGCGAGGACGGACTCTGGCACGCCTACAACCTGCTCGCGTTCTCCGAACAGCCCGCCGCGCTCGCCGTGCACCACCTCGCGCCCATGCTCGAGGGCCAGGTCGCCATCCTCAGCGCCGGCCTGCTCGCGCCGGCCGAGGCCGCCGACCTGCTCGCCGCCCTGCGCGCCAGCCCCCTCTACCGCGCCGACCAGCACAGCTACCTGCTCTATCCGGACAAACAATTGCCCGACTTCCTCGACCGCAACCGCGTGCCCGCCGAACTCGCCGCCGCCAACCCGCTGATCGACACCCTGCTCCAGGCCGGCGACACCCGCCTCGTGTTGCGCGACGCCACCGGCCAGGTGCGCTTTCATCCCGACCTCGCCAACGACGACGAACTCGTCGCCCGCCTCGACGCCCTCGCCGCCGACCCCGCCTGGTCCGGCCCCGTCGCCACGCATCGCGAATCCGTGCGCGCCGTCTATGAAGCCACCTTCAACCACCGCGCCTTCACCGGTCGCAGCGGTTCGATGTTCGGCTACGAGGGCCTCGGCTCCATCTACTGGCACATGGTTTCCAAGCTGCTGCTCGCCACGCAGGAAAACCTGCTCGCCGCCCGCGAGGCCGGCGACCCCGCCGCCGACCGCCTCGAAACGGCCTACTTCGACATCCGCTCCGGCCTCGGCCCGGCCAAGACCCCCGCGGTCTACGGCGCGTTCCCCACCGACCCGTATTCCCACACCCCCGGCCACGCCGGCGCGCAACAGCCGGGCATGACCGGCCAGGTCAATGAAGAGCTGCTCACCCGCCTCGGCGAACTCGGCGTGCGCATCGCCAACGGCCGCGTGCGCTTCCACCCCGACCACCTGCCCGAAGGCGAGTTCACCGAGGCGCCGATCCCCTTCCGGCATGTGACGCCCGACGGTCAGGCCGCCGTCCGCCAGCTCCCGCCCGGCGCGCTCGGTTTCACCTTCGCCGGCACGCCCGTCGTCTACCGCCAAGCGGCCGGAGAACCGATGATCCACGTCCGCATGCAAGACGGCTCGGAGCGCTCCCTCACCGGCGACACGCTCGACGCCGCCACCAGCCGCGCGCTCTTCGAACGGGACGGCTCGATTCGCGAAATCGAAGTCCTGCTCGCCGGCCGCTGATCCCTCTCCCCATGGCCAACGTAGTCATCGACAAACTCGTAAAAATCTACCCCGGCAGCGGCGGTCCCGACGTCCAGGTCGTCCACGGCATCAACCTTGAGATCAAGGACCGCGAGTTCATG
>JBDRJH010000367.1:0-7855 GCA_043815125.1 Verrucomicrobiota bacterium
GGCCACGTCACCGACGTCTCCGGCAACCCCATCGGCAACACCTCCCCCGTCAACCGCACCGTCCTCTTCAAGCTCTACACCGCCGCCACCGGCGGCACGCCCATCTACGCCGAATCCCAGACCGTCACCCTCTCCGGCGGCGACTTCAGCGTGCTCATCGGCAACGGCACCGGCGTCGCCGGCCTCCCCGGCCCCGCCGCCCCCGCCACCACGCCCTACGTCACCCTCTCGAATCTCTTCAACGGCAACCTCTACCTCGGCATCACCGTGGACGACGGCACCTCCGCCGCCGATCCCGAGATCACCCCGCGCCAGCAGATCGTCTCCGCCGCCTACGCCTTCCGCGCCAAGGTCGCCGACGCCCTCGCCGACAACGCCCTGAGCACCCCCATGCTCGCCGATTCCTCCGTCACCACCAACAAGGTCGGCGCCGCCCAGATCACAACCGTCAAGATCGCCGATTCCAACATCACCACCGCCAAGATCGCCGACGCCAACATCACCGCCGCCAAGCTCGACCCCTCCACCGTCGGCCTCTGGACCCCCTCCGGCACCGGCGTCTATCGCGCCACCGGCAACGTCGGCATCGGCCAATCCGACCCCGGCTTCCCGCTCACCTTCGCCCCTACCCTCGGCGACAAGATCTCCCTCTACGCCAACAGCGGTAACCACTACGGCTTCGGCATCCAGGGCGGCCTGATGCAAATTTACTCCGGCGGTAGCGGCACCGACATCGCCTTCGGCTACGGTGCCTCCGCCAGCTTCACCGAGACCATGCGCATCCGCGGCAACGGTTACCTCGGCCTCGGCACCACCGCCCCCGCCCAAAACTCCACGTCAACGGCGGTAACCTCCTCGTCCAAAACTCGTCCGCCCCCGCCATTCAGGTCTCCACCGGTTCCGCCACGACCGACCTCGCCGTCGCCACCAACACCGGCGGCTTCTCCTCCTCCGCCGCCGCCAACGACACCGTCCTCCGCTCCTCCGGAAAACTCCACCTCCAGAGCGGCACCACTTCCTCCGCCATCACCATCGACACCGCCAACCGCGTCGGCTTCGGCACCAACGCCCCCGCGAGCACGATCGAAGCCGTCGGCGCCATCCAGGCCCGCGATTCCAGCACCGGACCCGATAACGCCTACCACGGCCTCATTCGCACCACCCGCCCCCAAAGCGCGGCGCAACATATCAACATGGTGCGCGCCGGCACCACCGTCTGGTCCCTCGGTTACGTCCCTAACTCCACCACCTTCGGCATCGGCGGCGGTGCCTCCACCGACAGCTCCTTTAATCCCCAATTCCGCATCGACACCGCCGGTAACACCAGCATCGGCACCACGTCCACGCTCGCCCAGCTCAACGTGGGCACCAAGACCGCCTCTTGGAACTTTTACGGTTACCTCAACACCGACGGCGGCGGCAGCGGCAACGGCACCTACACCAACTCACCTCTCTCCATTTACGCCGAGGGCCACGTCCTCGCGCTGGAATTTTTCGTGAGCTCCGACGCCCGCATCAAGACCGACCTCGCGCCCACCGACTCCGCCGCCGACCTCGCCACGCTCTCGCGCATCGAAGTCACCAACTACCGCCACAAGGACCAGTCGGCCGCCGGCGCGACCACTCAGAAAAAAGTCGTCGCCCAACAGGTCGAGCAGGTCTTCCCCCAGGCCGTCGCCAGCCGCACCGGCGTCGTCCCCGACATCTACCGCCACGCCGAAGCCAACGCCGGCTGGGTCCAACTCGCCACCGACCTCAGCGTCGGCGATCGCGTGCGCGTCATCACGCCCGAGGGCGACTCCATCCACCCCGTCCTCGAAGCCAACCCCGCCGCCTTCCGTCTCGACCTGCCCGCCTCCGCCACCGACGTGTTCATTTACGGCCGCGAGGTGCCCGACCTGAAGAGCGTCGATTACGACGCCCTCTCCATGCTCAACGTCTCCGCCACCCAGGAGCTCCACCGCAAAGTCACCACCCTCGAAACCGAACTCGCCGCCCGCGACGCCCGCCTCAAGGCCCTTGAGCAACGCCTCGCCGCCCTCGAACAGCTCCTCGCCGGTTCCCGCTGAACCTCGACCCACCCCGGCCGATGATCCCCACCCGGAGCAGCGCAATTTTTCTCACCGGCGCGCGTGTCCTTCGGCACCTCGCCGGGCGCGTCGCCAGGCACCTGCCGTCGCTCGCCGCCGCCGTCATCGGCGTCATCGCCCTCGGCGCGGCCACGCCCGCCTTCGCCCAAAACGAGGTCCACTCCGAGGTCGCCAACAAGCTCAGCTACCGCCCCGGCACCATCCCCACGGGCCCCACCGGCACACCCTCCGGCGAACCCGCCATCACTCCGCAGTTCGCCAACGTCGTCGAAACCTCCGCCACCGCCGGCCCCATCTCGACCTCCGCCACCCTCACCGCCCGCTACCCCTCCTCCCCCGCCGTCCTGCTCCAGCGCGCCAGCCTCGGCCACACCTTCTCCTCCGGCGTCCCCCGCTACTTCCTCGGCGACCGCATCACCCCGCCCGCCGCCTACACCAACTCCGCCGGCGTTTCCATCGCCACCGCCGCCTCCTTCTGGCGCGCCGAGCCCGTCCGCGCCGCCGAGATCGTCACCAACCCCTCCGGCCACGCCCTCGTCGATTCCCTCGGCCACCCCATCGCCAACACCGGTGGCGTCATCGTGCCCGCCCTCGCCCCCGGCGTGTATGAGACTTTCTACTACAGCCCGCACGCCAACGCCGTCTTCGCCTGCCAGCCCGGCCAGGTCCAACTCTGGTGGCGCTCCAGCCTGCCCGACGGCTCCGGAAACTACATCCTCGTTCAGGAAACGTTCGCCGTTTCCTCCGCCACCACCAGCGCCGTGCGCACGCTCTACTGGACCGAAAAATCCTTCAACGGCCCGCGCGTCACCATCCCCAGCGGCCGCATCGTCACGGTGAACCCCGTTTTCAGCAACGTCTTCCCCGCCACCGTCGCCACCGAATACGTCGCCATCGGCTCCTCCCCGCCCGCCGACCCCAACGCCGAACCCGCCAACGAACTCCGCACCCTCTGGTTCGAAAAAACCAGCGGCATCGGCGAACTCCACGCCTACAACGTCTCCGGCCGCATCCTCATCGAATACCTCGGCGCGCTCCGCGACGACGGCTCCCACGAATTCCTCGGCGCCGACATCGTCGAAGTCGCCCAGGCCGCCACCCCCACCGTCAACACCATCCACCTCGGCGACCAGATCATCGCCAACCCCCTCGCCCCTGAACCGGGCGACACCGACCTCATCGCCCTGCCCGTCAACAGCACGTCCTCCAGCTCCGTCCCCTACTACGGCAGTGCCGTCCTCCCCGACGGCAACCTCGCCTACTACGCCGAACGCGAAAACGACATCGAAGACCGCGTCGTTTTCTACTGGCTCGAACCGCTCGACGCCGCCATCGCCCCCGCCTCCGGCATCGCCCCCGGCCTCGAACTCCAGTGGCCGAAATACCTGCAAAAATACCTGCACGTCTGGCCCGACGACGTCACCGATTTCGCCCACTACACCGTCGCCAACGGCGGCAGCTCCGCCGACACCGGCACCGGCCTCCACTTCGAGGACGGACAGCTCCCGACCCTCGTTTACCAGGACGACCTCGAACAGGACGAAGCCGCCATCGACTCCGTCTCCCAACGCCTCCTCGTCGGCCTCGGCGGCGATCAGCTCAACCGCACCCTGCTCAAATTCACCGGCGCCAACGGCTCCGTCTGGTATGTGCGCCTCATGACCCAGGCGGCAGATCGCCCCGGCTACCTCGAAGGCGACGGCGCCCCCGCCTTCACCGCCGCCTCCCACGTCGGCCGCCGCATCGACCCGCCCTCCGCCGACTACACCCACGCCGGCTATGTCGCCGCCGGCACCGCGTATTCAGTAACCGCATACAAAGACCCCTTCTCTGTCGGCATCGACGCCGCCGAGCGCGGCGCGATCATCCCGGTCAACACCCTCGCCGCCGAGGGCAACACCCTTCAGGTCTGGTGGTTCAAGGAAATTGTCCCGCCCTCCTCCGATTTCCCCCGCATCTACACCCCCGCGAAGATCGGCACCTACACCGTTTCCTATCGCAACGACGACCCCGCCATCGTCCTCGCCTCCAACCTCGGCAGCGGCGACCTCGCCCCCGATCCCGCCTCCGGCGTCATCTACACCCAGAACGATCCCGCCCAACCCGGCTACAACCCCAACGAAGAACACGCCCTCATCCTCGGCGGCCGCGCCTACGCCCTGCGCGACGACCTCAACATCACCACCGGCTCCGACTTCAGCTCCCTCCCGCGCGTCCTGCTCGAATACACCGACACCACCGACCAGCGCCCCGCCATGGCCGTCTGGCAGGTCCTGCGTGAAGACGAGACCCACAAGTTCGTTTACGACGCCACCGCGCCGACCATCCTCAACTCGCCCATGCCGTTGCCGCTGCTCCCCCTCCCGGTGGACGCCGCCACCGGCCTCTCGCGCAACACCGAGGTCATCCCCGACACCGACCTCTACCCGCTCGAAACCCTCTCCGCCGACGCCCCCGCGCACTACGGCAAGTTCACCTTCAAGGACCGCAAAGGCTACGACTGGCTCTACCGCGGCCCGCACGAGGACGCCGTCGCCACCTCCGGCCTGCCCGCCACCGCCCCGATCGCGAACGCCGAGTTCAACGCCGCCTCCTTTGGCTACTGGACCCATGCCGCTCACATCGACGCGCCCACCGTCGCCGACGGCACCTACCAGGGTATCGGCCAAGGCGACGCGCAAATCACCACCACCGGCCTCCCCTCCTTCGCCGCCGATGAGGTCCCGACCATCCAGATCCGTTTCAAAGCCGCCTCCAATGTCGGCACCGTGCTCTACTGGGCCAACGAGGATGGCGGCTACGGCGGTGGCCGCGGCTTGTCCGTCAACTACACCGGCGCGGGCCAATGGCAGACCCTCACCTTCCACGTCTCCACCTCCGTCAACTGGGCGGGTAAAACCATCCACTCCCTCCGCTTCGATCCCACGACCGCCACCGACCAACCCTTCGAGATCGACTGGATCCGCGCCTCCGCGCCCACTCCCGCCCTCGGCATGCAGTGGTATTACACCCTGCGCCCCGGCTTCCACATCCCCGGCCGTGCCACCCAGCCCGCCGAAGGCACCATCCTGCCCTATCTGCGTCCGCTCGATACCCACGGCGCGCCCGTCGGCGACCCCGTCTCCGGCACCGCCAACACCGTCGTTTACCGCCCCGTCTGGCCCTCCGACGCCCCGGTCATGAGCGTCGGCGAAACCCTCACCCTCGCCAACCACGGCCTTCCCTCCGTCCGCGGCCAGACCAGCGCCCTCACCCTCTACCAGCGCTCCATCGCCCAGTCCGGTCCCGACGCTGTCACCGTCACCCTCCACGACGCCACCCGCGCCAAGACCGTCCTGCTCGACGCCGCCAACGTCGGCCTCACCGCGCTGCCCGCCTCCGCCGCCACCACCAGCAACGCCGGCAAAACCTACTTCCAACTCCTCCCGCCCCACCTCCAGCAGCGCTTCTACTACGACCCCACCCTCGGGCCCGTCGGCGGTCTCACCTTCATCGGCGAGTTCGTGGACGAAATCGCCGGCGAGGACTACCTCCACCTCAACGCCCTGAGCGCCACCGATCTCGCCGCGCTCAAGGCCGTCGTCAGCGACGACGACACCGACTCCGACGCCTGGCACCGCGCCATCGACAGCCTCGCCACCAAGGTCGAGACCTTCATCGAAGACCCCGCAAAGGCCGGCACCTACATCCCCGACGCCACCCGCACCGTCAGCGTCGGGCCGTCCGTCCTCGCCGCCATCACCGACTCCGACACCGCCGTGGACAGCTACGCCCTCACCGCCACCGGCGCGGGCTCCGGCTACGTCACCCTCCTCTTCGGCAACGGCCTCGCCTTCACCCCCGTCGGCGAACCCGTCTCCCTCTACGTCGTCCGCGTCGAGCCCCAGCTCTACACCGGCGACCTCAAATCCCTCACCCCGTCCAACCCCCTCGACGAGCAAACCTCCCTCCGCCACAGCGGCGACTTCGCCGCCCTGCCCGAAAACTACGAGTTCGAGTGGCGCTACGCCGCGCCCCAGGACGGCGTCCAGCCGCCCGTTTACACCTACTCGATGGAGCCCGTGATCGGCGACCCCGCCGCCGTCGCCAACTCCAACCTCTGGCTCCTCGCCACCAATCCCTCCACACCGCTCCCCACCTCGTATCCAATAACCCAATACGAGTTCCCGCGCTCCCTCGCCGTCAACGCCGTCACTCCCGTCTCCGGCTCGCAGCTCCCCGGCGCGGTCGTCCGCTCCGTCACCGGCTACCACATCCCCGGCATCGTCCCGTCCAACATCGTCTTCAGCGCCGACCTCGGCACCCGCGACGGTTTTGTCCTCTACGTCAACGGCTCCCCCGTGCTCGCCTCGCGCCTCCCCGCCGGCGTCGCCCCGCCCGCCGGACTCCCCTCCACCGACGCCCGCACCGGCCTCTCCCCCGACGGCCTCGCCAACCAATACGCCGTGCCCTCCACCTGGTTCGTCACCGGCGACAACCGCATCGAGGTCGCCTTTTACTCCTCCGCCGACACCGGCGTCGCCTCCTGGACCAGCCTCCGCCTCGACGCCTCCGTCGAGACCGACCACGTCGTCGCCAACGGCTCCCCGTGGATCCAGCCCAACGGCACGCTCTCCAACTCCGTCATCGTCGGCGGCTCCGCCGATTCGCCCCTCGGCACCCCCCTCCTCGTTTTCTCCGACAACTACTTCACCGTCCGCTATCGCCCCAAGGCCGGCGTGCCCACCGTGGCCGGCTCCGACTGGTCCCGCTGGATGACCCCCAAGCTCGTCGAGTCCTGGATCAAGCGCGCCCTCGACGGCATCAACCCCTTCACCCAGCGCACCGACGATCTCTACAACAACCCCGTCTCCACCGACGTCTCCATCCTCACCCAAGCCGGCACCCGCTGGGAAGGCGACGTCGCCCTCACCCTGGATAACATCGACGACTTCGGCCTCATCGAGATCTACGAGACCCTCCTCAACCGCGCGAAGAACCTCTCCATCGATGCCGGCTACGACGACCCCGGCACCAACGACACGCTCCTCCTCACGGCAGGCTACCTCAACGACCTCTACGTCACCATCGGCAACGAGGCCTCCGACGACGCCGACAACCCCACCATCGCCATCGACGGCGAACTCGGCGCCTCCTCCGAGGTCAACACCTCCCGCTTCTCCTTCGAGGGCCAGGTCGCCGCCCTCCTCGACGAGGAACTCGCCCTCCTCCGCGGCCGCGACGACTTCCTCAGCCCCGGCGTCACCAGCGCCCCGTCCTACAACCGCCTTTTCTGGAATTACATCAACGGCATCGATTCCGGCGAATCCATCTACGCCCTCAACTACGACATCCAGGACCAGGTCGGCGCCACCTCCGGCTCCGCGCCCGACGGCACCATCGACGCCGCCGACGCCCAGCGCATGTTCCCCCAAGGCCACGGCGACGCCTACGGCCACTACCTCACCGCCCTCACCGGCTACTACAAACTCCTCACCTCGCCCTTCTTCACCTGGACGCCCCGCAGCGAGGCCGTGGACGTCCTCGGCCTCACCGTCCAGATCGACTACCAGGACGAACGCAAATTCGCCGCCGCCGCCGCCAACGTCGCCCGCGTCGGCGCCCGCATCCTCGACCTCACCGCCCGCGCCAACTACCGCGACGATCCCTCCGTCGGCTGGGCCCACCAACGCGACGGCAAATACAACTCCGCCACCGGCATCACCCGCCGCTGGGGCACCGACGAGTGGGCCGCCCGCGCCGGCCAGGGCGCCTACTTCCACTGG
>JBDRJH010000368.1:0-15312 GCA_043815125.1 Verrucomicrobiota bacterium
CCCGCCCGGCACCACTTGGCCGGACGGCGTGCCTGAACCGGGAGCATAGAGCTGAAAGATATTGGATGCTCCAAGAGCCATCTGCGGATTGCCGGCGGTGCTCCAGCGCCATGTGATCGGATTGGTGGCGTCAAAGTCCAAAAAGGCCGATGCTCCCGGCGTATAAATCAGATTCACGCCCGATGTCGGACCTTCGGTGCCCAAACTTAAAACGTTTCCCTGCAGATCAGCCGAGCCCGTAACGATCAGATCGTCATTGATGGTTTCGCCAATGGCGACGGGGACCAACACAGCGGCAGCCACTGCCGCCCATAAAGATGAGGATGTGCGCATGAGGTTATCGGTTAAATATTCACAAATAATCCGGCGGGCCGGATATGACCGTAGCCGGCGAAGATTGAAGGTGTCAGGCAGGCCCATAGAAAGGGGAGCCCAGCACATTGGCGCAACACCTAAACCCCAAGCCCCGCACCCATAATATGCTTAAAACTAAGTGGTTTGGAAACTTGAAATATGAAATCAAGACTGTAAACGGCCCCATTTTCGAACGTCTTGGTTGGCCGCGATACAGCCGCTTTTGTGCACCACGCGCCGACAGGCCTGACACGCTGGCCGACTGACCGGAGGGTTTCACGAGGGCCACCCGTTTCGGGCTCAACCATTCAATTTCCAGGCCCTCAGGTCCTCCGCCAGCGCGCGGAATCCCGGGAAGTCGTTTTCCAGGCGGCGCAGGTCGGCGGCATGACGGCGCGCGGCCGCGAGCGCGTGCGTGGTCATCAATTGCAAGTTCGGCCGGTCGGTGCCGTAGACCCGGGACTTGAGCTCGCGACGGGTGTAGGGCGCGCGGCCATTCTCCTGGCCCCGCACCCAGGCGGCCTCGGTGACCTCGTCGTCCCGGCCGCACAGATACCAGCCCTCCATCGCGGGCACGGCCAGGCCGATGCCGCGCAGCACACGTTCGCGGCCATGGGCGGGCGGGAAATTCTTGCTGGTCTTGCGAAAGGCGGCGCGCAACTGGCACAGGCGGCAGCGCGGGTGGTGATGGTGGTCGGCGGCATGGACCACGGTGTCGTCGCTGTCGACCACCACGACCAACCCGTCGGCGTCGGTGTTGAAGTGCAGGTGCCTCACGATGGCCGGCAGCACCTGCAGCACCGACGGCCAGCCGCGGGCCCGCAACGTGGGATGCACGCGTGTGAACGGCCGCCCGAGCACGGCCTCGACCAGCACGCCGATGGCGGCCTCGTCGGCGGGCGATTCGCTGAGCAGGGCGAGCTTCATCACGACTCGTCCGGCACGCCGCCAAGGATGCCGGAGAACCACAGGTCCCCGAGCGAGCCATCCGTGAGTAACTCGGCCAGATCCGCGCGGTCGGTGAGACGCGAGAACGTGGCGGCCCGGCCGTGTTTCTCGGCGATGACGATTTCCTCGGGATGGTCTTTGAAGAGGTCGAGCAGGTAGGGCGAGTGGGTGGTGGCGATCACCTGCACCGGTTCGCGTTGCAGGCCGGTCGCGGCGGGGTGACTGAGCCGGTAGAGCGCGTCGCGGATCTCGCGCAGCAGCCGGGGGTGGATGCCGCGGTCGACCTCCTCGATGCAGATCAGGCCGGGCGGACGGGAGTCGCACGCGAGCGTGAGCAGTGCGAGCGCGTAGAGCGTGCCCTGCGAGAGGGCGTCGGCGGTGATGCGGGAGCCCTCCCCCGCGAGGCGCAGGCGCAGGTGGCTCCGGCCGTCGGCCGTGGTCGCCAGGTCGAGGTCGTCGTATTCGGGAAAGAGCCGGAGCACCTCGGCGCGCAGCACGGCGAAGTCGTCCGGCGCGTGCTCCCGGCGAGCGGCCAGCACGCCGGAGAGGTTGGCGCCGTCGGGCGAAAGCTCGGCGTCGCCGCCGAGGACGGGCGAAGGGAGCGCCATGGCGTAGTGATCAAACAAATACGCCCGGATGCCGGCGAGGCGGGCGCGCAGGCCGTCCGGATCGTCGAACCCGTCGCCCGCCGGCAGCGGGATGATCTGGAGCAGGTCGCAGGCGGTGTCGGAGACGCAGCCGAGAACGGCCTCGAGTCCGTCGTGCGGAGGCTGGAAGCGGAAGCTGATCTCGGCGGCGTCGGGCAGCCGGTCGTCGGGCTGGCGCAGTGGCAGGCGGGCGAGCGCGCGCAGCCGGAGCATGGCCTGGATCAGGCTGGTCTTGCCGGAGCCGTTGGCGCCGATGACGAGGTTGAAGGGCAGCAGGTCGAGGCGGGTGTTGCGCAGCGCCTTGAAGTTCCGGAAAGCAACGGAAGCGATCACCCCGGCAGCATGGGTGCGGGCGGTGCGCTTGGCCAGCGCGGTTTAGACCACGTCGTTGCCGACGGGGTCGGCCCCTGACGGACTGCCGGGCAGTTGTCCGGCGCCGAGGTAGGTCCACAGCCAGCGGATTTGCACGTAGTTCCAGAGGGCGTGCGTGATGGTGCGGGCCTCGTCCAGATCGGCGCAGGTTTCCAGCGGGGTGCCGAGCCGGTGTTGCAGCACGTTGAGCCGGTGGCGCAGCTTCAGAAAATGCCGCATGGCCTCGTTGGCCGGGAGCGGGGAGCCGCCGTCGGCGGTCGGCCCCACCAGGGTGCCGGGAGGGAACGGCGGGAAGGTTTTCAGGATGCGCAGGATTTCGTCGCCACCCACCCCGGCACGTTCCGCCTGAGCCGGAAATGGCCCGGACTGGACGCGTTGGGGGTAAGAGTTGGGCGGAAAATTCTCCACAGGCAGAAAAGCGGTTAACCTATTTTTGACAGTGTGCCAGCCGATCTTTTCGGGGCCGTCTGTTCATATCCCGATGGATAGGCCTATTCAGGCGGGCTAATCACCAAAAACGGCAATCCAGCGGAGGATTGCCGTTGTCGTGAGGTCGGCCTTGGCAAGGGGCGCTTACTGGACGCTTTCGAGTTCCTCGGCCGTCCAGGGCTTGGTGCGTCCGTCGGCCTCGCGGATCTCCTTGACCTTGGCGGCGGAGATGGGCTCGGCGGCGTTGCCCCACTCCTGGCGGATGTAGGTGAGCACGGCGGCGATCTTTTCGTCGTTCCACTTGTAGCCGGCGGCGCCGAAGGCGGGCATGGCGCCGTTGTAGGTGTTGCCCTTGACTTGGATGGGGCCGGTCATGCCGTCGAGCAGGATGCGGATGAGGCGGTCCTCGTTTTCCAGCACCCACTCGGAACCGGCCAGCGGCGGGTAGACGCCGGGCAGACCGGCGCCGGTCGGCTGGTGGCAGGTCGCGCAGGTGTTGTATTGTTTTTTGCCCAGGGCGAGGAGCTGCTCGGGGGTGAGTTCAACGGGCCCACCCGCGCCGGCGGCGGTGGCGGGATCGAAGCGCTCGTCGTAGACCAGCGGGTCGAAGCCGCCGCGATAGTGCACGAGGTAGATCGAGCAGATGAAGATCATCGTCGAAATGAAGCCGAGCAGGAAGAGCGGCATGGGCTTGTAGCCCTCGCTCGGCTCCGGCTTTTCGCGGATGAGGATGGAGTGGACCTTTTGGATGCTCTCGTCGGAGGCACCGGCCTGCTCCATGCTGTGTTTGTTCTCGGGAGGCTGCTGGCTCATTGGGATTCCTCCTTAGGCTCGGCGGCGGGTGTGGATTCGGCGGTCTTTTCGCCGTCGGCCTTTTCCTCGGGGGCGGGCTCGGTGTAGACGTTGTTGGTCTCGGGATAGGCGTAGGTGTCCTGAAGGCTCAGCAGGTAGGCCACGAGGGACTCGGCGCGCTTGGTCGGAACGATTTCATAGCCGGCCTCGGGCTGATACTGCTCAGGCAGGAGGTGGGTGATGGCGTTGACCGAGGGCTCGCCGACGATCTTGCGAGTCTCGTAGAGGAACTTGAAGGGGGGCATGTTGGAGCCCGGGGAGGTGATCTGCGGGTCGTAGAGGTGGCGGTGGTGCCACTCGGCTCCGGCGTCACCGACATAGCGGGCGCCGACGTTGCGCAGGTCGGGCCCGGTGCGCATGGTGCCGAGGAAGACGCGGGGCTCGCGAATGTAGTCGCGGGCGACGGACTGGCGCTCGCCCCAGCCACGCTCGATGTCGGCTCCGTAACCGGGACGACGGACTTGCTGGGTGTGGCAGTAGATGCAGCCGAGGTCCTCGTAGACGAGCCGCCCCTGCTGGGCGATGCCGGGCAGGGCCTGCGGGTAGGCGATGTTGTCGTTCTCGTCGTAGACCGGGGTCAGCCGTCCGTAGCTGATCTGGTTGACCAGGATGATGCCGGTCCAGGAGAAGGCCAGGGCGAAGAAGACGCCGAGGAAGATGAGGGGTGCGCGGTTCATCGGGCGGAGGCCTCCAGTTCGATTTCGGGGCCGGTGCGGAAGAGCGTGGGCGCGGTGGCGCCGGCGGGGCGGCGCTTGACGAGCATCCAGGTAAAGTTCACGGCGAAGGCGACGTGGCCGACGGTCATGAGCACGCCGGCGTAGCTGCGCAGCTCAAGATAGCGGATGGTGTTCTTGACGGTTTCGATGAACGCGATGTCGGGATTGTTCATCTCCAGTCCCTGCTTCACACCGCCGACCGAGATGGCGACCACGTAGAGGATCACGCCGATGGCGGTGGTCCAGAAGTGCACCGAGATGAGCGGGGCCGACGGCCATTCCTTGAGCAGGATGCGCGGCAGGATGTAGTAGATCGCGCCGAACATGACCATGGTGAAGAAGGCATACATGCCGAGGTGCGAGTGGCCCACGGTGTAGTGGGTGAAGTGGGTGACTTCGCTCCAGGAGCGCAGGGCCATGGAGGAGCCTTGCAGCGAGGCGAGGGTGTAGGAGACCGCGCCGAACACGATGAAGCGCAGGGTCGGGCTGGTCTTCAGCGCGCCGAAGGAGCCGAGCATGGTCATGTGGTGGTTGATGGCCACGACGACGACGGGCACGACCATCATGAAGGAGGCGGCGATGCCGGCGGACTGCACCCACACGGGCACGGGACCGCCGATCAGATGGTGGACGCCGGCCCAGTTGTAGAAGATGGCCAGCGACCAGAAACCGAGCACGGACAGGTAGTAGCTGTGGATGGGTTTGCCGAGGACCTTGGGCAGGAAGTAGTAGACGGCGGCCAGGCCGATGGGGGTGAACCAGAGGCCGAGCACGTTGTGGGCGAACCACCAGTTGACCAGCGCCTGCACGGTGCCGCGGGCCGGGGCGAAGATCATCATGATCTGGGCGACCGAGTAGAGCCACGGGAACCAAAACAGCGCGGCGAGGATATACCACTGCGAGACGTAGATGTGCCGGGACTTGCCGAAGCGGAAGGTGATGATGGCCCAGGCGCCGACCAGGGCGTAGGCCACGAAGAGCAGCGGCGTGGCGTAGGCGGGGAACTCCAGCCACTCGATGCCGATCATGTCGCCGCGCAGGATGCCGACGATGCCGATGGTGACGCCGAGGTTCCAGAAAACGGTGGCCACGAAGAGCAGGCCGACGTGGCGCAGCACGCCGCGCGCGAGGCGGGCCATGAGCCAGAAGGCGACCGCAAAGGAGGCGTTGACCGACCAGCCGTAGATCACGGCGTTGAGGTGCGCGGTGCGCACGCGACCGTAGGTGAGCCACTCGTGGTCGCCGAGGAAGCCCGGCGAGTGCAGCTTAAACGACGCGATCAGCGCGAAGACGGTGCCGAGCAGGAGCCAGAGCACCGCGGAGCCGAGCAGGAAGATCGCCGGCGCCTTGGTGGAGGCGTCAATCTCGCTGAGCTCGGCGCGCTTCACCAGATCGGGTGAAGCCTCCGGGCTGAGGGAGGTGGCTAGACTGGAAGGGTTGGCCATCGTGAGTTGGAAAAGGATGCGGAGTCGGCGGCTTAGTCGCGCCGGGAAGATTTGCCGGGGAAGTGATCAGTCTGGTGACCGACGGGCTCCTCCTCGTCGAAGATGCTGGCGGCGCCGCGCTCGAACTCCTTGAGCTGGCCGTGGCGTGACGCCCACCAGAGGGCGTAGACGGCCGAGCCGAGGAAGAGCAACGCGATCGGCAGCGCAACGAGGTAGTAGAACCAGTCCTCCATCGGCGGATTAGCGGTTGGCGTTGAGCTCCTGGATGGTGAGCTCGACGGCGCGGTCGACGGGGAGGCGGACGACGCCGTTGGCCTGGTCGACCCAGCCGTAGGTGGTGAGCGCTTCCTTTTCCTTGGCGCGGAGGTCGGCCAGGGCGGTCTTGCGGGCCTCGGGCGAGAGCGCGCCCTCGGGGAGCGGCTCGGGTTTGCCGGGCAGGTAGGCCACGATCAGGATGATCACAAAGATGGCAAAACCGCCGATGGCGGCCACCAGCGTGACCAGGAAGTTGGTGTTGGAGGGAGCGGAGGCGTCACTCATGGTGCGTAAGGCATTCGCCGATGCGGGGGTCGCGGATGGGGATGAGCTTGGCGGTGGGGAAACTGCGCAGGTAGGACCAAACGCAGACACCGCCGATGCCGATCACCGAGGTGGCGACCCAGAGGAGGTTGAGGGAGAGGAAGGGTTTGGCGTCACCGGCGGCATCCTTGAGCACGGGCAGGATGTTGTAGCACATGTCCAGGAGGATGGTGGCCAGGATGAAGATAACGATCGGCTTAATGCGCGAGTGGACGACCTTGTTCTTATAGGAGAGCAGGTAAAGGAACGGGAAGAGGAAGTGCCCGAAGAGCAGGCTCATGCCGACCCACTTCCACTGGTTGGCGAAGCCGTCCGAGTTGATCTCGCGGAGGTTATACCAGAAGGTTTCCTCGGGGATGTTGGCGCCCCAGATCAGGAAGTATTGGGAGAAGGTGATGTAGGCCCAGAACACG
The DNA here is from genome assembly GCA_043815125.1 of Verrucomicrobiota bacterium. GTDB lineage: Bacteria > Verrucomicrobiota > Verrucomicrobiia > Opitutales > Opitutaceae > JAUWBF01. Next base: position 6,756 of record JBDRJH010000368.1, read on the forward strand.
GTGAAGGCGAAGACGAGCTGGCCGGCCGAGTGCAGGTGGTTGGTGTTGAGGATGCCCTTGAGGTCGCCGCGGGCGTAAAGCCAGAGCAGGATGAGCACGCCGACGGAGAGCGCGCCGCGGGCGCAGTTGGCGAAGAACCACACGCCATACATGGTGGAGAACCAGTGGTATTCGAGGGACTTGATCCAGTAGATCGAGGCGGCGGTGAGGGTCAGCGCGGTGAGGAGGATACCGAAGGCCGCGGTGACGCGGTTGTGGTGGGTCCACTTGATGTCGCCGTCGGTGTCCTGGGTGAAGGACGCCTTGCGCAGGCGGGCGGAGAGCCACATCCAGAGCCCGAAGAACGCGATGGTCATCACCGTGAGCATGGTCGGGTTAAGGAAGGCGGCCTTCTTCACGTAGAGGATGTCCTCACCGACGGTGCCGTGGCCGGCGAGCTCGTAGCCAAGGTCAGTCCATTTCCAGACCGAGCCGGGTTTGACCCAGGTGGCGACAAGCAGCGGCACGAAGAGCAGGCCCAGCCACTTGAAGGCGGAGAGACCGTGCTCGAACTGGCGGCGCAGCACGACGGACCAGGAGGCGTCGAAGATGTGGTGGATCATCACCAACAGCAGCATGCCGATGGCGATGGCGACCCAGAAGCTGAGGCCGACGAGCCAGGTCAGGGCGATGACCTTGCCGTTGCCGGGCACAAGGAGGCCGGCGGCGGTCAGCAGGATGCCGACAATGCCGACGACAAGGGCCTTGGAGGCACCGGCGGGGGCGGCGGTTTCAGCGGGAAGCGAAGAGGAAGCGGTGGCGGCGTGGGTGCTCATTGGATGCCAAGCTCGGATTTGTGGCTGGGCGGGACGTCCGCCACGGTGCCGTTGTGGGCGCGCTGGAGGGCGCGCAGGTAAGCGATGATCGCCCAGCGGTCGGAGGTCTCGACCTTGTCGGCGTAGGAGAGCATGTTGCCCTTGCCGTGGGTGATGGTGTTGAAGAGTTCACCCTCAGCCATGTCGCGGAGACGGGCGTCGTGGAAGGTGGGCGTGGCGCCCATGCCATACTGCTTGGTGATGCCGTTGCCGTCGCCGGTGGCACCGTGGCAGGGGGCACAGTAGATCTCAAAACGCTGGTGACCGCGCTCCATGAGACGGGCGTCGATGGTCACCTGGGCGGGGAAACCCCCGACAAAGGAACCGTCGGCGGCCTTGCCGGCATAGTAAGCGGGGTCGCCCTTGAGCTGGTCGGCGTCGGCCTCGAGCGAGGTGCGGCCAAAGGCGACGGTGCCGGCCGGGGTCGGGCGCGCGGCGCGACCATCCGCAAAGAAGGCCGACTGGCCCTGCGGGTGATACTTGGCCTGGCGGTCCATGTCCGGGAAGACCTCAAGCGGAGGCTTGGTCTGAATGCTGCCCCGGAACCCGAAGATCGAGACTCCGAGGACCACGATGAAGAAGAGGAGGATGTAGGCGTAGCGCATGGGTCTCAGGCCTCGATTTCGGCGATTGCCTTGCCACCGGCGGCCTCAAGCAGGGCCTGGGTGTTGGCGGCGTTGAACTTGGGATCGCGGGATTCGATCACGATAAGGAACTTGTCGTCCTGTGCGTCGGCGATGCGGTCGAGCTTCAGCACCGGGTGATGGTGCATGGGCAGACGGTTGGTGAAAAACATGCCGAAGATCGTCGCGAAGGCGGTGAAGAGAATCGTCAGTTCGTAGGCGACCGGGAAGGCGTAGAGCGGGCTGAAGAAAGGCTTGCCGCCCACGATCAGCTGATAGTCGACCGCGCTGGTCCACCAGATCAGTCCCATGCCGACGGTGAAGCCGCAGAGGCCGCCGACCAGCGAGAAACGCGGGACGATGGAACGCTTGAGGCCCATCGCGCCGTCAAGGCCGTGGATCGGGAACGGGGTGATGCAGTCCCAGTGTTGGTAGCCGGCGTCGCGAACCTTCTTCGCGGCCTCGTAGATGGCGGGCGCGGAGTCGAAGGTGGCGACCAAGCCGTAAGATTGAGCAGCCATGGTGGTTAAGGTCGTTGAAGCTTAGTGGTGGTCGTGGCCGGCGTGGGGATCGGCCTGCGGCATGACGGCCTTGATCTCGGCCATCGGCATCACGGGCAGGAAGCGGATGAAGAGCAGGAACAGCACGCTGAACACGCCGAAGGTGCCGAAGAAGGTCATGATATCGACGATGGTCGGGCTGTAGTAACCCCAGCTGGAGGGCAGGAAGTCGCGGGCCAGCGAGGTGACGGTGATCACGAAGCGCTCGAACCACATGCCGACGTTCACGAAGATCGAGAGCACCCACACGAAGGCGGTGTTCTGGCGGACCTTCTTGAACCAGAAGAACTGCGGCGTGATCACGTTGCAGGCGATCATGATCCAGTAGGCCCACCAGTAGTTGCCGAACGCGCGGTTGATGAACGCGAAGCCCTCGTAGGGGTTGGCGCCATACCAGGCGATGAAGAACTCCATGCCGTAGGCGTAGCCGACGATGGTGCCGGTCGCCAAAACGATCTTACACATGCAGTCGATGTGATACTGTGTGATCAGGTCCTCCATCTTGTAGATGGCGCGCAGCGGCAGCATGAGGGTCAGTACCATGCCGAAACCGGAGAAAATGGCGCCGGCCACGAAGTAGGGCGGGAAGATGGTGGTGTGCCAGCCGGGCAGCAGCGAGATCGCGAAGTCGAACGACACGATCGTGTGCACGGAGAGCACGAGCGGGGTCGAGACGCCGGCCAGGATGAGGTAGGCCATCTCGTAGTTGCTCCAGTGGCGGTTGGAGCCGCGCCAGCCCATGGCAAAAATACCGTAAAGCGTCGCGCGGAGCTTGTTGCCGGCGCGGTTGAAGCGGTCGCGCAGGACGGCGAGGTCGGGGATGAGGCCGACATACCAGAAGAGCACGGAGACCGTTCCGTAGGTGGAGACGGCGAACACGTCCCACTCCAGCGGCGAACGGAAGTTCTGCCAGATGCCGTTGGCATTGGGGGATCGGGAATAGGAACCAGGCGAACCAGACGCGACCGACGTGGAAGACCGGGAAGATGCCGGCGCAAACCACCGCGAAGATCGTCATGGCCTCGGCCGCGCGGTTGATCGAGGTGCGCCACTTCTGGCGCAACAGGCAGAGAATCGCGGAGATCAGGGTGCCGGCGTGGCCGATACCGATCCAGAACACGAAGTTGACGATGGCCCAGCCCCAGTTGACCGGATTGGCCAGACCCCAGACACCGACACCGGCGGACACCAGGTAGACGATGCCCATGACGGTGAACGAGGCCAGACAGCACGCGAGGCTGAAGCAGACCCACCACCAGGTGGGGGTCTTGCCCTCGATGATGCCGCAGATCTTGTCGGTGACCCAGGCGAAGGATCGGTTGTTCTCGACCAACTCCGCGCGGGGGAGCGAGGCCGGCTGCACCTCGGCGAGGATGGCCGGCTTGGCGACGGTTGTATCAGCGTGAGCCATTAGCTAAGTCCTCCGACAGTCTTCTTGGCACCGGGGAGGGCGGTGTGGTGGTCGTGCGACTCGGCGGCGGGCGCGTGGTCGTGGGAATCGTGGTGGTCGGCGCCGGCGTCGTGGCCGTGGTCACCGTGACCATGGACGGCGTCGTGACCGCTCTTGGCGTTGTATTCCTTGCGGCTGAGCGGGAGCTCGCTGAAGTCCGGCATGGCCGGGTTCGGGTTGCGGAGCTTGCCGAGGTAGGTGGTGCGCGGTCGGACGTTCAGGTAGCCGAGCAGCGAGTAGTCGTGCTCGCGGGCCTTGGCCTTGGAGACGGCGCTCTCGGGATCCTTGATGTTACCGAAGACGATGGAGTCGGCCGGGCAGGCCTGCTGACAGGCGACCTTGAACGAGCCGTCGGGGATGACGACATCGGCGGAGGCTCCGGCGGCGGCCTTCTGCTTGATCTTGGCGCCTTGGATGCGCTGGACGCAGTAGGTGCACTTTTCCATGACGCCGCGCATGCGCACGGTGACGTCGGGATTTTTGACCATCTTGACCAGCTCCGGCATGCCGGACTTGCCCAACGGCCCGAGGTAGAGCTCGTCGAGGCTGCGCTTGTTCCAATCGAAGAAGTTGAAGCGGCGCACCTTATACGGACAGTTGTTGGCGCAATAACGGGTGCCGATACAACGGTTGTAGGCCATCGTGTTGAGGCCTTCCTCGTCGTGCACGGTGGCGTTGACGGGGCAGACGGTCTCGCAGGGCGCGGTCTCGCAATGGGCGCAGGCGACGGGCTGGACGGAGACCTGCGGATCCTCGGGGATCTCGCGGTTGTTCTGTCCGCCGAAGGCGCCGGCGTCGATGTTGCCGTCGGAGTAGTAGCGGTCGAGGCGGATCCAGTGCATCTCGCGACCGCGGAGGACCTGGTCCTTGCCGACGATGGGGATGTTGTTCTCGGCCTGACAGGCGACGACGCAGGCGTTGCAGCCGACGCAGGTGTTGAGGTCGATGGACATGCCCCACTGGTGCACGCCGTCGAACTCGGGGGTCTTGTAGAGCGAACCGCCGCGGGGCAGCTCGGTGGCGCGCGCGGCGGTGATCTTGGCGCGCTCGTCGCGGGGGAGCTTGGCGAACTCGCCGGCGGTCATGTCGCCGTAGATGGCGGGCGAGTGGCTCTCGAGGCCCATGGCGGCGGCGAAGCTCGGCTGCTCATGATACTCGTCGAGGTTGGCCTCGCGGACGAGGTCGCGGCCTTCCATGGACCAGTGCTCCTGGGTGTTGGCGAGCTTGTAGGTCTCGCCGGTGACCTTGACGGTCGCGCCGGTGGCGTAGGCGAGCGAGGCGCTGGTGCGGGCGGGGTAGAAGTTGTGGCCGACGTCCTTGCCGACGCGTCCGGAGACGGTGCGGCCGTAGCCGAGGGGAAGGACGATGGTGTAGTTGGCGAGGCCGGGCTGGATGTGCATCGGGCCGCGCACGGTCACGCCGTTGACGGTGACCTCGCCGATGAAGGCGATCTCGGCACCGGCCTCGAACTTGGCGAGCTCCTTGCGGGCGACCTGGATGAGGGAGCCGGCGGGGTCGATGCCGAGCTCCTTGCCGAGGCGGGGGCTGACGAGGATGGCGTTGTCCCAGGTGATCTTGGTGATCGGATCGGGGCACTCCTGCAGCCAGCCGTTGTTGGCGAAGCGGCCGTCGTCGACCTTGTGGTCGAAGGTGAAGCGGACCTCGAGGTTGTCCTTGGAGAGGGTCTCGACCTTAGGGGCTTCGTTGAGGAAGGCTCCGAAGGTGGCGGGGCTGAGGCCGACCTTGGCGACCGGGTAGGCCGAGCCGGCGAGCAGGCCGTCGTGGAGGAACTTGCGGAAGGCCTCGTCGGCGTTGCCACCGGCGATGGCGGTGACGGTGTTGTAAACGAGGGTGTAGGGATCGGTGGTCTCGGAGCCGGCGATGCGGGCGAGGACCTCGATCTCGGTGAGGCCGCCAAAGAGCGGGAGGATCATCGGCTGGACGGGCACGATGGTGCCGTCGGCGGTGCGGGCGTCGCCCCAGGACTCGAGGTAGTGGGCGGCGGCGATGTTCGCGCCGGAGAGCAGCGAGGTCTCGTCGACGTAGTAGCCGTGGCGGACGACCTGCCGCACGGAGCCGAGCAGACGAGCGAAGTCGAGGTCGGCGGGGGCGTCGTAGACGGGGTTGCCGCCGAGGATGACGAGGGTGTCGACCGAGCCGGTCTTGATGGAGGCGGCGAGTTCGCCGATGGTGGCGGCGTCCTCGGCGGGGGTCTCGACGTAGGTGACGGTGTGGCCGACGTTGCCGAGGGCGAGGTTGATCGCGTGGACGATGGCGTGGACCTGCGCGGGCAGGTGGCTGCCGGCGACGACGACGGACTTGCCCTTGTGCTCGAGAAGGTCGGCGGCGCAGGCGGAGAGCCACTTGTCCTGGTCCTTGAACTCGAGGCCGGCGGCGAGTTCGTCGAAGGCGGCGTCGCCGGTGATCTTGCCGGCGAGGGCGGCGGCGAAGGCGAGCATGTGGCTGCTGGCCAGACGCAGGCGGTGGTCGGCCATGGTGCCGACGAGGGTAAAGTTGCTCTCGACCGCGTAGAGGCGGTTCATGGCGTCGTCCTTGTTGACGACCTTGCGGGCCTTGGCGAAGGCGCGCATGTAGCCGGTGGAACCGGCCTCGCCGCAGAGGAAGTCGGAGTCGATGGAGACGACGCGGGCGGCCTGGTCAAAGGCGTAGAGGGGCTTGACGTCCTTGCCGAAGGCGGCGCGGGCGGCGGCCACGGGGGCCTCGTCCTGCACGGGCTCATACTCGGCCCAGACGGCCTTGGGGAAGGACTGCTTGATTTGCGCGACGAGCTTGGCGCGGGTCGGCGAGGCGGAGTGGCCGGCGAGGAAGGCGAGGCCCTCGCCTTGGTTGGCGGAGGCGGCCTGGTTGATCGAGGCGAGCAGGTCCTGCACCGTGGCGGCGGTCACGGCCGCGCCCTTGATGGTGGAGGTGCTGGCGCGGTCGGGATCGTAGAGATCGAGCACCGAGGCCTGGGCCTGGGTGGAGGTGCCGCCGCCATAGGGGGCGTAGGTGGGGTTGCCCTCGAGCTTGGTGGGGCGGCCTTCGTGGGTCTCGGCCAGCAGCGGGATGGCGTGGCGGCGAAGCGGGAAGGAGGTGGCGAAGTAGAGGGGCAGGCCGGGGATGCTGTTCTCGACGGACTTGCCGAAGGGGCGGATATGCGACTCGGGGCGGCGGCAGCCGGCGGCCAGGCCCACGCCACCGAGGGCGAAGGAGGCGGCCATGAGCTTGAAGAAGCGGCGGCGGTCGACGCCGTCGAGGTTGGCGGCGCCTTCGGGGAACTCGCGCTCGACCTGGGCCTTGAAGCCGGGGGTCTCGGAAATCTCGTCGAGGCTGCGCCAGTAACGAGGGCCGGTGAGTTCGGACGCGGAGGGTTCGGGATGGTTAAATTTGCGTTTCATCAGCGTGGATGCGGTGTGCGGTTGCGATCAGCGGTGGCAGCCGGAGCAGCTGGTGGGAGGTTTGACGTTCCAATCGTGTTTAAACTTGGCGCCGTCCTCGAGTTGACCTTCCTCGCCGCCGGGGTGCTTCCAGTCGAGCTGGGTGACGAGGGCGGGGTCGCGGAGGACCTTCTCGGGCTCGCGATGGCAATCGAGACAGAAGCTCATGGAGAGGGGCTTGGCGTGGGTGACGACTTCCATCTCGTTGATCTGGCCGTGGCACTCGACGCAGGAGACGCCGCGGTTCACGTGGGCGGCATGGTTGAAATAGACGTAATCCGGCACTTCGTGGACGCGCACCCACTCGACGGGGTTGCCGGAGGCGTAGCTTTCGCGGATGGGGGCGAGCAGGGGGCTGTCGGTCTTGACCTGGTTGTGGCAGTTCATGCAGGTCTGCGAGGTGGGGATGTTGGCGTGGCCGGACTTCTCCACGTTGGAGTGGCAGTAGCGGCAGTCGATGCCGAGCTGGCCGTTGTGCAGCGCGTGGCTGAAAGGCACGGGCTGGACCGGGGCGTAGCCGACGCGGGTGTATTTGGGCGTCGCGTAGTAGTTGGTCGCCGCGGTGACGATGCCGACCACGACCACCACAAAGAGGATGATCTGCAGCGGCAGCTTGTTGGCCGATTTGGGAAACAGGTAGGACATGAGCCGAAAAGGGTCTTCGCCTGAAGGGGGCGCGGGTTAGAGCACGTCGCCGGAGCGGGAAACGCTGCGGGTGTCGGGGCGAATGCTAATGGTGGCCTGGGTCGAAACCATGGGCGCGGCGCCGGAGGCGGGCTTGGAAAATAGCCGCGGAACGACGCCGGCGGCGGCGATCATACCGAAGAATTTTGCGAAGAAGGCTTTTCGCGTGTGTTGAATGCTCACAGGTGGTCGTCAGGTTAAAATCAGCGGCAGAGCGAAGGGGTCGGTTATTCCAAAGTAAAACAAAAATTCCATGATCTAATTTGACGGAGAAGAAATAAGCTCAAGAGCCGCTCCGACCGGCCCTTTCTAATCCAAGGGCAAATGGCTCCCCCACCCCCGTCGCCCGCCACCGCCGGTCCGCTCCACGGCGAGCGGAATTCAACCCTGACCGAGAGCCTGTAAAAATTCGCGGGGCGTCGGTGCGGTGGCCGCGAAATGATGCGATTGGCCGCCGGCCTGATAGCTGAACTCGGTGTGGTGCGAGTGCAGGCAGAGGCGTTTGTCACCTCCACGGCGGGTAAAATCGCGATTCAGCGCAAAATTGCCGTAGGTCGCGTCGCCCACGATGGGCAGGTGACGCCGGGCGCACTGCACGCGTAGTTGATGGCTGCGTCCGGTGCGCGGCTCCAGCTGGATGAGCGCGAGTGGCGGCGACCCGCCGCGTTGGGCCCGCAAAACCTGCATCCGGGCCTCGCTGGGGATGTTGCCACCGGCGGCGGTGCGGATTTGTCCGCCCTTTTTTTGCACCGCCAGGTGGTCGCGCCAGACTTCGGACGCGCGGGCGGGAGCGCCGAACACCAGTGCATGGTAGGTTTTTTTAATGTGCTTCTGACGAAACAGCGCACGGATGGACGTCGCCAACTCGGCGCTCGCCGCCACCAGGATCACCCCCGAGGTGCCGGAATCGAGCCGGTTAAGCAACCAGAGCCGGCGCGGCGGCGAGGCC
>JBDRJH010000369.1:0-6946 GCA_043815125.1 Verrucomicrobiota bacterium
GCGAGTTGGCCGAAGCCTCGGCTGAAGCCCGCGAACAGGTCGCCGACCGTGGCGTCCTCACCACGCGAGCGCCTGAGAAAATACCACCAGATGCCGGCCGTGACCTGCGGCGTCACGATAAAGACGGCCGCCAGCCCGAGAATCGGGATCTGCTGGGCCACGCCGGAAACCAGCATGAACAACAGCGTCGTGCCCAACGCGCCCCAGTAATTGACCTTGAGCGCCTCCCAGCCGCGACGGATGCAGCTGCCGGCCGACGTGTGGTAACCCCGCGCCTGGATCCGCGCCCACAGCTCCTCCATCGGCAGGCCGTCGTCGTTGTTCGCCGCGGGTTGCCCGGGCCAGGGCGTTTCGACCGACGGGGCCTCGCCACCACCGGTGGACGTGCCCGCCGCGGACACCAGTTCATCGGCCACGCTGGGCGCGACCACCGACCACGGCTGCCACTCGGCCATGCCGGTGCGCCAGACCAGCGTCGCCGGCGTGATCGTGCCGTTGTTGACCAGACCGCTGAAGGTGACCGTGTCCACCGGACCACGACGTTCGGAGCCGACCGCATAATACCATTGCATGTCGCCAGTAAGCGCATTCGGGGCCGCTTGCCCAGCGAACATTTTGCAAAAAACACCGTCGCCCGCCTTCGGGAATATGCGCGTTTTTTGCGTTTGCCGCCTCCGCCTCCTGCGTCTGAATCGGCCGCTTTAAGTTCTCCCGCATGTATCTCAAGGCGCTCAAACTCCACGGCTTTAAATCCTTCGCCGACCCCTCGACCCTCCGCTTTGAACCCGGCGTCACGGCCATCGTCGGTCCCAACGGCTGCGGCAAGTCCAACGTCGCCGACGCCATCCGCTGGGTGCTCGGCGAACAGTCCGCCAAGGCCCTGCGCGGCGGCAAGATGCAGGACGTCATCTTCGAGGGCGCCGACACCCGCAAACCCGCCCAGATGTGCGAGGTCTCGCTCCTGCTCACCGACTGCGAAAAACAGCTCGGCAGCGAGTTTCACGAGATCGAGATCATGCGCCGCGTCTACCGCGACGGCGGCGGCGAATACTTCTTCAACGGCCAGCCCTGCCGCCTGAAGGACATCCAAAAACTCTTCATGGACACCGGCATCGGCCGCACGTCCTACTCGATCATGGCCCAGGGCCAGATCGACCAGATCCTCTCCTCCAAACCCGAGGAACGCCGCGCCGTCTTCGAGGAGGCCGCCGGCATCACCAAATACAAGGCCCAGCGCAAGGAGGCCCTGCAAAAACTCGGCCAGACCGAGCAAAACCTCACCCGCATCGCCGACGTCGTCACCGAGGTCGGCCGCCAGATCGGTTCCCTTCGCCGCCAGGCCTCCAAGGCCCTGCGCCACAAAAAACTCTCCTGGCGCCTTCGCCACCTCGCGCTCGCCCAGGCCGGCCATCAATACGCCGACGTCTCCGGCCACCTCGAACACCTCGAGGAAAGCGTCATCAAACTCCGCGCCGCCGCCGAGACCCGCCGCGTCCACCTCCAGCAACAACAGTCCGCGCTCGAAGAGAAAAAGGCCGCCCGCTCCCGCCTCAACCAACGCGTCCAGGAAGCCCAGCAGGCCGTCTTTGATCTGCGCTCCGAACGGGAACAGGCCGAGAACGCCGCCAACCTCTCCCAGATCAAACGCTCCGGCCTCGCCGACCGCCTCGAGTCCTCCCGCCAAAACCTCGAAGAGCTCCAGATGCAGCTCCACGAGCTCAACAGCCAGGTCGACACCGGCGCGCAGGACAAAGAGGAACAACTCACCCTGCTCGGCACCTCCGACGACGTCTTTCAGCAGCGCAACCGCGAACTCGCCGTGGTCGAAGGCGAACTCTCCAAACTCGAACAGGAACTCAACCAAACCAAGTTCCAGATCCTGCAATTCGAGAGCAACCTCGCCCGCCTCCGCACCGACTGCTCCGGCTACGAGGTCGACCAAAAAACCTCCGCCCACCGCCACGACGCCCTCGCCAAAGAGCTGGAAACCGTGCGCCTCGAACAATCCTCCGCCGCGCAACAGGCCTCCGAGCTCAACGCCCGCGTCGAGGAAGCCAACGTCGCCAAGGCCCGCCTCCACCAGGAAAGCCTCGACGCCCAGGGCGACATCACCCGCCTCACCGCCGAGTTCCGCGACGCCCAACGCAAACTCCAGGACATCGACCGCGGCCTCGCCCAACGCTCCGCCCGCCTCAAGCTCCTGCAACAACTCGCCGAAAAATGGGAAGGCTTCGGCGAAGGCGCCAAGGCCGTCCTCCAGGGCCGCCTCGCCGGCGCCCTCGGCGAGACCAAGGCCAGCCCCATCACCAAGGACCTCGAGGTCGCCCCCGCCCACGCCAAGGCTTTTGAGGCCCTGCTCGGCTCATCGGTCGAGGCCATCGCCGTCGCCGACCTCGCCACCGCCCGCCGCATCCTCAGCCAACTCGAAACCGAGCAGATCGGCGCGGCCGTGCTGCAAATCCCCACGCCCGCCGGTTCCGCGCCCTCCGTCGCCTTGCCCGCCGGCCTGCGCCCCGCCACCGACGCGCTCGTCAACGTCGACCCCGCGCACCCCGCCGCCGCCCTGCTCTCCGCCTGCTACATCGCCGACGACCTGCACGCCTTCCTCGACTACTGGCAGGCCAACCCCGCCTTCAGCTTCCTCGCCGTCGCCACCGACAAGGGCGAACTCGTCGACCGTCGCGGCCTCGTCTCCGGCGGCCACGCCAAAAAACCCGCCAACAGCATCGTCCAACGCGAGATCGACCTGCGCGAGACCGCCCGCGCCCTTGCCGAGGACCAGAAACAGCACGACGCGCAAAAAGCCGTCATCGACGGCATCAACGCCCAGCTCGCCACCGCCGAGGCCACCCTGGAGGAAAAGCGCGCCGCCGTGCTCGAAGCCTCCCAGGACCTCGCCTCCATCCAGTCCGAGGAACGCAACGCCCAGCGCCAGCTCGAGGACATCGCCCGCAAGCTCGCCCGCATGGAGCAGGAACTCCAGGGCCTCGAAGCCGCCCGCAACGAGACCCTCGCCCGCTTCGAAAAGGCCCGCGCCAGCCTCATCGAGGCCGAGACCAACGTCGAGCAGGGCCGCGTGCGTATTCACGAACTGGAGACACGCATCACCGAGTTCCGCACCGACCGCGACGTCAAGCGCGAGTCCCTCGCCCAGGCCCGTCTCGAACTCGCCGAGCGCCGCCAGCGCGTCGAGGTGCTCGACCGCGGCATCGCCGACATGGAGCGCCGCCGCAACCAGCTCGCCGAGACCTTCTCCCAGCGTCAGCAGGAGGTCGAGGTCTGGACCGAGCAGATCGACCAGCTCGAGCAGGAGGCCGCCGCCCAGCGCGGACGCGCCGCCCAGATCGGCGAGACGCTTCAGGTCGCCCAGCAGCAGGTCGAGCAGGTCCGCACCGAGCTCGTCGAGGTCGAGCAGGCCATCGGCGCGGTGGAGAACTCCCAGTCCGGCATCCGCAACGACGCCGAGGGTGCCGTTGGCGAGCTCAACCGCTGCGAGATCGCCCTCGCGCAAAACAAGTCCCGCGCCCAGTTCCTCGAGGAGGACGTGCAGCGCGAGTTCCAGATCCGCGTCGGCACCTACGACTGGCGCGGCCTGCTCTACCGCGCCGACGAGGATCCGCCCGACCTCAAGGCCCTCGACCTCGACGACGACGAGGACTCTCCCGACGTAGGGGCGTCGCTCGCGACGCCCGAACCCGTGTCCCAGGCCGACGCGTCCTCTTCCACGGACGACCCGGAACAAGCCCAGCCCGCCGACGCCGACGCCGCGCCCACCAGGCGCCGCCGCAAGCCGAAGGGTCCCAAGCCCGACGCCACTCCCGAGGATCTCGAAAAGGTCGCCGCCGAGGCCGACTGGGCCGCCGTCAAGTCCGAGATCGAGGCCCTGCGCCAGCGCCTCGCCGGCATGGGCGCGGTCAACACCGGCGCCATCGACGAATACGCCGAGCTCAAGCAGCGCTACGACTTCCTCAAGTCGCAGAGCGACGACCTGCACAACGCCAAGGGCGAGCTGGTCAAAACCATCGACGAGATCAACCAGACCTCGATGAACCAGTTCCAGATCACCTTTGAGCAGATCCGCAAAAACTTCATCTACACCTTCCAGACGCTCTTCGGCGGCGGCGTGGCCAACCTCGAGTTGATCGTCACCGACGACATCCTGGAATCCGGCATCGAGATCACCGCGCAGCCCCCTGGCACGAAGTTAAAATCCATTTCGTTGCTCTCCGGCGGACAGAAAACGCTCACCGCGGTCGGCCTGCTTTTCGCGCTCTACATGGTGAAGCCCTCGCCGTTCTGTTTGCTCGACGAGCTGGACGCCCCGCTGGACGAGTCGAACATCGGCCGCTTCACCGACCTGTTGAAGAAATTCGTCAACGAGTCGCAGTTCATCATCATCACGCACAACAAGCGCACCGTGGCCGCGGCCAAGGCGATCTACGGCGTGACCATGCAGGAGCGCGGCGTGTCCAAGACCGTGTCGATGCGTTTCAACCAGACGCAGGGCGACATCGAGGAAAAACACCCCGAGAACATCGCCGAGTCCGTGCGCGGCGCCAAGACCACCGCGGGGGCCTGAGGATTACAAACGGGGCATCGCCTCCCGCTTGCCGCCGCTTCATCGCGAGGGCATACGGGAGGCGTATGAAAAACCCCTCCTTGTTCACCCTTACCCTGCGGGCCCCCGTGCTCGCGCTCGCCGCCATCTGCCTCGTCACGGTCGCCCAGGCCGAAGACAAGCCCGGGGCTTCCGAAAAGAAGATTCCCCAGAAAGCCCTGGGGAAATACGACACCAACCAGGACGGCGTGCTCGACGAAACCGAAAAGGCCGCCTGGGAGGCCGACAAGAAGGCCCGTCACGAGGCCGAGAAAAAGTCCATGCTCGCGAAGTTTGACACCAACAAGGATGGCAAGCTCGACGAGTCCGAGCGCGCCGCCATGAAGGCCGCCAAGCAGGCGGAGATGGAAAAGAAAAAGGCCGAGTGGGAGAAAAAGAAGGCCGAGAAGGAGCAGAAGAAGTCCGACAAGGACGCCAAGTAAGCTTCTCGCTCAGGTCTTTTGTTCAGATGCAGGCGCGCCCGCCAACGGACGCGCCTTTTTCGTGTTCGCATCGGCCGGCATCCAACGCTTCAGCCGGCGGATGGTCGCACTTCGGAACGTAGAAGCTTCGCTTGCGAAGCCCGCTGGGCATGGGCTCGCCGACGGGGCGGGGATTCGACGCATAACGATCATCGGGCCGCGCGAGCGCGGCCCCTACGAGGCTCACTCCGCCTCCTCCGGGTGGCCGGGGCTGCCCACGGCGCTGGTGAATTCGTGCCGGTGCGCCTCGTTGTCGAAGGCCCGCAGCGGGATGACGCACAGACCGTTGTCACCGAAGTCCAGTTCGAGCCAGCGCGCATCCGCGGTGGCGGCCCGCAGATCGGCGAGCGGCAGGCTGCGGGTCGCTCCGCGCGCGGTGAGGTGCAGGTGCTCGCCATCGACGCGATACTCGCCGACCCAGGGCAGGGTGGCGGCGAACTCGCGCGACAGGTGGTTGCGCAGGCTGCGCCGGATGAGACCGTCGTAGGTGAAGTGAAGGATGGCCGCGCCCCAAAGCGCGGCACCCGCGCAGAGGAGCGGCACGTTGACGCCGGCCTGATTGCGAAAACCGAGCAGCCCGAAGAAGCCGAACACGACCGCGCTGACGACCATGGCGCGCCAGCGGTTGATGCGATAGCTCCGGCGCCGGCGATAAAGCCGCAGGGCGGGCTCGACGAGGTCGTCGAGAGTGGTCTCGTGGCTGAGTCGCATTCGGCGCGGCGTTTATTTCCTGCGAACCACCACGGCGGTGCCGTAGCACAGCACCTCGACGGCGCCGCCGCGCGGCTCGACCGAGGAAGCGTCGTAGCGGATGCCGATGATGGCGTTGGCGCCGAGTTCGCGGGCGTGGCGCACCATGGCCTCGTAAGCCTGGCCGCGGGTTTGTTCACACATCTCGGTGTAGGCGCCGATGGTGCCGCCGATGATGTTTTTGAGGCCGCCGACGATGCCCTGGGCGATGGTCGGCGAGCGCACGATGATGCCGCGCACCAAGCCGCGGTGCTCGGTGATTTCGTGGCCGGGGATGTCGAACGTGGTGGAGGCGAGCATGGTGCCTGAGGGATTGCCGGAGTTTGCCGCGCCGGGCAAGGCCGTCCGCGGATGACCGGGCGGGGCGCGGGGCGACGAGGGCAAACGGCGTCTTGCGACGGAGAGCCGGGGTGGTTGGCATCACCGGCATGAGTTGGGAAAATGTCACCGCGTTGTTTGCCGCCATGGTCGTGCTGGCCTCGATTCCGAGCGTGAGCGTGCTGGCCGTCGTGGGCCGTTCGACGGCGTTCGGCGTCGGGCACGGGTTGTTGACCGCGGCGGGCATCGTGGCGGGTGACCTGGTGTTGATGATGGTGGCGATCCTCGGGCTGGCCGCGGTGGCGGAGTCGCTGGGTGGCTGGTTCGTGTTCATCCAATACGCCGGCGCGGCCTACCTGATCTGGAGCGGTGTGCGGTTGTGGATGGCGCGGGGCGGGGCGGGCGGGGCGGCGGACCCGGGCCGTGCGTCGGCGTGGGCGAGCTTCGCGGCGGGCCTGGCGATCACGCTCGCGGATCAAAAGGCGATTTTGTTCTACCTGGCGTTTTTCCCGGCGTTCGTGGATTTGCAGGCGCTGCGCGGCACGGATGTCGCGCTGATCGCGGCCGTCACCATCGTCGCGGTGGGCGGGGCGAAGTGCGTCTACGCGGTGCTGGCCGAGCAACTGGGGACGCGGGTCTCGGGCGCGGCGGGTCGCTGGGTCAATCGTGTCGCCGCGGTCGTGATGATCGTGGCCGGCCTGGGGCTGGCGCTGCGGGCTTGATTCCAATTCGCCAACGCGGGCTGCCGTAGCGGGGGGCGCCCCCCAACCGGGGTCGGGGCCGGGGGCGGGGGGAGCCC
>JBDRJH010000370.1:0-4018 GCA_043815125.1 Verrucomicrobiota bacterium
CCATGGCAGTGCGCGGCAGTATCTTGAACTCGAACCACAGCAGCAGGCCGGTGAGCAGGAGCGCGGCGGCGACGGCGATGACACCGCCGGTCAACCCAAAGTCAGAGAACGCCAGCACGCAGCCGCCGACCAGCAGCGCGCCGCCGAGCAGGCCGAGAATCGCCCCGGGAACAAAGACCTCCGCGCCGAGCAGGAGCAGGCCGGTGAGGAAGAGCAGCAGGATGGTGTTCACGCGGTCTCCTCCGGTTGGACGATGAGCTCGGAGCCCAGGCGGGCGGCGACGCGCACGGCGGCGCCGCGATCAACGAAGCCGTAGGTCACGCGGGCCTCGTGCCGGACTCCGTCGATCTCGATCTGCCCGGCGGGGCGCAGCGCGGAGGTGGCGACGCCGACGCGGCCGACGAGGTCGTCGGTCGGGGCGTGGGGCGCGATGGCGTCCGCACTGTTGCCGACGGCGGACTGCAGGATCATGCGGTCCCAGACCCAGCCGCGCGGCATAAAGACGATGAGCGCCACCGCCCCGGCCACCGCGATGAGCAATCCGAGACCGAGGCTGAGCAACGGCCCCATGATGACGTCGCCGCTGAACTCGAACGGCTGCGTCGGCCAGTAGTCGACCATCGACCAGAGAAGCGCGCCAAGCATGAGCAGCACGCCGGTGAGCGCGGGCAGGATGAGCCCCGGGAAAAACAGCAGCTCGGCGAACACCAACAGCGCCCCGATCGTGAAGACCAGCGCGGCCTCGTGCCCGGAGAGGCCGGCCGCGTAGTGGCCGAAGAACGCCAGCGCGAGCAACAACCCGCCGCCGATGCCGAACACGCCGAAGCCGGGGGTCTTGAACTCGATGAACAACCCGAGCAGGCCCGCGCCCATGAGCAGCGGCGCGATGGCGGTCAGGTATTTCGCGAGTTCCTCGGACCAGCTGACCTCGAGGCGCTCGATGACGTAGCCGCCCGCGCCGTATTTGGCGTCGAGCAGGTCCTCGATGGAGTCGTGGGTGCCGGCGGAGAGCAGCGGCACGGCGGGGTCGCCGTAGGTTTTGGCGGCTTCGGAATAGGTGAGCGAGAGCAGCTCGCCCTTGGCCTTGATGACCTCCTCGCCGATTTTGAATTCGTAGTCCTCGTCGATCATCGAGGAGATGACCTGCCCGCGGTAGCCCTTGCCCTCGGAGAAGGCGCGGACCTTGGCCTTGAGGTAGCTGTTGAGCTTGAGCTGCATGGTCTCGCCGATGTCGGCGCCGGTGGACATGACGGCGGCGGCCGCGCCGATCACCGCGCCGGGGGCGAAGTGGATCTCATCGGTCACCGTGGAGATGATCGCGCCGGCGGAGATGGCCTCCTTGTTGACGTAGGTGATCGTCTCGCCCTCGAACTTGTCGAGCGCCTCCATGATCTCGAGCGCGGTGCCGAGCGAACCGCCCGGGGTCTCCATGTCAAGGACCACGGCCTGCGCGCCGGCGGCGTTGGCCTCCTTGAGTCCGCGGCGCAACACGTAGAACACCGGCTGCGCGATCGCGTCGCGCACGGGAATGACGATGACCTTGACCGGCTTGGCGAATGCCGCCGGCGCCTCGACCGCGGCGGGCTCGGCGGAGGACTCGAGGACGGGCTCGGCGATCGGTTCCGCGACCGGCGCGGGAGCGTCGGCATCCTGCGCGTGCAGCGCGGGGACGAGCAACGCGAGCGCAAGCCAGAACCATGGGACCGGTTTCATAGGAGCGCCACCGTTACCCCTTCATGCGCAGGCTGCAAGCACCGCGGCCCGCACGGTCGTTACAATGCCACCGTTTGTTTCCATAAAATGCCTTTGCGTGACCGCCCGCGAACGGGCAACACGAACCCCCTATGGAAAAAGTCCCTTATCTGGGCGAAACCCTCACCCGCTGGAATGTCGGCAACTCGACCTTCCTGGCCCTGCCCGAGCGCGGCGCGCGTTTGATGCACTGGCACATCACGCTGGGAGACGGCAGCGTGCGCGACGTCATCCACTGGCCCGAGGTGGACAACATCGAGGACTGCGTGAAGGCCCGCGGCGGCAACCCGATCCTTTTCCCGTTCAACGCCCGCACCTTTGACCAGGGCGACATCCATTTTTGGCGCGACGCCGCCGGCGTGCGCCGCCCGATGCCCATGCACGGCATCGCCCGCCAGGGCCGCTTCAACATCACCCGGCTCGACGAGCGCGGCTTCTCCGCCACCTTCGAGCCCGACGAGGCCGCCCGCGAGGCCTACCCCTTCGATTACGAGTTCACCGTGGTCTACCGCTTCGCCCCGCTCGGCCTCACCTGCGAGTTCATCCTGAAAAACACCGGCGACAAACCCATCCCGTGGAGCGCCGGTCACCACTTCTACTTCACGATGCCCTGGGAGGACGGAAAGACCCGCGGCGACTACCAGATCAAGATCCCCGCGACCAAGACCCTGCGTCAGGACGCCCAGGGTCGGCTCCAGCCCGGGCCGGCGCTCAAGCCCGTCGAGTCCCTCGCCAACCCCGCCCTCGTCGACACCTTCCACCTGGGCCTCAAGTCCAACACGGTCACCGTGACCCCCGCGTCCGGCGCCGACGGCGGCACCCTCACCGTGCGCAACGGTCTGGAATCGGCGCCCGCACCCGACGCCACCTTCGTCACCTGGACGCTCGACGCCGCCTCGCCCTTCTACTGCATCGAGCCCTGGATGGGCCCGGCCAACGCGCCCGAGACCAAGACCGGCCTGCACTGGGTCGCCCCCGGCCAGAGCCAGAGCTATGCCGTCGAGGTGAGCATCGCCTGAGGAACCGCCGCCGCCGCCCGCAGTCCACGTTGACCATGACCCCGCCAGCCACGCTCCTCTCCACGCCCGCCGCCTTCATCGACGGCGTCGGCGGACCCGAGCTGGTGCTGATCCTGGTGGTCGCGCTGCTGCTCTTCGGCGGCAAGGGCATGCCCAACATGGCGCGGACCGTCGGCAAAACCCTGCGCGAATTCAAGAAGGCCACCAGCGGCATCGAGGAAGAGATCAAACGCGCCATGCACGACGATCCCGAGCCGGTCGTGCGCCGCCGCCCCGACCCCGCCCGCGGCGAGGCACTGCCCGCCCCGCCTCCGGCCGAGACGGAAAAACCCGCCAAACCCGCCCCACCCGACCACCCGCCCGCCGCCGGCGCCTGACCCGCCGCCGCCGTCCTCTACCCGATTCCCATGCGCACCGCCCTCGTCCACGGCTGCCTGCTCGGCCTCTCGCTCTTTATCTGTCTGCTCGGCCTGCACGCCATCGGCCTGCACGCGGATCCGTCCAAGGTCCGCGTCATGCAAATGGTCGAGAGCCTGCTCAGCTACATTTTCCTGATGGCCGCGCTGCTCGCCTGCCTGCGCCGTCTGCAAAACGCCGATCTCGACAACCCGCTCGGCTACGCGAAGGCGCTCGGTCACGGCGCCCTGCTCGCGCTCACCGGCGGCCTCGTGCTCGGCCTCGGCCACTGGGTCTACGGCACGTTCATCAACCCCGGCTACCGCGACATCCTGCGCGAGGCGCTCCTGACCGGCGTCAACCTTACCCCGGAGCAATTGGCGATCGCCGAGCCGGACATCCAATTCATCACCAGCCCGACCGGCATCGCCATCGGACAGGGCGTGCCGCTGGTGGCGTTCGGGCTGTTGATGTCGCTGGTGGTCGCGATCTTTTTTCGCCGCACCGCGCTCAACACCCCGGCCCGGGGCTGAGGCGCGCCGCGCCCGGATCCGCCCGCCGGCTTCAGAACGCCATGACGGCCAGGTAGCCGGCGCGGGATTCGGGGGTGTTGAGTTCCTCGAACGTGTTGATCGTGAGCACGCCGCCCACGCCGCCGCCGCCATCCTCGGCCTCCGGCTCGGTGGAGGTGCCGGTAAAGTATTCCAACGACTCGTCGTAGTGGAAGGCGCCGCTGCCGGTCAGGCGGGCGGAGCGCACCACGGCCGCGCCGCTGAAGTCGGTGTGGCCGGGGAGGGTGAGGTCGGCGTCGGGCGCGTAGACGACGGCGTTGAGTGTGCCGCTGCCTTGCA
>JBDRJH010000371.1:0-3290 GCA_043815125.1 Verrucomicrobiota bacterium
GTTCGCCTTGATGTAGTCGAAGCTCTGTTTGATGGAGTCGAACGGGTCGCCGGGGCAGCTGTCCTGCTCGACGATGAACCACTCGCAGCCGCCGGCCTCGGCAGCGGCGATGATGCGCTTGAAGTCGAGGGTGCCGGCGCCGACCTCGCAGAAGTTGATGTCGCCGTTGGGCGCCACCTTGAAGTCCTTGAGGTGGATGAAGGGGGTGCGGCCCGCGACGCGCTTAACCCATTCGACGACGTCGCCGCCGCCGCGTTGGACCCAGAACACGTCGAGCTCGGCCACGACATTCTCCGGCGAGGTCTCGTCATAGACGCGCTCCAAAAAGGTCTTCCCGCCGGCCGGGCGATAGAACTCGTTGGCGTGATTGTGGTAGCCGAGCTTCATGCCGGCGGCGCGGAACTTGGCGCCGGCGGCGTCGAGCTTCTTGATGAGGGTGTCGACGTGTTCGGGGTTGTCGAAGTCGACGCCGGCGGGGAACGGATAGGCGGTGAGCTTGGTGCCGAGCTTGCGCAGGCGCTCGATGACGGCGTCGGTGTCATCGAGGATCTTGGCGCCGGGCTCGTGGGTGGCGCAGATGGTCAGGCCCTCGGCCTGGCAGATGGCGACGAGCTGCTCCTCGGGGATGGGGCCGACACCGGAGATCTGCACGGCGGTGTAGCCGATGGCCTTGACCTTCTTCATGGCGGCAGCGAAGTCCTCGGCGGTCTTGCAGAAATCGCGGAGGGTGTAGAGCTGGATGGCGACTTGAGAGAGTTTCATGGATGGATTTGAATGGAGGGGGGGGGCGATCAGCCTTTGAACGACTTGGAGAAGTCGTCGCCGGAGACCTTGACGACCTTTTTCTTTTTCTTCGAGCCCTTGGATGCGGCGATCTTGGCCTTGAGCAGGCGCTCGTATTTTTTGCCGTCGATCGGGAAGGTGACGGCCTTGTCGGTCCAGGCGGACATGAGCATGGCGTTGGCCAGCTCGACGGAGTGGATGCCCTCGGCGGCGGGGGCGATGAGCGGGGTGCCGTCGAGGATGGCGTCGGTGAAGTTTTTGAGGATGCCGTTGTGCTGCTCGCCGTGGCTGGGCGCGGGGATGACGACGTCCCAGACCTCGGGGCGTCCGAAGGACTCGGAGGTGGTGCGGCTGAACTCGGACATTTCCTGCACGTTGCGGGTGTAGGTGATCTTGTCCTTTTCGTAGACGACCTTGCCGCGCTCGGCGGTGATCTCGAGGCGGTTGGTGCCGGGGGCCTCGCCGGTGGAGGTGATGAACACGCCGGTGGCGCCGTTCTTGAAGGTCATGGTGGCGGTGACATCGTCCTCGACCTCGATGTCGTGGTATTTGCCGAACTGGCAGTTGGCGCGGAGCGTCACGGGCAGGCCGAACATCCACTGGAACAGGTCGAGGTTGTGCGGGCACTGGTTGAGCAGCACGCCGCCGCCCTCGCCGCCCCAGGTGGCGCGCCAGCCGCCGGAGGCGTAGTAGGTTTCGGTGCGGAACCAGTCGGTGATGATCCAGTTGACGCGGCGGATCTCGCCGAGCTCGCCGCTCTGGATGAGGTCGCGGATCTTGAGGTAGTAGTGGTCGGTGCGCTGGTTGAACATCGCGGCGAACACCTGCTTTTTGCCGGTGTGGGCGGCGATGAGACGCTCGCAGTCGGCGCGGTGCACGGAGAGGGGTTTTTCTACGAGCACATGCAGGCCGGCCTTGAGGGCCTTGATGCCGATGGTGGTGTGGTCGTAGTGCGGGGTGGCGATGAGGATGGCGTCGATGAGGCCGGAGGCCATCATGGCGTCGGCGGTGGCGAAGCCCTTGACTTGGGGCACGCGCGCGAGCTTTGCGGGATCGGAATCGGCCACGGCGGCGAGCTCGAGGCGCTCGATCTTGCCGGCAAGAATGTTGCGGGCGTGCGTGGTGCCCATGTTGCCAATGCCAACGATGCCAATGCGGACTTTTTTCATAAATGAGGTGTGGACGATAGGGGATGCGCCGGCGTGTTCAGGTATCCGGCGACAAAAGAGGCACCATGCGAAAAGGTTGCCTTGAGTGTCGCGACGGTGCGATTCTGCAAACAATCTCATTTTCCGCATGATTCACCCCCGCGTAACCCTCAAGCAGGTCGCCGCCGCCGCCGGCGTGCATGTCTCCACCGCCTGGCGGGCACTGAAGAACGACACCTACGTCGAACCGGCCAAACGGGCCCGCATTCGCGCCAAGGCCAAGGAGATGGGCTACGCGCCCGACCCGATGTTGACCGCGCTCAGCCACTACCGGCGCAAGCAGCATCCGCCGTCCTACCAGTCGACCTTCGCGTGGGTGAACACCTTTAAAAACCGCCGCGACTACGACGAGGCGCTGCACATCCGCGCCTACCTGGAGGGCGCGCGCGAGTTCGCGGCGACGATGGGGTTTCGTCTGGAGGAGTTTTGGCTGAGCGAGCCGGGCATGACCCCCCGCCGTGCCCGCGAGGTGCTCAACACGCGCAACATCCGCGGGCTGGTCTTCGCCCCCGCAGCCCGATCCCAACAGCAAGGTCGCGCTCAATCTGGAGAGCTTCGCCTGCGTCTCGATCGGCTATTCGCTGACGCAGCCGCGGCTGCACGTCATCAGCAACCACCAGCACAGCTCGACGCTGATGAGTCTGCGCGAGCTGGCGGCGCTGGGCCACGAACGCATCGGCATGGTCAGCGCGACCGACACACTGCGACGGACCGAGCACAACTTCGAGTCGCCCTACTGCTTCTTTCAAAGCATCCAGGACGAGGCCCGGCGCATCCCGTTGTTCGCGGTGGCCGGGCGCGACGAGCCCGCCAACGTGAACCGGCACCGCGAGGCATTCCTGGAGTGGTTTCGCCGGTATCGGCCGACCGCGATCATTTCCACGGTCTCGGAGGTGCGCGGCTGGCTGGACGCCGCGGGATTCAGCGTGCCGTCCGAGGTGTCCGTGGCGACGCTCTCGCGCATCCACGACGCCGGCTGGTCGGGCATCGACCAGCAGGAGCGCCAGATCGGCGCGCGCGCGGTGGAGTTGCTCATCAGTCTTTTCCAGTCGGGCGAGCGCGGCGCGCCCGGCACGCCCATCCGGCTGCTGGTCGAGGGCCGGTGGATCACCGGCGACTCGACGCGCAAGCTCGGCCCGCCCGCGATGGAGCTGCTGAAGCGATTGGGCTGAAAACACACAACGTAGGGGCCCCGCTCGCGCGGCCCTTTTGGCAATGGATGGCTGGTCCAAGCGCCAACTCCGGGCCGCGCACAAGGGGCCGCGCGAGGGCGGCCCCTACGCTGGATAGCAACAAAAA
>JBDRJH010000372.1:0-21517 GCA_043815125.1 Verrucomicrobiota bacterium
GTTGTGCCCGGCTTAAGCGTGATGCCACCTCCGTTAAGCTTCATGGTCCCGCCGGGAAAGGCTCGGTTGGCGGCACCACTGTCTCCGAGAATCGTGGTCTTCTGGTTCGTATCGTAAATGTCGAGCGCGCTGAACGAGGCACCGGCGGCACTCATGGATTGGCCCGATCCGTCGGCCGCAGTATTCCAGCGGGTTGTGTTGGCCCAAGTGCCGTCACCGGCACCAGTCCAATACCACGTGGCGGCCTGGGCCGGGAGTGAAGCGATGCAGGAGAAGCCCGCCGCGATGGCGATGGGAACGATATTTTTGAGGGAGGTTTTCATGATGGGGGATGGATGGTTGTTGGGATGTGGGAGTTGGTGCTACGGCGAGCGAGTTCGCCGAAAAGGAGCGGAGAGATGGCTACGGAGAGGATGGCGCAGGCGGAGTCGGAGCGCGTTGGCCTTTGACGATGATCGAGCCCGCGCCGCCTTCGTTGAAGAAGGTGTCGTGGGTCGCGTTGAGTTGAGCAAAGGAGTAGGTTCCGGCCGGAAGATCGGCCCCCGCGATATTGACGGCGTTGAAGCTGAGTTTCTGATCGAGGGTAATTGAGCTTCCGGCGTCGAGAACGAGGGTGCCGGCAATATCAAGCGCATTGCCGAAAATCACATTGGTGGCGTTGCCAGTGACATGTAAGTTGCCGGTGAAAGCTGAGGCATCGTCGGCGGTGAAGATCACCGTGCCGGGCTTTTCGGGCGCGCCAAAGGTGACGGGCGCGTCGCCTGTAAGCTTGTTGACGTTAATGGTGAGGGTGGCTTCGGCCTTATCGACCCAGAAGCAGATCCCGTTGCCGACTGGTTTGAGGGTGCCCACCTTTAGGGTGCGCGACTTGATACTGGCGAGTGTGACGACCGACCCAGCGGCGGAGGTAGTCAATGTGCCGTTGATATCCGCGTCTTGGATCATCAACAGCCGGGAGCCGCTGAGAACCAGTGAGGCGCCGCCGAAATACGACTCTTGGGCAGGCGTGCGCAATATCTTGCCGTTGCTATCAAAAGTATCCGCCTCGCTGATCAACGATGGATTGCCGCCCGAGCCATCGGGAGCGGCGGACCAAAATGGAATCGCATCCCAATCGGCACCGCTGGGTTGCCCCGCATTAAGATACCAAGTGGCGGCGGCCAGCGTAAGTGGTGAGCTGAGCAGTGCACCGAAGGCAATCGCGAACAGTGGCACCGTGGTGACGCGTTGCGTATTCATAAAATGGATGCGACGGGGAAGTTTTTGCGCGAATCATGATGGTGAGCTCCGCACGGAGGAGGGGCATGGAATTTCTAGGGTGTTTTATGGAGAGTGGGCGCGGGATGAACAACGAATCCGTTTGTGAATCTATTAAGCAAAACTAGGGAAGGGGGACGTTGCTGAATAGCTTCACCAAAGGGAGACTTTCTCGGGCACCTTTGTGCGCTTAGCTTCCGTATTCGTAACCCTAACTCCTGATAAAATGAATACACGTCTTCCCATCACATTTGTTTCCCTTCTCCTCGGATTGGTAGCTGGCGTCGCCAGCGCCAGCGCCGAAGCGCCTGATGCAGGCAGCCCCCCGGTGGTGCCGAACGCCGGCTTTGAAGAGGGTCTGGCCAATTGGTCTCCAGGTCGCACTTCATCGCATATGTCACAGGTGATCCCCGAGGCCGCGCACAGCGGCACGATGGGTCTGCGCATGACGGATTCGGGCCCGGGTGAGGCCGGTTCCCTGACCAGCGGAGCCATACCTCTGGGCGCGGCCAAGCGGGTGACCGTTGGGTTCTGGGGGCGGCTCGTCTCCGGCAAGGGCGCGGCTGTGACGCTGGTGTTTCTCGATGAGGCCGGTGCCGAGATCAAAATGGAGAAGACACCGCAGATCGGCGTTTATCACGCTGGCGGGAAGAACTACTCCACATCCGTCGATGTGCCTGCAGGCGCGACGCAGATGCTCCTTCGACTGCGGACGTGGTCCCCCGCCGAAGTCACGGCGGACTTTGATGACTTCACCGTGACGCTGAACTGACGTTGGCAACGCCGGGCGCGCGTAGAAGCGCCCATTTCCCGTCCGCATTTTCCGAACAAAGCACCCTGTATATGACCAAATCGCCCGCGCTCGTCACTCCTCTTTGGCCTGTCGCCGCTCCCGGCGCTCTCGGCACCCGTCCCGAAGACATTCCCACGCTCACCACGTTTTCCCCCGAGCCTGCCAAGAGTAACGGTGCCTCGATGCTCATCCTGCCCGGCGGCGCCTACGGTCAACTCGCTCCGCACGAAGGCGAAGGCTACGCCCTCTGGCTCCTCGAACGTGGTATCACTTGCCATGTCCTGAAATACCGGCTCGGCACCCACGGCTACCGCCACCCTTCTATGCTCCAGGACGCCGCCCGCGGCCTGCGCTTCATCCGCGCCCACGCTCGCCGCGAAGGGCTCGACGCCAGCCGCATCGGCATCATCGGTTCTTCGGCCGGCGGACATCTCGCTGCCACCTTGCTCACCCATTTCGACGCCGGCCAACCCGATTCCTCCGATCCGGTGGAGCGCGAGAGTTCCCGCCCAGACCTAGGCATCCTCTGCTACCCCGTGATTAGTGGCATCACTTTCCCGCACGAAGGCACTTTTCACAATCTGCTAGGCGAAAACCCGCCCGCCGAACTGGTCCACCACCTCTCCGCCGAACTCCACGTCACCGCCCAAACCCCGCCCACATTCATCTGGCATACCGTAGAGGACTCGGTTGTCCCCGTGGAAAACGCCATTCTCTTCGCGTCGGCGTTGCGCAAAGCCGGCGTGCCTTTCGACCTGCATATTTACGAGCAGGGTTGCCACGGCCTCGGACTGGGCATCACCGACTGCAAAGCCCCACCCTGGGATTCCGCCTGTATTTTTTGGCTAAACCAACGACGGTTCCTAACCGCATAGTTTGAGAAAGCGGCCTCGTTACGTCCTCTATTTGAAGGTATCGTTGATAAACATATCCGGCGCGAAGCGTTATGCGCGACGCCGACGCACCACTACGAGGCCCAAGGTGAATGCACCCGCAATGACCGCAAGGGAGGAGGGTTCAGGGATGTTGGAGGCGGTCGTGCCAGTGAGGGCAATGTTGTCCACTCGCAGGGAGATGTTGGTGCTGGTTGAGTTGTCCGTGAAGGTGACTCGGAATGCGATGGTCTCGCCGCTGGAGAGACCGCTGATCGATGAAAGGTCCAGGTTGGCGTTGTAGCCGAGGTTGATGACGTTGCCGGAGGCGAGTGTGAGCGGGTCGGTGTTGCTGGTGCTTCCCACCAAGGTGCCGGCGGTCGCAAAGTTATCCAAGGAGTAGTAAACGGCACTATTGGCCGTATAGGAGGCCGGACTGCCGCCGCTGTTGCTTCCTCCGAAATCGAAGGTCAGTGACGCCAGGTCCAAGGAGTAGCCTTCGGCAACGCTGACATTGAACGTTACCCAAGCCGAACCTCCCGAGTCGGGGACGTTGTCGGCTCTCGCAAAAAAGGTGCCGGTGGCGGTGGAAAAAGCGGAGAGGGTATCGTTGGCTATGGACTTGGTGAGCGCGGATGCCGCGACGTTCAGATCCGCCGAGGAATATGCGAGGGAGTCGTTGCTGTTGGTGATGTTTCCGCTGGTAAACGCATTGTCCAAGTAGGAGACGATCGTGGCGGCGGATGCGGTGCTGGCGACAACGGCCAGACCGGAGGCAAGGATGATGGAGCGATGGAGTTTCATGGGGACTTTTTACAGAGTATTGATAAAATACAGGGGTGACGAAGCATAAAATGAAGGAGCAGGACGTGGATCAACGTGCTTGTTGGTGAACTTATAAAGCAGAAGAGGCGGACTGGGTGCACACTCAAATTCAGAGGCTCCGCAGGGGGGGCGACCATGGTGTTTAGGGAGACAAGACGGTGCTGACCGTTCTTTTGATGAAGCCAGGGACCAACAGCCAAGAGCCGACGCGCACGCCGCCGTGGTCGAGGCCGCCCATCTCGTGGAATTCGACGGCGGTATGGCCAAGGTTGCGTAGGCTTACCGCGAAGAGGTCGTTTTCCTCGACGCGGTTTTTGTATTCGATGCGGCGGTCGCCGACGATCAGGCAAATGGGAGGAATGTCGGCCGAGGCGTGGTAGAGCGGAGCGTAGTCATCGATGATGGCGCGATATTCGGGGCCCGTGTCGCCACGAAGTTTTTTGACCGTGAAATGAGTGGTCACCTGCGCGCTGACAGGGATGAGCCCGGCAAGCTGTCGGGGCGAAAATCCGTGCTCGGCGAGCCAGCGGGGTTCCATGCCAACCATGGCGGCGAGATAACCGCCGGCTGAATGGCCGGCGAGAAAGACTTTTGTGGGGTCGCCGCCGCGCTCCGCGATGTGGCGAAGGGTCCAGGCGGTGGCGGCGGCGGCATCGCCGAGGATGGCGTCGTGATGGACAAGCGGGGAGAGCCGGTAGGAGGGGGAAACGATGGCAATTTCTTTTCCCTGGAGGCCGGCGGGCCAGCTGCGCTTACCTCCGGTGAGACCGCCGCCGTGTAGCCAGATGACGGTGGCAAAGCCGGGGCGATTATTCGGGTAGTAAATGTCCAGGCGACATTGGGAGAGCTGATAGTCGTCGGCCTTCTCGGCAGCGGAACCCTCGTAATAGGGAAGGTCAACTTCGGTGGCGTAGGTGGCACCCTCGGCTTTGACGACCGAGGCCGGTGCCTTTGCTTCCGACACCTGCGCGTTGGCGGAAGGAGTGATTGCCGAGATCGTCAGTGTAGCAGCTAGCAGGAGCGTGGTGATGTGGTTTTTGTTCATTATTCAGAAGCTGAGGGGAGTCTGTCGTGCGAATCCT
The DNA here is from genome assembly GCA_043815125.1 of Verrucomicrobiota bacterium. Taxonomy (GTDB): domain Bacteria; phylum Verrucomicrobiota; class Verrucomicrobiia; order Opitutales; family Opitutaceae; genus JAUWBF01. The sequence goes on from JBDRJH010000372.1 coordinate 4,830, forward strand.
CGGGGATCCGCTCCTCGCGGGGGAGCGATGATCTGCTCCGCAGTGCCTGGACCAACTGGCAAGGGCTGTCCGGCGAAGGTGGTCGAGGGGACGTTCTTACGAATGCCTTGGTGGATAAAGGCGTTGGAAACTGCGGTGTTCCAATCATCTGCGAGGTTGGTTGGTTGACGCGCTTATTGTTGAAGCGGTCTCATTGTCGGAGCAGGTTCCCTCCGGTAAAGTTGTGTGTTGGCGTGATCAATTTGCGTCTAGTTGGCTGATGGTAACGTTACTAAGGAGGCTGGCGCGTTGCAGCATATGGCGGATGCCCACGCGCCCCTCCGTGATGGCCGGCGTCTCCGTAATATCCCAGCGGTAGAGATGTTCGCCTCCGGTGTTGCGAACCTGCATAAACAGGTCGGAGCCTTTTTTGATCAGAGTTATCCGGTGGCGGATACCGGGATGAAAAAGACCGGTGTCGTTAAAATCAGGTTGCAACGCGGTGGCGTCAAAACTGCCGCCGAAGATGGAGCGGGGGTAGCGACGGGCGCGAATGTAGCTGGCATCCACCGGGATGTCGTCCCGGTTGTCGTAAGCGGCAAAGCTGACATGGAGCAGGTTCATGTGATCGTAGTAGGTGGACATGCGCGGGATGAGCCGCTCGTTACTCCATGCGGCGATGTCTTTCGCGTAGGGCGGCTCACCGGTGCCGGTGGTCTGCAGGTAGATGATGGCGACGCCGCGGTTGATGGTATCAATCCGGGTGTAGTCGAACTCAAGTTTCAGGTCGCCGACGAAGCTTTGGCGGGTCCAGAGCACGGCGTGGGATGCATGGTCGCCCGCGAGCGGGCCGGCGGCGAAGTAGAGTCCTTCAGGCGTATTGCTCACCTCGGCTTTCAGGCCATCCACAAACCAATGCTCGCGCCAATCGCCACGGGTGCCGGAGTCATGGAAAACTTTATGCCAAGGAGCCGTCAAAGCCGCATGATAAGCGGTTTGATTATTTTCGGCGACATCCGAGGCAGAGGAGGACAAAGCTGCACCCATGAGAATGAGTGTGACGAGCAGGAGTCGGGACATCCTTAAATAAAGGCGGGGCGGCGGACCGGGTTATTTACCCCAAAGGGCCTTATTGGAGTTGATCGGCTCGATTGCGCTACGGGAGAGCCACTGGGCGTGACCATCAAAATACACAACGGAACTTCCATCCCGGTGGCGATAGGACATGGTGGTGCTGCGCTTGGACTCGTTGTCCCACTCGTAGCTTGCTGGTGGCGTGTTGTAGAAATAAAAATCGAGCGCATCGGCGAAGGCCATGATCTTGGCGGGATTGGCCACGTTGTTTTGATTCAAGGCGGTAAAATTACCCGGGGATTCCACTTCAACGCCATAGGAACGGTAACCGTAGCCAGGGAAGTTCTCACGCTCCCATTGGTTGCTCGCTCTGGACAGGTAGTCAACGGCGGAGGGACACTTGATATCGTCAACCATGCTATGGCTCTCCTTGTAGCCCTGCTTACCGGCATTCAGGTAACGAATGAAGTCCTCCTGCACGATCCACCATTTATCACCTTTTTTTACCCTGGCGTAATAACCCTTGTTATCGGCGGCATGCAACAGGTTGGCCGCTTGAATTTGGCGCAGATTGGACAGGCAGCGGGAGCGTTGGGCAGCCTCGCGGACACGGCTCATCGACACGATGAGGATGGCAGCGAGAATACCGATGATCGCGACGACTGTGAGCAGCTCGATCAGAGTAAAGCCTCGGGGACTGCGGACATGGAAGCGTGCGGGGCTGATACGGGACGAGGGGTTCATGGTTTGTGTAAATGATTAGGGGGAATTTACAAACCTAGCCTTGCGGATGGGGCTCCTAGGTTATCTGCGTAAACTAAACGACACACCATGCATGCTCTCAACAGCCTCGTTGCTGAAGCTATTCAGCAAATGGTAGCCCCAGCCCAAGCGCATGGTGGCTCCGGTTCCCGCGTGAGAAGGTGCTTTTGACGCTTTTGCTTAATAAGTTCACCGAAACTGGGGTTTACCATTATTGGAAGGCAGGGCAGAGATGCGGTGTATGAATCCCCCTCCGCTTTCGTCCCCTAAACGTAATTTCATTCGCTTGCTCCTCCTGAGTGGAGGCGTCACCGCGCTGACCGTATTGGCCCCCGCGTTACGGGCCGCCGATTATTATATTTTACCCGCGGCTGCGGGCTCTGGTGATGGCAGCTCATGGGCCAATGCCGCCGCCGCGCCGTCCACGGACGCTTGGTCCGATCAGGTCGCAAAACTTACCGCTGGCGATACGCTGCGCATCGGGAGCGGAACTTACGAGAAGGCGACCATAGCCATCGCCAAAGGCGGTGCAAAGGGTGCCCCCGTCACGTTGCAGGGTGAAGATACCGGCGGAGGCCTGCCGGTATTTCGCAGTTCATGGGTCAAAGAGACTCCTGCGTCGGGTGGAGTTTTTTGCCGGCTCGCGGTCAACGCCGCCTTTGTCACTTTGAAGGATCTGCGGTTCGAAAACTACCTCGCAGTCTTTGTAACGTCCGGCGGCAACGAGGGCATTGTTCTCTCCGGCCTCGACGTGAAGGATGTGCGCTTTGGCGCGGTTTTTAAAAATAACGCGCGCGCCGATGATCCCGCGAGCTGGACGCGCGATGTGCTTGTTGAGAACAGCACCTTCACCGGCTTCACCAAGTCCGCTCTGCGTTGGGAGGGCGGCAATCGTGATTTCCGTATCGTCAACGTCCACGGTGACGCCGGTGGCAAGGCCTACGCCGGTGATCCGTTCCACATGATTTACGACATTCGCGGAGACACGCGCAAAGACATCACCGATCCGGCTGCGCGCACACACGAAATCAATCTCACGTTCATCGGCTGCACCGCACGCAACGCCTATCATGAAGCCCCCCCGGGGAAGAGCTACTGGAACGGTGATGGTTTTGTGGCAGAGCGCGGCGTAAGCAATCTGACCTTCATTGACTGCATGGCTTTCGATTGCACCGATGGTGGTTGGGATCTCAAGGCCACCAACGTGACCTTCAAGGGCTGCGTCGCCTTCCGCAACAAGCGCAACTTCCGCCTTTGGTCCGAGGCGACGTTTGAGAACTGCATCGCGGGCTATCCCGTTCACCGTGGTGGCAGCGGCGACAGCGCCAATCTGGGAGCCTATGGCAAGGGCGTCGTGACAATGGATCGGTGCACGCTCGTGGGCGATCCCACTCCGTTCAATATTGAGGTGAAAGGCGCCGCACCCGGCGCGATCCACATTCGCATGAAGGACAGTCTGGTCATCTCGGATGGCGCGTCGGCACCGCAAATCAAGCAGGCCGATCTCGTCAATACGTTGGTGTTCCCGCTCGATTCCGCGCCTAAAGGGCCGGTGTTCGCTGCCGAGGCCATCTCGCAATGGGACGGCAAGGGCACGGCGTTCAACCCTGTGGCGGCTTACGGTAACCACGGATTCCGTCGCAGCCCGGCTCGTTAAGGCCAGTTGCGGCGGCGAACGCGGCGCGGGTTGATATGCCTGTGCCGCCCATACCGTGGCTTGCGTTGTAACCGGGGATGACTGATATTTGCCGTGCTTTCATCCCCTTATTCCCTTGGGACTTAGAATCACCCTCAAAGACATCGCCGCTCACTGTGGCGTTAGCGTCGCCGCCGTCTCGTATGCGTTGCGCGATAACCCGCGCATCCCTGAGGCCACACGCCTTGCGATTCGCAAGGCGGCTGACAAACTCGGTTACCGCCCCGATCCGTTTCTTTCCGCGTTGGTGTCTTACCGCTCGAATGTGAAACAGGCGCGCGTGCAGGGGGAGGTCGCGGTGCTTTATCCCTGCGAAAAAACCTCGCCGCACTCGCGTCTTTTTCGGTTTCACCGCGAGTCTTTCGGCCGGCGCATGGCAGATCACGGTTACTCCGTTTCCGATTTTTACCTCAACACGCTCGACTACTCGGGGAAACGCCTGCGTCAGATCCTGCTCGCACGTAATATTCGTGGAGTCGTGCTCGGATGGGGATTCGAGCCGCAAACACTCGCTGATTTTTCGTGGCAGGAATTCGTGGTCGTCTCCACCGAGCGTGTGATTGTGCATCCGAGCATCGACCGGATCAGCATGAATCACTTTCGCGCGATTCGCGACGTAATGGAGAAGATCCGCAACAAAGGACATCACCGCATCGGTTTGATTTACTACGACGACACTCCACTTGCGGTAAAAAAAAATCTCCTGGGCAGTTACCTCGTGGAGATGGAGATCGCCGGCGAACTCGACGTTCGCTTGCACGCTTTTGAACACAAACGGGGCGAATCACCCGCGCGCTTCCGCAAATGGCTCCGCGAGAGCAAGCCCGATGCACTGCTCAGTCACCGGCGCATAGATCCCGCTTTCTTCGAAAAGGCAGGCGTGTCATTTCCCCGCGACTATGGTTATGCCGTGGCCGAGATCGACGACGCTAACCCAGGCGTGGATAGCGGCGTCTATGTCGTGGACACAATGGGCCAGACTCTGGCCAACATCCTCGTCAAGAAGATCGTAACTTATGACAAAGTCGCTCTCAACGAGGAGGGGCAGATTCTGCTGGTCAACGGTGTGTGGCACGACGGCGTCACACTCTAGTTCGTCACGGTTAGGCGACCTGCATGCAGGCTGCGTGTGCCGTATCCGTTTGTGAGGCCCAATCCCGTCAGCGAGCACTAGGCCTGCGAAGAAATTCCGATTGGTTTTTCACGCAGCGGACCGTCCGATCGGCCGTCCCCTCGCACCACCCTGCGTGGCTCCGGCAATGCTGCTTAATAAATTCAGCAACGCCGGTCTTCTCTCCGGCGTCTGTGCTGCGACGATACGCGCGCCGCCTCCTGACGTCGCGGTTTTTTATCCGCAACCCCTCCCTCCTTCAAATGAAAGCGAAATACGCCGTTTTCCTGCCGCACGCCAATATCCAGTATAGCCAGCTTCCACCCGAACGACGCCGCTGGGTGATCGAGAACTCCTATGAACCGCTCTTCGATCTCGTTGCCGAAGGCGGCTACCGCATCGGCTTCGAGGCATCCGGTGAAACCCTCCGAGCGATGCACGAGCTCACGCCACATGTTCTTGAGAAATTGAAGGTGCTCATCGGTGCCGGCCAGATCGAGGCCGTAGGTTCGCCCTACACGCATATCATGTTGGCCAACCTTCCGCCCGAGGTCGGTCTGAAGTCCCTGCAAGATGGCATGCTCGCCTGGGAAACTTATGTCGGCGTGCGTCCGCGCGTCGGCTGGAACCCCGAGTGCAGCTGGGCCGACTTCATCCCCGATATTTTCAAGCAAGCCGGCTACGAGGCACTGGTGATGGACGGCGACTCGCTCTTGCTCTCCTACGACGACGTCCGCCAAGCCACCGGTCTCAGCTTCGACGTGCGCGGTCACAGCAACAAAAACAAACTCTTCAAGATCGAGGACTACATCGCCGACAAAGAAGAATATCTCCGGCTGCTCACCAACTACTCGACCGCGCCGAACGGACTGAAGATGCTTTTCCGCTCCGACTTCATGGGTAATCCCATGCTCTGGTATCTGATGGGCGCCACCGAGGGCAACCGCCAGTCCCCCATCGTTATCGAGGAGATTGATGCGATGCTGAAACGCTGGGGTGCGCGCATCGAAAGCACCGGCAACTTCATCCTGCCTTATGCCGAGGACGCCGAATACATCGGCACCAGCGCGTATTTTTATGTGAAGCAGTTTGGGCAGGCGCGTTTCTTCGAGCCCGAGCCCGATAGCGTCGGGCGCTTCCGCCAGATGCTCGATTGCGCGATCGCCAACGGCTACACGCTCGGCACGCCTGCGCAGATGCTCGACCTGCCTCAGGTGCCCTTGCCCAATCCTCAAGTCGCCGCCATCGAAAACGGCATCGCGTGGCACGGCGGCACAGCGAAGGCTTGGAGCAACACGCACTACTCGCGCGTGCTTGATCCCGTGTGCCAGATGCTTCTCGCCGGCCTGAAGAGCGTCTGCGCGGAAGTCGGCAAAGATTTCGCCACCGCCAACGGCAGCATCGATGCAGCCTTCCGCAAAATCATTTCCGCCTACGTCTCCGATTGCCGTTGGCCGCCGGCACCGACCTCCCCGGGGCGCTTCAATGTGCGCGAGTGCCTCGACGACCTGCGCGCCGCCAACGACCTGCTCACCCGCATCATGGCCGAGCACGGCGTCGAGGGGCAGCGTTCGCTGTATTCGCCACAGCTCATGGAATCGCAGATCAACGCGGTCGAGGAAGAGCTGATGGCGTTGCCCTATTTCGGAGAGAAAACCAAACCGCAACCGGATTCAGAACCGGTCTTTGCGTAGTTTTCGGCCGCAAGGCTCCGATCATCGCCGGGGCAGACACGACGGACGCAAACCACGCGCGCCGTCGTTCTGCCTGCGGCTGCCGTTACCACCCCAACCCCTCCCGGTTTCCGGGAAAATCCGCCGATATGAAAAAATCCGTGCTGGGCATAGCCATGCCCTTGTTCTTCCTCGCGCTGGCGCCGTTTACGGCCCACGCAGTCGTCATCCTCAATCCCTCCCTTGCCACGGGAGCCAACGCCATTGATCCCTCCGGCGACCAGACCGTCGATCAAAACGCGTCCGGCGCCACCGCCCAATCCACCCTCGAAGCCGTTCCAAATTTTGCCGCCGTGCAGGATTTCACCGGCTGGTCGATGCAGGGGACCACCAACTACATCGTCTTCACGACCGACACCACACGGCCCGACGTGAAGGCGCTCTACTCCAATCAAACCGGAGCCAGTCCCGGCGGCGCGACCGCGCATGCCTCGTTGCGCACCAGTCCTGGCTCCAGCATCGGCATCGACTCGGGCTCGGTTCGCACCGCCTCGCTTACCCTGGACTTCGGCAGCGCCACCTTCGACGGCACCAACGTCACCGCGTTCGACTCGGCCGCGCAAGCGCCCACTGCGGTCGGCTTCAGCGTGTGCGGACTGGATAATGTCACCAGCGAGGTGACCGTTAAATACTATGGCACTGACGACACCACGCTGATTGTCACGCAGACGCTCTCCAAGGCGGCCGATCCCGACACGGGCGACGGCACCACCTTTGGCGGCGACGGTTACACCGGCTATCAGGCCGCCGGCACGGGAGTCACCGGTGCCATCGGAAAAGTCGTGGTCACCGCCAACCAGGTGATCAATGGAAACCACGGAATCGCCATCGACGATCTCGCCTACAACGCCGCCGGCAAGATCCACTACTTGACCGTTGCGGGCGCCGGCGCGCTGGACGGCACCAACTGGGCCAACGCTTTTTCCGCGAGCCAGCTTGCCACCGTGCTCAACACCACGATGGCGAACGGCGAAACGTTGTTCATCGGCTCGGGCAACTACGGCAACCGCACACTCAGCCTGACCGCCAGCGGGATCTCCGGAAAACCAAAGAGTATCATAGGTGTGGATACGGGTGATGGCCTTCCCGTTTTCGACAGCACCAACTGGACGCGCACCAATCCTGATGCGGGCCAATATTCCATCATCAGCCTCGGAGCGGGCGTGAGCCATTGGGAGATTTCCAATCTGGTGCTTCGTAACTGCCAATATGCGGTGCGCGCGACGACCTCGACTCCGGACCGCACCGGTCTGGTCTTCCGCGGTCTTGATATCCAGCTCGTCCGCCACGGTTTTTATCTGTCCGACTGCGACGACATGACCATCGAGGACTGCGCCGTCACCAGCTACACCAAACATGCCTACCGCCTGGACCAGGGCTGCGACAACGTCGTGTTCTCAAACAGCCTGGCCGATCTCTCGGCCGGTGACGCGACCTGGTGGGATTATTCCGAACCCTTCCCTTTCGGTTTCATCGTGAACAACAGCGGCGTCGCCAACACCGGAATACTTTTCCTGGATTGCACGGCCAACAACAACCGCCGCAACAACCAGAATACCGGTTACTGGAACGGGGATGGTTTTGTGGTCGAGGGCAACACGGTTGGCGCTGATTTTATCGGCTGTGTCGCCGTGAACAACGAGGACGGCGGTTATGACATCAAGCCGGCCGCGACGTTCACGGATTGTGTGTCCGTCAGAAACTACCGCGGTTTCCGTCTCTGGGATACCGCCAAGACGATGAGCAACTGCGTAGCCACTTATCCGTTCCGCCGCTCGGATACCAATCCCGCCGGCACGGAGAGCGGGGATTGTATCTGGCTCCAGCACAGCGTAGCCACGCTTGATTACGTGACCACATACAGCAACACCACCGGTGCTGGCGTGCGTGAAGAAGGCACGGGCACGGCAACGGTGACCAACAGCATCCTGTCATGCGCCGGATCCTCGGGTTACTTCACTCTTGGCTCGGTTACGCTCGGAAGTGGCACGGCGACCTATCGCCCGGGCGCGGGCACGGATCCGAGCTACGTAAACCCGGTGTCCACGTGGAATGGTGTCGGCACCCACATGGACAGCCAGACCTACGGTCTGACCAAGGGCTACAACTCGAACCGCTGATTCATATCCGCTATCCCGAAATTCCGAGCAGGCCGGCTATATCGCCGGCCTGCTTTTTTTATGCCGCAGAAGCATTTCCCGCAGGGGCTGACATTCAATACACTCACCATGCTCACTTCGCCGCTGCCCGGAGATATTCGCGCCAGCACTCTGTTAACGTTCAACGACGACTGGCCTGGCGCACAGGCGGGGGAGGCGAGAGGCACCACTTCCCGATTCCATGCCAGCAAATCCACCGAACTCAAAGCCCGATGCCGATCCGGGCCCGATTCCTTCGTATATCCAAACCTGCGACGAAGGATGCCGCTACCATCAAACACCTTTTGATGGGCCGTCAGCCATCTACATTTTATGCGTCTGCCCGAGGGCGAAAACGTTCTACTGCCCGATTCTACCGGGTCACGACTGTCCGTTCTATACGCCTTATGAGAGTTCCCCCCTTTGATACCGCCTCGAAGTCCCCGACAAAGAGTATCCATAAATAGAATACTTATGCCGAAATGGCATACGCAGTTGGTTCCGGAAGCATTTCCTCGGAATGGCCCCATCGGTTATTCTCAACCACTGCGATGTCCCGGATTCCTTCCCCCAAAAAAGCGTGCGACACGTCTTCCTCAACCGGCGAAGATGCGGCACAGACCAGATGCCTTTCCCAGCCCCTGAAAATGCTGGTGCGCATCGCCAGACAAAGCCATCTAGGCGACCCAGACGCCTGCGCCACTGTTTTGGCCATGCTCTTCACAAGCCGGCTGCTGCATCAGCATTTCCAACGTGCACTGGCCCGACTCGATCTTTCCGAGGTCAAGCTGACAACGCTCGTCAGCCTCTATGCCATCGACCCCGAGCCGTCCACCCCCGCCGACCTCGCGCTTCATTCCCAGGTGAGCCGCGCCACCATGACAGACACTCTTGAGGGGATGCGTCGTCGTAACTGGATCGTGCGTGACCGGGCGCAAAACGACCGGCGGGTGCTCCACATTCAGCTTACCGACGAAGGCCGGACCTTGGTCGAGCGTGCGGTAAGCCCGTTTCTTTCCACCGTGAATCTTTGCGCGCAGGTGATGACGCGCGACGAGCGCACCACCGCCATCCGCATCTGCAACCACCTCAATCGCTATTTCCAACCTCAGTCTGCCTGAACCGGCGCCCTCGTTCCTTATGTCGTCCAAATCCATTTTTGCTCTCGCTGCCTTGCTCGCTTCCGCCGCCCTGGCCGGATGCGGCAAACAGCCCGCCCCTCCCGTCGCTCCCGCGGCCGTGGAGGTTGATGTCGTTACCATCGGCACCGCGCCGGTCGCATTCACCCGCGAGTTGCCCGGTCGCACCGCCGCCCGGCGCATCGCCCAAGTGCGCGCCCGCGTCAACGGCATCGTCCTTGCCCGGCATTTCATCGAGGGTGCCGACGTAAAGAAGGGCGATCTTCTCTACGAAATCGATCCCGCTCCCTACCAGGCCGTTCTGGCCAGCGTGAAAGCCAGCCTCGCCCGTGCCGAAGCCAGCCTCGTATCCGTCAAGCTCCAGACCGAACGCTTCAAGTCGCTCGTCGCCACCAACGCCGTAAGCAAACAACAATATGATGACGCCATCGCCGCCGCCGGCATTGGTGAGGCCGAGGTAGCCGCCGCCGCCGCCGCCGTCCTCGCCGCCGAAATCGACCTCGCTTACACTCGGGTCGTTTCCCCTATCGACGGCCGCATCGGCCTGGCCGAGGTCACCGAGGGCGCCTATGTGCAGGCCGCCCAAGCCACGCTTCTGGCCACCGTCCAGCAAATCGACCCGATCTACGTCAACCTCGTCCAGCCCAGTTCGGACGCTTCCCGTCTGAAACGCGAAGCCGAAAGCGGTCGCCTCACCCGCGACGGCGACGACAGCCCGGCCATCACCGCAATCTTGGAGGACGGCACCGAATATCCGCTCCAGGGCCGCCTGGAGTTCTCCGACATCACCGTGGATCGCGGCACCGGCTCCGTCACGCTCCGCGCCCTCTTTCCCAATCCCAGCGGCGACCTGCTCCCCGGCACTTTCGTGCGCGCCCGCTATGAGACTGGCGTGATCCCGCAGGCCTTGCTCGCGCCCCAGCAAGGCATCACCCGCAATTACCGCGGGGAACCGACCGCCTATGTCGTCTCCGACAAAGACACCGCGGAGTTACGCGTCCTCAAAACCGGTCGCACCTACGGCGACCAGTGGGTGGTCGAGTCGGGCCTCCAACCCGGCGACCGCGTCATCGTCACCAATCTCAAGCGTATACGACCTGGGACTACGGTGAAAGCCGTCCCCTTCCAGCCCAAGGCGGCCCCGGCCGTCGTGGACAACCAATGATCCGCACGTTTCACGCTCCCGCATTTCCTTTTTCACATGGCCAGATTCTTCATTGACCGCCCGGTCTTCGCCTGGGTGCTCTCCATTCTTCTCATGGTGGCGGGCCTCCTCGCGATCCGTTCCCTGCCTGTCTCCCAATATCCCAACATCGCCTCTCCACAGGTCGCGATTTCCGCCACCTACCCCGGAGCCTCCGCCGCGACGGTCGAGAACACCGTCGCCCAAGTCATCGAGCAAAGTCTCACCGGCATCGACAACGTGCTCTATATGCAGACCACGAGCGACTCCGACGGCAACGTCACTATCACCGTCACCTTTCGCTCCGGCACCGATCCCGACATCGCCCAAGTCCAGGTGCAGAACAAACTCCAACTCGCCACCCCGTTGCTCCCGCAGGAGGTGCAGGATCTCGGTGTCAGGGTCCAGAAATCAGTCCGCAACTTCCTCGTCGTTTACTCCTTTTATTCCGAGACCGACTCGCTCTCGCGCGATGACATCGCCGACTTTCTCAACTCCAGCCTCAAGGAGCCCATCAGCCGCATTCCTGGCGTCGGCGAGGCCGTCGTCTTCGGCAGCCAGTATGCCATGCGCATCTGGCTCAACGCCGACCAGCTGACCAACTACGGCCTCACCGTCGCCGACATCACCGCCGCCCTCGCCGAGCAAAACGCCCAGGTCTCCGCCGGCCAGTTCGGCGGCCTGCCTGCTCTGCCCGGCCAGCGCTTGAACGCTACCGTCACCGCACGCAGCCGCCTGCAAAGTCCCGACGATTTCGCCAATGTCTTACTGCGCACCAACGCCGACGGCGCGACCGTGCGCCTCGGCGATGTCGCCCGCCTCGAACTCGCGGGCGAAAGCGCCACCATGGAGCCGTTTTTCAACGGCAGCGCCGCCTCCGGTCTCGCCATTCGCCCGACCATCGGCGCCAACGCTCTTGCCACGGTCAAGCAGCTCAACGAATACCTTGCCTCCCAAGAGGCCTACTTTCCTCCCGGCATGAAATACGCGGCGGCCTACGACACCGCCCCGTTCGTCCGCCTCTCCATCGAGGAGGTCGTCAAGACCCTCGTCGAGGCCATCATCCTCGTGTTTCTGGTGATGTATCTGTTCCTCCAAAACTTCCGCGCCACGCTGATCCCCTCGATCGCCGTGCCGGTTGTGCTTCTCGGCACGTTTGCCGCGATGTCGGTCTTCGGGTTCACCATCAACACGCTCACGATGTTCGGCCTCGTGCTCGCCATCGGCCTGCTGGTGGACGACGCCATCGTCGTGGTGGAGAACGTCGAACGCGTCATGGCTGAGGAAGGACTCTCGCCAAAGGAGGCCACAAAGAAATCCATGGACCAGATCACCGGCGCCCTCGTCGGCATCGGTCTGGTGCTCTCCGCCGTGTTCACGCCCATGGCCTTCTTCGGCGGTGCCACCGGCATCATCTACCGGCAGTTTTCCATCACCATCGTCTCGGCCATGGGTCTCTCGGTGTTTGTCGCTCTCACGCTCACGCCCGCCCTTTGCGCCACGTTGCTCAAGCCCATCCCCAAGGGCCATCACGCCGAGAAAAAAGGTTTTTTCGGCTGGTTCAATCGCACCTTCAACCGCGGCACCGGCATCTACGTCGCCGGTGTCGGCCACTCCGTTCGCAACTGGCGCCGCTCACTCGCGGTTTACGCAGCTATTCTCGTTGTCCTCGGTTTGGTCTATATGCGCATCCCCGGCTCCTTCCTCCCGGAGGAAGACCAGGGCGTGTTGATGTTGCAGGTGCAGCTGCCCGCAGGGTCCACCCAGGAGCAGACCGTCGCCGTGCTCCATGAGATGAAGGATTATTTTCTCAACGACGAGAAGGATGCCGTTCAATCCATTCTCACCGTCGCCGGCTTCAGCTTCGGCGGACGCGGTCAGAACGCCGGACTCGGATTCGTTAAACTCAAGGACTGGGAAGAACGCGATTCCGACGACCTCCGCGTCAACGCCGTCGCCGGCCGCGCGATGGCCCGTTTTTCACAGATGAAGGAGGGCCTTGCCTTCGCCTTTCCCCCGCCCGCGATCATCGAACTCGGCACCGCCAACGGCTTCGAATACCAGCTGATCGACCGCTCGGCCCAAGGCCACGAGGCGCTCATGCAGGCGCGTGGTCAACTGCTCGGCCTCGCCAACGCCGACCCGGTCATCGCCAACGCCCGCCCCAGCGGCTTCGACGACGTGCCCGAATACCGGCTTGATATCGACGACGCCAAGGCAAGCGCCCTCGGCCTCTCCCTCGGCCTGGTCAACCGCACGCTCGCCTCCACTTGGGGCTCTTCCTACATCGGCGACTTCAGTCACCACGGTCGCGTTAAAAAAGTTTACATGCAAGGCGACGCGGTCTTCCGCATGCACCCCGAGGATCTCAGCCGCTGGTATGTGCCGAACGCCGCTGGCGAAAGTGTCCCGCTCGACGCTTTCGTCAGTGGACACTGGACCTTCGGTTCCCCGCTCCTTGAGCGCTTCAACGGCCTGCCGTCCATCGCTATCCAAGGCCAGGCCAAGCCCGGCCGCAGCTCGGGCGAAGCCATGATCGCCATGGAGCAGCTCACCCAAAAACTTCCGCCCGGCTTCGACTTCTCCTGGACCGGCCTCTCCTACGAGGAAAAACTTTCCGGAGCCCAAGCCCCGGCGCTCTACGCGATTTCGCTGCTAATCGTCTTCCTCTGCCTCGCCGCCCTCTACGAAAGCTGGGCCGTGCCGTTCTCCGTCATGCTCGTCGTGCCGCTCGGTATCCTGGGAGCCGTCGTCGCCGTCTATCTGCGCGGTCTCACCAACGACGTCTACTTCCAGGTCGGCCTGCTCACGACTGTCGGCCTCGCCGCGAAGAACGCCATCCTCATCGTCGAGTTCGCCCGCGAGGGCTACAATAACGGTCTCGACCTGACCGAGGCCACGCTCCTCGCCTGCCGCCAGCGTCTCCGTCCGATCCTGATGACCTCGCTGGCATTTGGCCTCGGCGTTGTCCCGTTGGCCATCGCCAACGGTGCCGGCTCCGGCAGCCAGAACTCCATCGGCACCGGCGTCCTCGGCGGCGTGATCGCGGCCACCTTCCTGGCTATCTTCCTTATACCGGTCTTCTACGTGGTGGTTACCCGTCTTTTCCGGGTGAAGCCGCTCGGCCTCAAAAAATAAGACCTCCTCGTCCATGAGACCATTCTTCCCTTTTCTCACCGCAACCGCCGCAGTCACTCTTTTCGCTGGTTGCTCCCTCGCCCCGGACTACGTTCGCCCCGCTACTCCGGTTGCCGGCGTGTATCCATCCGGTGGTGACACGTCAGCCTCTATGCCCGCTCCCGACTGGCGGAACTTCTTCGGCGACCCGCGCCTTCAGCGCATCATAGAATTGGCCTTGGCCAACAACCGCGACCTCCGTGTGGCCGGCCTCAACGTTGAACGCGTCCGCGCCTACTACAACATCCAGCGCTCCGCCCTCATCCCAAGCCTCGACGCCACCGCCGACGGCTCGCGACAACGCACTCCGGGCGATCTCAATTCGTCCGGCCGCTCCGTCACCGGCAGCAGCTACAGCGTGGGCGGGAGCCTCCCGGCCTATGAATTGGATTTCTTCGGCCGCATCTCCAGCCTGCGCGACCAAGTATTGCAGCAATACCTCGCGAGCGACGAGGCTCGGCTCAGCGCGCAGCTTAGCCTGATCTCCGCCGTCGCCCGGCAATACCTCGTGCTCCTTGCCGCCGACGAACAGTTTGCCATCGCCAGCCGCGCCTTCGGCACCGCCGAACGCTCCTATGCGCTGAACCGAAAAACATTCGAGGCGGGAGCCTCCTCAGAACTCGATTTGCGCACGTCCGAAGCGCAGCGCGAGGCCTACCGGGCCGGCCTCGCCGCAGCCGACCGGCAGCGCGCGCAAGCCGAGAACGCCCTCGTGCTCCTCCTCGGAGCCCCGCTCCCCGCCGATCTCCCCCCCGCCGCTCCGCTCGCCGCGCAGGCCCTCCTCAACGACCTGCCCGCCGGACTGCCCTCCGAACTGCTCGCCCGCCGCCCCGACATCCGCGCCGCCGAGCACGCGCTGCAGGCCGCCAATGCCAACATCGGTGCCGCCCGCGCCGCATTCTTCCCGACCGTCACCCTTACCGCCTTCGCCGGCACCGCCAGCGCCGAGTTGTCCGGCCTCTTCAAAGACGGCTCGGGCGCCTGGAGTTTCGCCCCCTCGGTCACCGTGCCGATCTTCGCCGCCGGGCGCAACAAGGCACAGTTGGAGGTCGCGTGGATCGAGAAACGCATCGAGATCGCGAACTACGAGAAGACCATTCAGACCGCCTTCCGCGAGGTGTCCGACGCGCTCGCCGTGCGCGCTTTGATCGACACCCAGGTCTCCGCGCAACAAGCGCGCGTGGCCGCCGCGCAACGCCGCCACGATTTGTCCGACCAGCGTTATCAGGCCGGGATCGACAGCTTTCTCGCAGTGCTGCTCGCGCAACAAGAGCTGTTCGGCGCCGAACAGTCGCTGCTCGATGCCCGCCTCCTGCGCCTGACCAACCTAGTCTCGCTCTACGCCGCGCTCGGCGGCGGCTGGACCGCCGACACCCAACCCGCGACCGCGCGCCTGGCCGCCGGCTTACCCTGATCTTATGAAACACCGTCTCGCCCTTCTCCTGTGGATGCTTCCCGTGCTCGGTTTCGCCGAGGGAACGGTGCTGACATTGGTGCCGCCGTCCACGCCCGTGGCGGTTTCCGCTACCGTTCAACTCGATCTGCTTGCGGTGAACTCGTCCTCCAGCGACATCGCTTTCCCTTCACCCGACCGGCTCGCCGGGCGACTCCTCGCGGATGGCCGCGCCTGGCCCGTGGAGCTGGCCGCCGTCCGCCCCGCCCCACCCACCATCGCGCCGGGCGGCTTCGCCTTCCGCACCTATGCGTTCACCGTGCCGCGCGAGATCGACGGACAGTTCATCGTCGAGATTCCGCAAACCGCCGCCGGCCCGCTCCGTGCAGTTCTGGATGTGAGTGGTGCCAAGGCCTCCGACTCCGCGTCCACCCAGCTCAGTCCCCTGCGCGGTTCGACTCCGGCCATCGCCCAAGTCCGACGCAGTTTCATCAACCGCTTCGCCGAGCATGATCCCGTTTATTTCATCTACGGTCCCGACGATCCCGCCGCGAAATTCCAGTTCAGTTTCAAATACCGACTGCTGAACTTCGGCGATACGGAGGCTCTGGACGCATTCAAACGCACCCTTCAATTCGGCTACACCCAGCGCTCGCTCTGGGATATCGACGGCGACTCCAGCCCCTTCTACGATACGAGCTACATCCCGTCCCTTTTCTTCGAGTCGCTCGCTCCCGCCCGCGAAGACGGCAGCTGGTTCACCTGGCTCGGCTGGCAGGGCGGCTACCAGCACGAATCCAACGGCCGCGACTCCACCGATTCGCGCAGCCTCAACACCCTCTTCGTGCGCCCTGGCGCCGCTTTCGGCAATCTCAATGGCTGGCATCTCATCGTCAGCCCGCGCTTCCGCACCTACTTAGGCGAACTCGACGACAACCCCCGCCTGAAGGACTATCGCGGCTACGCGGAGTGGTCCTTCACCTTTGGTAAAAACGACGGCCCTTCGTTCACCTATACCGGCTGGTCCGGCAAGGACTTCGACCGTTTTACCACGCAGCTCGATCTGACGATTCCCCTGCGGATGAAGATCGTCGATTTCGGCACCTTCCTGCTTGTCCAATACTACAACGGCTACGGCGAAAGCCTCCTCGACTACGACCGCCGCTCGGAGACGGTGCGCGCCGGCATCTCCCTCGTCCGCTGATCCTCCCCCCATGCACCCCGCCCCCGCCTTCTTTCACTCCCTGCGCGAGAGCCAGGCCCGATCTGCGGGCGAACAACGCCTACTCTCCGGACGCGACTG
>JBDRJH010000373.1:0-3996 GCA_043815125.1 Verrucomicrobiota bacterium
CGGAGATGGTGGCGCCGCCGACGGAGGCCGACCCGGAGGCGTTGCCGGAGTTGTTGCCATCGGAGGAGCCGCCGTCATCGCCGCCGGAGCCGCCCGAAGAACCGCCCGCGCCGAGCTGGCCGGAGACGCCCTGGGCGGCGTTGACGCCCTCGGACACGAGCAGGTCGCCGGCGTAGCTGACGGAGCCCTGCTGCTGGCGGCGGATGCGCTCGAGCTCGATCTGGGTGATGCGGTAGGCCTCCTTTTCGTCGCGGATGCGCCAGGCGTTGAAGACCTGGTTGGCGATGGCGATGCTGGCGCCGCCGTCCTCGGTGTATTCGGACGCCCGATACAGGAGTTGCCAGGCGCGCTTGATCTCGTTGCCGGCGTCGTCGCCGGCGCGGGTGGAGAGCAGGCTCTCGACCTCGGCGACGATGGCCTGGTGGACCTCGTGGTCGTTGGTGACGGGCAGGGCGAGGTAGCGCTCGAAGCGGGCGCGGAAGGCGCGGAACACCGCCGATTCACTTCTTAAGCTAACTTATTGGCATGAAGGAGCGGGAACGAATTTGCGGGACATTCGGCCCTGAACTTTTTTAGCTCGCCGGCATGAACCACGCGCCCCGCCCGCCGAGCTTGCCCGAGGAAGCCGCCCTGCTTTTGCGCAGCGTGCGCGTCGAATTGCTCGACACGCCTGAAGAGCGCCAACGAGCACGACTGCTGCTCGACGCGCACCACTATTTGGGCGGGGTGCGGGCGGTGGGAGAACAGCTGCATTACGCGCTCACCGACGCGTCCGGCGAGTGGGTGGCGGTGCTGGTCTTTGCGGCGGCGGCCCAGCACCTGCGAGCGCGCGACACATGGATCGGTTGGGGCGACGAGCAACGCCGCCGCCGCCTCGCTTTGGTGGCCAACAACGTGCGCTTTCTTTTGGTGCCAGAGCGCAGCGTGCCCAATCTCGGCTCGGTTGCGCTGAGCCGGGTGCTGGCCCGCCTCTCGGATGATTGGCGGGCCCGCTACGGCCACCCCGTTTTGGTGGTGGAGACCTTTGTCGATCCCGAGCGCTTCCAAGGCTCGGTCTATCGCGCCTCCGGCTGGACCGAGCTGGGCTTCACCAAAGGCAACGGCCGCCACGCCCTCGACTATTACCAGGCCCATGGTCGGCCCAAGCGTCTCTTCGCCCGCGAGCTGACCAGAAACGCCCGGCGCAGCCTCCAGGCCGAGCACCTGCGGCCGGCGCTCGCCCAGGTCGAGGCGAAGGTCCCGGTGCGCTCCACCGCCAAGGCCGCCGAGCTGCGCTCGCTTTCGGAGTTGTTTCGCGAGGTGCCCGACTACCGCACGCGCATCGGCGACTACCCGCTCTACGCCCTGCTCGGGCTGAGCGCGTGCGCCTACCTCGCCGGCGCCCCCCGCGGGCAGAAGGATCTGGCCGCCTTCGCCCGTCGGCTCTCCTCGCACCAACGCGCCGCGCTGGGAGTGCGGCGCAACGCCAAGGGCGAGTATCCCGCGCCCAGCCAGCCGACCTTCAGCCGGATGTTTGCCCGGGTCGATGAGCGCCGGATCGAGGCCGTGCTCCTGCGCCACCAAGCGCAGGTGCGCGGCGCGCCCCCGCCTGGAGAAGTGGTGGCGCTGGACGGCAAGGTGCCCGGCCATGGTGGCGGCCAAAACGTGGTCAGCGCGGTCACCGTGCCCGGTCTGCACCTGCTCGGCTGCGAAGTGGTGGCGGACAAAACCAACGAGATCTTGGCGGTGCGCGCGTTGTGCGAACGGCTCGACCTGGACGGCCGATTGGTGAGCATCGACGCCTTGCACACCCAGCGCGAGACCGCCCGCGCGATCGTATTGGAGCACGGCGGCGATTACCTGATGACGGTCAAAGGCAACCAAGCCGGATTGCAGGAGTGCGTGCGCGAGCGGGTGCCCGACCCCGGCTCCCCCCTTTTGTCTTAAAAAACGACCCGGCGACCGTGCGCTGGAGCGACCTGGAAAAGGGCAAGTTGGTGCATCGCACCTTGGTGGCGTGCCCGCTGACCGGCGAGACGGCGTGCTTCCCCCTGGTCGCGCAAGCCGCCCGCTTGTTGCGAGAAAGGGAGGGCAAGGCGTCCGAGACGGTCGAACTGATCACCAGCCGTCCGGCCAATGAACTGAGCGGGCGAGATTGGCTGGCGGCCAACATCGCGCACTGGGACATCGAGACCGGTCTGCACGCGCGCTTGGACGCCTCGCGGCACGACGACCGCTGCCGCCTGCGCCGGTCGCGGGCGATCTGCATCCACGGCCTGTTCAACCGCTGGGCCAATAGTCTGTTTATGCATTGGCGCACCCGACCCCACCACACCACCACCGACTTCCTCGCCGCCATGGCCGAAAACCACGACCGCCCCGCCGTCTCCGCCGTAACCTCCAAACGCTTCCCTTCGTGAATACGCGCTGGGCGCGGAACTGGCCGATGTTGTAGGTCTTGCCCTTCCAGACCATGGTGCCCTCCTCGGGGTTGATGGAGTCGCTCTCGACGTCGAAGGCGCGGTCGATGACTTGGAGGAGGGTGTTGCTCTCCAGCGACGAGGGCGCGGCGGGCGCGATGGAGGTGGGCGCGGCGGGGGCCGGAGCGGGGGCGGGCGTCGCGGGAGCCGCCGCGGAGGGGGCGGGGTCGAAGGGGCTGCCCTGGCCGAAGACGCCGGCGGGCAGGAGCAGGGCGGCGGCGAGGGCGAGGCGGAGGTTGGGGGCGGTCATGGCGTGGTGGGTGGCGGGCTCGCGGCGGGGTCTCAGAGTTTTTTGAGGGCGGTGACGGTGAGCAGGCCGCCCTTGCGCACGGTGAGTTCGAAGCGGTAGCGCTGGGCGACCATGAGGTTGGCCTCGTGGGTGTCGGCGATGAAGACGGGCAGGCGCAGGTCGCGGCCGATGGGGCGCACGGCGATCAGGCGGCCGACGCCCTCGGTCCATTCGAGCTGCGAGTCGATCTCGGCGTCGAGCGAGTAGCGGTTGCCCTGCAGGTTGGCGGGGGCGGTCAGGTAGGCGTCGACCGGGAAGGGCTCGCCCTTGGGGCCGCCGCAGCCGGCGGCGAGCAGGGTGATGAACGAGAGGGCGATAAGGTGGCGGAGTGCGCGCATGGGGATGGGAAAGGCTTAGGGCCAGCGCTGTCTGGAGCAACCCCAGAAGGTGAGGGCCGCGCCGACCGCGAGGTGGGCCAGCAGCACCGCGCCGGCGAGGGCGGGCCCGGCGAAGGGGCCCTGGTTGAACATGGCCACGGCGTCGTAGAAACTGGAGCGGGTCATGGCCGTGAGGTAGCCGGACCAGCCCCAGTAGGTGGCGATGAACGGCCGGACGACGTCGACCAGCACCTCGGGCAGCGCGAGCACGACGCCGGAGAGCGGCAGTTGAAAACCGACCAGATAGATGGAGAGCAGCGAGGCCTTGTCCGCCGAGGTGAGCAGCGCGGAGATGCCCAGGCAGACCGCGCTCATGGCGGCGCCGACGCCGGCGAGCACGGCCAGTTGCACGCCCCAGTCTCCGGGGAATTCGCAGATGATCTTCACGAACGCGGTCATCCACAGCCCTTGCAACGCGCCGACGGCGGACGCGAACAACAGCTTGGCGATGGCGTAGGCGGAGGGACGCAGGCCGGCCATGCGTTCCTTTTCAAAGAGGGTGCGCTCGCCGGCGATCTCGCGGGCGCCGTTGTTGCTGCCCATCAGGCAGAGGAGGATGACCTGAAACACGATGAGGCCGGAGACGAGGGTCGCGGTGTCCGCGGCGCGCTGGCGGAATTCGGCGCGCTCCTGGAGGCTCTCCAGCAGGCCGCCGGAGGGGGCGAGCGCGAGGTTTTGCATCTGGGGCAGTCCGCCGAGGGCGAAGATCACGACCAGGCAGGGAAAGCCAAAGGTGATGGCGGCGGTCAGGCCGAGGTAGCCGCGGTCGCGGAAAAACAGGCGCAGCCGCCGGGCCAGCAGCGTGCGGATCTGCGAAAACGTCGATGGGCGCGGCGGGGGCGGGGCGACGGCCGCCGGCGCCGCGGGCGGG
>JBDRJH010000374.1:0-3782 GCA_043815125.1 Verrucomicrobiota bacterium
CCGTCACCGCCGGTCTCGCCCGCGGCCGCACCAACATCAGCCCGCACATTCTGCACGACCCGTCGCGCGCGGTGCAAAACCCGGCCCGCCTCGATCTGCCCGTCTCCCTGCTCACGCCCTTCTACGCCGGCCTGCAGGCCGTGCCGATCACCGGCACCGCCCGCATCATGAACACCCCGTTCATGAAGATCCAGGGCCTCACCATCGCCGGCAAGACCGGCACCGCCCAGAAACGCACGCCCAAGGGCACCCTCAACTTCGCCTGGTTCGTCGGCTACGCGCCGGTGGAAAACCCGCGCATCGCGATCGCCGTCATCATGGAGGGCGACACCCCCGGCGAGGACACCGGCGGCGGCCGCTTCGCCGCGCCCATCGCCAACGCCGTGCTCAAGGTCTGGCACGCCAAACAGGCCGCCCCCGCCGTTGACTCCCCCGCCGAGGCCCCCTCCCCTAGCCCGTAATCATGTCCACCAACGCCACCCGCGCCGACGGCCGCCAAGCCGACCAACTCCGCACCGTCACCTTCGAGGCCGACATCGCCCCCACGCCACCGGTTCGGTGCTCGTCTCCTTTGGCCAGACCCGCGTCATCTGCGGCGCCACCATCGAGAACAACGTGCCCACCTGGATGAAGCAGCAGCGCGTGCCCGGCGGCTGGCTCACCGCCGAGTATTCGATGCTCCCCTACAGCACCCACGACCGCAAACAGCGCGACAGCTCGCGCGGCAAGGTCGACGGACGCTCCATCGAGATCCAGCGCCTCATCGGCCGCTCCCTGCGCGCCGTCATTGACCTCGACAAGCTCGGGCAAAAAACCCTCTGGCTCGACTGCGACGTGCTCCAGGCCGACGGCGGCACCCGCACCGCCGCCATCACCGGCGCCTACGTCGCCGCCCGCATGGCCGTGCAAAAGCTGCTCGACGCCGGCCAGCTCAAGGAAAACCCACTCGTCGACTCCGTGGCCGCGGTCAGCGTCGGCATCGTCGGCGGCGCCCCCCTACTCGACCTCGCCTACGTCGAGGACAAGGACGCCGAGGTCGACGCCAACATCGTCATGACCGGCCGCGGCCGCTTCGTCGAGGTCCAGGCCAGCGGCGAGGAGGCCACCTACACGCCCGACGAACTTCAGTCGCTCATCACCCTCGGCCAAAAGGGCCTCAAGGAACTCGCCGCCGCCCAGACCGCCTTTCTCAGCCAGCGCCTCCTCGGCAACCTCAAGCTCGGCGGCCTCTGACCCGCCGCCGCCTGCCGGCGACGAAAGCGCTCCGCGCTTCCGCTACGATTCGGAACCGTAGCGGAACGGCGGAGCCGTTTCGCCCGGCCGCGCGCCGCGCTCACCCCGCCTTCTTCAAATCCTCGCGCAGCTCGCGGAAGTGCCCCTCCTCGGCCGCGTGCACAAAACCCTCGGTGCGGCTCTTGAGCTGCTCCCAGCGCGCGCGGATCTGACGCGCCTCGATCTCGCTGACCTGCTGGTCGGCCGCCGCCGCCGCGATCACGCTCAACATGTCGGCGAACTCCTGCACGATGCCGCTCGTCACGTGCATCAGCTCCTCCGTCGTCGCCTGCGCCTTCGGATTCGGGATGTAGAAACCGCCGGCCGACTCGCAGACCCATTGGGCCAGCCGCTTGTCGCCGGTGCTGCGGATCAGCTTCTCCAGACGGTCCAGCGGATTGTTCGCCCCGCTGCCGCCGGCGGTGTCTTGCGGAGGCTCGGCCCACTTGTAGATCAACGACAAGGACAACCCCAGATCCCCCGCGATCTGCTTCGCGCTGGTCTTCTTGAGGATGTCCTTGAACAGCTCATGAGATTGCATGGGCCCCAGACTGCGCGCCCATAAGCCAAAGGCAATTCCGCACAACAAGCGCCTAACGATTGTGTTTCGCCTCGTTTTCGGCGTGCCAAGCCGCCGCCCCCTGTGCCACGTTGGGCGCTTCCATGAACATCCACGAGTATCAGGCCAAGGACCTCTTTGAGAAGTTCGGGGTTCCCGTCCCCAAGGGAACACCCGCGAAGTCAGCGGCGGAGTTCGACTCCGCCCTCGCCCAACTCCCGGAGGGCCCCACCATGGTCAAGTCCCAAATCCACGCCGGCGGCCGCGGCAAGGGCACCTTCACCAACGGCTACAAAGGCGGCGTCAAATTCTGCAAGACCAAGGCCGACGCCAAGACCATCGCCGGCGAGATGATCGGCAACACCCTCGTCACCGCCCAGACCGGCCCCGCCGGCCGCAAGGTCCAGACCATCTACTTCACCATCGCGAGCGACATTAAGAAGGAATACTACCTCGCCATTCTTCTGGATCGCGCCACCTCCAAGCCCGTCATCGTGGCCTCCACCGAAGGCGGCATGGACATCGAGACCGTCGCCCACGACACCCCCGAAAAAATCTTCAAGGTCTTCGTCGACCCCGCCTACGGCCTCGCCGACTTCCAGGTCCGCGAGCTCATCTTCGGACTCGGCCTCAACGCCACCGAGGCCAAGAACGCCGCCAAGCTCATCCGCAACCTCTACCGGATGTTCTGGGAAACCGACGCCTCCATGATCGAGGTCAACCCCCTCATCACCACGCCCGACGACCAGGTGCTCGCCCTCGACGCCAAGGTCTCCTTCGACTCCAACGCCCTCTTCCGCCACCCCGACATCGTCGCCCTGCGCGACCTCAACGAGGAAGACCCCAAGGAAATCGAGGCCTCCAAATACGACCTCGCCTACATCGCCCTCGACGGAAACATCGCCTGCCTCGTCAACGGCGCCGGCCTCGCCATGTCCACCATGGACATCATCAAACACTACGGCGGCAACCCCGCCAACTTCCTCGACGTCGGCGGCGGCGCCTCCAAGGAAAAGGTCGTCGCGGCCTTCAAGATCATCCTCGGCGACGCCAACGTGCAGGGCATCTTCGTCAACATCTTCGGCGGCATCATGGACTGCAACGTCATCGCCGAAGGCATCGTCGAGGCCGTCAAGGAAGTCGGCCTCAAGCTCCCCCTCGTCGTCCGCCTCGAAGGCAACAACGTCGCCGCCGGCAAGGCCACCCTCGCCGCCTCCGGCCTCGCGCTCGTCTCCGGCGACACCATGGCCGACGCCGCCCAGAAAATCGTCAAACTCGTCGCCTGATTTCCCAATCCTTCAACGCAGAGACGCCAAGACGCCAAGCCCAGACCAGAAAGTCACCGCACGTCTCCGCGTCCTCCCCACCTCTGCGACTCTGCGTTAAAAAACACTTCAATGAGTATCTTAATTAATTCCGAAACCAAGATCATGGTCCAAGGCATCACCGGTGCCTTCGGCGGCAAACACGCCCAGTTGTCCATCGACTACGGCACCCAGGTCGTCGCCGGCGTCACCCCCGGCAAAGGCGGCCAGTTCTTCGAACACGCCGGCGTCAAGGTGCCGATCTTCAACACCGTCGCCGAGGCCGCCAAGGCCACCGGCGCGACCGTCTCGACCATCTTCGTGCCGCCGCCCTTCGCCGGCGACGCCATCCTCGAGTGCGTTGACGCCGGCCTCGACCTCGCCGTCTGCATCACCGAAGGCATTCCGATCAAGGACATGATCCGCGTGAAGCGCGCCATGCAGGGTGCCAAGACCCGCCTCATCGGACCCAACTGCCCCGGCCTCGTCACCCCCGGCACCGGCGAAGGCTCCAAGGGCGGCTGCCGCATCGGCATCGCCCCCGGCTACATTCACAAGAAGGGCCACGTCGGCGTCGTCTCGCGCTCCGGCACCCTCACCTACGAGGCGGTTTTCCAAATCACCTCCAAGGGCCTCGGCCAGTCCAC
>JBDRJH010000375.1:0-2832 GCA_043815125.1 Verrucomicrobiota bacterium
GCACCCTCCGTTCGCCCAAGGCCTGCGCCTTGATGTCACCTGAGCATCGCGTGGCCTACCAGACCGACCTGCGGATGTTGTATGACCGGCTGCGTGCCCTGTTTGAAAATCGACCGCCGCAATCGTGAACTTTTTCGCGGCAACGGTTTCCAACTCAAAGACGGCCATGAAAAAGCACGCGGAAAATACGGATTCCCAGCGCACGCTCAGGGCGTTCGCGGAGAGCGACGATGATGCGGCCTTCCGGCTCTTTGCCCAGTTGTGCCGATCCTCACCCGCCCTCCGCGAATGGCTTTGGGAAGAGTTTGCCCGCAAGCCCAAGACCCGCGCCAAGATCGCCGCAGCTCTCGCTCAACCAAGCGCCGATCATGACGCGGAAGCATTCGCCGAGAATCGTGCTCTTCAAATCGAGGCCGCCAGACTCCGCGAAAATCTATCCGGGCGTATTTATGGCGGGCTAACGTGGGGTGAGGTCGAGACTCTGATTCGTCATTACCAATCAGGGAAAATCGACCTCGGCACTTTCCTGCTGGTGAGTGAATGGCGACACGCTGGCGCTGCCGCTTCTGTGCCGCCGCGCTTGGCCGCGGCGAGCGTCGATTGGTTCAAGGCAATCGTGGGCGGAGACGAAACGCGGCTACTGCGGCACGCAGAAAAGACCGTCCGACTTCTAGCTTCCCTCGAAAAAGCCCCGAAGCGCCGGGGGCTGTTCGGCCACACGGATTGGTGGAAGCTCAACGTGCTTTTCTACATGCTGCGACACCCACAAGAATCCTACCGCACTCGCGAGTTTCGCTCCTATCTGGCTGACCTCGGGATCGAGGTCGGAACGAAAGACATCCGGCGCTTTTGCGGCCTACACGGGATTCGCCGGGATACCCGAGCAGGCCGTCCAAGAACTATGGTCTGACAATTCCCACCCGCATATCCTCGGCTTGAAGCGCTATCCGTTAATACATGATCTCCATTTGATCAACTGGATCAGCCAGCCCTCCGCCTGCGCCAATGTGGCGGTATGCTTGCGCCATCAATGTAGTGGCTCTGTCATGGTCGGTGGCATGTATCATCCAAAACATGATGCAACCACGCTCCCCCTCCTTCTGAATGGGGAAGGGGTAGGAATATTTATAGCCAAGCTCTTCCTTAAAACGCTTAGCCATGGTGATTCCGCGCTCTGGGCTGCTCAGTTTAAGAAAATCCATCACGCCCTCTTTTCCCCACCATCGTTTGCAGCGCTCTTCCACGTCGTTTCTCCAGCTTTTAATTGTTCGGTCTATCCAGCCTTGGGGTAGAAAATAAAACAGTTCGATTTTGTTGCCACCGCTTGCGCCCTTGTGCCCCGCAACCGTCGCGACTGTTGCATCAATCGAGGAGCGCGCGACGAGGTTGATGCAGTGGCTTGCGGGTGTCGGCCACCAAGCTCTGGTTCCCCGTCAATTTTGCCCGAGCAAGGCCTTGCACGTGGAGCGGAGCAATTCGCGAGCGCGATAGAGTCGTGTTTCCACCGCTTTGGCGGAACAGCCCATGACTTGGCTGGCTTCGGCGTAGCTTAGATCTTCCAGCTCCACGCACAGAACCGCTTGGCGAAGGTTGTCGGGGAGTGCGTTGACCGCCTTTCGCACATCGCGGGCGAGATTCGCTTTTTCGGCCAGATCGGAAGCGGGACGGGCGGAGGTATCGACGGGATCAAAGCCTCCCGGTTGAGCCTCGTCCATCGCTTCGATGCTGTCTTCGCGACGGCGAAATCGCCAGCGCAGGCGGTTGCGGCCAAGGTTGCCCGCCACGGTGAGCAACCACGGCTTGAAGGCGGCGCCGGCACGGTAACGGTCGCGCTTTTGGTAGAGGCGGACGAAGGCTTCCTGCGCCACGTCCTCCACGTCGGCGGCTGGCACACCGAGGCGGAGGAGAAAGGCTTTCACGCCCAACTCCCAGCGGTGCATCAGCGTCGCCAAGGCATGGTCGTCGCCGTTTTGCAGCGCTTCCATGAGCGCCTCGTCGGTAACCTCGCCGGGGTCAT
Source organism: Verrucomicrobiota bacterium (assembly GCA_043815125.1). Taxonomy (GTDB): domain Bacteria; phylum Verrucomicrobiota; class Verrucomicrobiia; order Opitutales; family Opitutaceae; genus JAUWBF01. The sequence goes on from JBDRJH010000375.1 coordinate 2,018, forward strand.
TTTCCGGCTGGGATGTCATGCGCGGACGTGGTGGTGGAATGCAGGTCGAGCGAGGCGGGGCCGGAGTGGTCAAACATCAGCACCCGTGGCAGCACGATGGACAGATACCGGCGGCCTTCGTCGCCGCCTATCAGGGTGGCGACTTCCTTGATATGGGCTTCCGTGCTGGCGATGCAGCGGGCGTCCACGGCCTTGGCTTTGGCGGCGGCGGTTTCGATGTCGACGGGCGCGGCCTTGGCGTCCTGCAAGTGTTTCAATTCCGCGCGGGCTTCGGCAATGGCGATGCAGTGCTCGGCGCAAACCGATTCATAGGCTTCGTGAAGAGCCTCCACTTTGGAGAGTTTCTCGCCGGAGAGTTTGAACTCGTGGCGCACCCACATGAGCGAGTCGTGGTTCTGCCCGGCCGACACCGACATGGTGTGGTGGAAGCAGAGGTAGGACGCGCCCCCGGCCAGAAGGGCGAGAGCGATGATCGCACCGGCGGTGATCCAGCGGTAGTTCATGGCTAGCGGGGCGCGTTGACCTGCTGGTGCGGGTCGATGCTGACAACGTAGCGTTGGATGAGCTGCTCGCGTTCGCGGTTGGCCTGAGAAGCGGCGAGCAGGCCGCCGCCGGTGCCGGCGAACACGATGCTGGCCGCCGCGCAATAGGACACTCGAACGAAGTTTAGCCGCAGCCAGCCGCTCCAGGTCGCGGGCATGCGACGCGCGGAGTCGATCCGAGCCCAGACGGCCGCCCGGAATCCGGGATTGGCTTGGGGCTCCACCGTCCAGTGCCGAAGCAACTGGTGGAGAGCGTCATCTTGGGGATGGGTT
>JBDRJH010000376.1:0-11120 GCA_043815125.1 Verrucomicrobiota bacterium
CGCGTGACCGGCGCGGCGGTCTGCGGCGGCTCGTTCAGCCCGGCCGACCGCGCGCGGCTCGGACCCGACGGCCGCGTCACGTTGCTCGGCCGCTCCGGCCGCATGGTGAAGGTCGCCGGACGCCGGCTGGACGCCGGCGACCTGGAGAACGCGCTGCGCGGGTTGGACGGCATCAGCGACGCATTCGTCGCGCCGCACCCGGACGACCCCGGTCAACTCGCGGCCGTCGTGGCCACGGAACTGAAACCGCCGGAGCTGCGCGCGCTGCTCGGGGCCAGGCTCGCCTCGTGGAAGGTCCCCCGCCGGCTCGTGCCGGTGGACTCCCTGCCCCTGACCGCGCGCGGCAAACCCGATGGCGCGGCGTTGCGCGCGTTGTTGAAACGATGAATGCCGACGAGGAAAACCCACGGTTCACCGCGCGGCAGGTCCTGCGCCGGGCGGGCGCGCACTTTTGGCTGAAGGCGGTCGGCGCGACCGTCATCATGACGGTGTTTTTTGTCGGCTACTTCGCGGTGCTGCGGCACCCGTTGTTTCCGGTGACGACGGTGCCGGCGACCTGGATCGACGCCCTGGTCCCGCTGCAACCGTGGACATTGATCCCGTATTTTTCGTTGTGGGTCTACGTGACGCTGCCGCCTTCCTGGATGACCGACCGGCGCGAGTTGCTGGGCTTCGGCGCGGGCGCGGCGGCGCTGGGTGTCGTCGGGCTGGGCATCTTTTTGCTGTGGCCGACCACCATCGCCGCGCCGGACATCGACTGGAGCCGCCACCCCTCGTTCGAGTTCCTCAAGAGCGCCGACGCGGCCGGCAACGCCTGCCCCTCGCTGCACGTGGCGTTCGCGGTGTTCGCCGCGCTGTGGTTCGCGCGCCTGCTGCCGCGGCTCGGGGCGGGCCGGACGGCGCAGGCGGTCAACGCGATCTGGGCGACGCTGATCGTCCACTCGACGCTGGCCACGCACCAACACGTGGCGCTGGACGCACTGCTCGGGGCGATCCTCGGCGCGCACGCGGCGGTGTGGAACTTCGCGGCGGCGCCTCGTCGGTATCCAAGGGATGGTTACACCGGCGCGCTGTGGGCCGCGGTGATCGTGATCAAGCTTTGCGCGGTGCTGCTCTGGACGAGCGGCGTGGGCGCCGGCTGGAGCCTCGCGTTGTTTTTCAGCGGCGGCCTGCCGGTCCTCTTTCACGTGTTCGCGCCCAACGCGCAGGGACTGGCCCGCGTGTTCACCCGCTTCGCCACGGAGCGCCGCGAGGTCTGGCTGACGATCGACGACGGACCCGATCCGGACGACACCCCGCGGCTGCTCGACCTGTTGGACCGGCACGACGCCCGGGCGACGTTTTTTCTGGTCGGAAACCGCGCCGCGCGGCACCCCGGACTGGTCGCGGAGATCGTCCGGCGCGGTCACGAGATCGGGCACCACACGCGCACGCATCCGCGGGCGGACTTTTGGTGCGCCGGCCCGGGACGGTTGCGACGCGAGCTGGACGCGCCGGCGGCGTTGTCCGCGGCGACGCGTTTTCGCAGTCCGGTGGGCGTGAAGCCGCCCGGCCTCGGCCGCGTCCTGCGCGAACGCGGACTCGATTTCATCGGCTGGAGCATCCGCAGCGGCGACAGTTTCGCGCGCGACCCCGAGGCCGTGGCCACGCGCGTGCTGCGGGCGCTGCGACCGGGCGCGATCATCCTCATGCACGAGGGACCGCCGTTGAAGGCGCCCGTGCGGGTGGCCGCGTTGGAACAAGTGCTGGCCGGTCTCGCGGAGCGCGGCTACCGCTGCGTCATCCCCGCCCGGGAACAACTCCGCTAACCCCCCGCCCGCCCCTCGCCCACCGCGTCTACCCCGCCAATCCATTTGTCACTTAATAAGTGACAAATACGGCAAGCGACTGATTACGAAGTTTTAAATTGTAACTTATTAAGTAACAAACGAGTTCGGTCGGCGGTGGCGGGTGGTGCGGATTCGCCCGGGACGCAAGGGAGACGAGGGCGCGGTCAGGTAATCACAGTCGCCTCGATTTCCAGGAGGAGCTCGGCGCGGCAGATGTCGGCTCGCAGCCAGGTGACCCGATCACCGGGCCGGAACAACGTGTGCCCGAGCGCGGCGTGCGCGAACGCAAGATCGGCGGCGTGCCGCAGGTAGATCTTAAAATGACGCTCCGCGGCGGCACCGGCGGCGAGGTCCGCGCCCAGCCCGCACTCCGTGGAGATGAGCCGGAGGTTGTCCAGGGTGCAGGCGATTTGTCCGGCCAGGTCGCCGGAGGCCTGCGAGGCGTGGCCCTTGATCGCGGCGGTGCCGGAGACAAAGGTCCAGCGGCGTCCGGCGACGACGACCTGCGTCGCGCGGGAAAAACTCGGCGGACGCGGGCCGTAGTCGGGCGGATACTCGAAGGCGGGCACCTGCTCGGGGTTTTCCCGGGCGATGGGCCGTTCGCGGGTCGCCACGAAGACCACCGCCAGCCGGCCGGGCTCGCCGCCCACCGCCGAGGCCGCCGGCAACGCGGTGCGCCAGCCGGCGCGCTCAAAGGCCTGCGCGCGCCCGCGGCAAAACACCCGGTAGGCCTCCAGCCCCGCGGGCGAGCCGGCGTTGATGCCGGGCACGTAGTTCCAGATGCGCGCCGGGTGCAGGCCGCGTTCCCGCGACAGCGCGAGCAGGCCCGCGCAGGCCGTCTCGGCCCGGGTCTCAAGGTCGTCCCGCACCACCGCGACCTGGATCCCCACCAGCCGGTCCGGATCGCCGAACAGCCGGAACCCCGATGCTTCGCCCGCCGCCGGCAGACCCGTGAACAGCGTCTCGTGCGGCACGCCCGCGAGCACGGGCACGGCCACGCCGGCCGCGTCGGAAGCACGGTCGAATCGAAACAAAAACTCCGCGGCGGCGGGCGGTGGGCACATGCGGGCCAGCACACAGGCGGGCGCGGGGCCGGACCACAAAAAAACCTGCGTTCCATTGAGGAAAACAGGTTTTTCAAAAGTGGTGGCAAAACTCGGAATCGAACCGAGGACACGCGCATTTTCAGTGCGCTGCTCTACCAACTGAGCTATTTTGCCAAGAGCGAAGGGACAGAGCAAAGAGCCGGGACCGGCGGCGTCAACGGGGAATTTCGCTTTTCTCCCGGCGTGGTTTCCGACTCAGCCGCGCAGGCCGGAGACCTGCGTGCGCAGCACCTGGCAAAGCTCCCGCAGCGGGGCGGCCGCGAGTGCGTCGCCGACCGAGGCCAGCGCCGCCTCGCCCCTGGCCAGCTCGGCCTCGATCTCGGCCGCCACGCGGTCAAAGACCCCGAGCCGCTCCATCTGCGCGAGGCGCGCGGCGATGTCCGGCTCGCGGGTGCCGGCCAGTTCGTCGGAGAGGCGTTCCCGGTCGGCGGCGGGCAGCAGGTCGAGCAACAGCAGCAGCGGCAGGGTGGCCTTGCCGCTGGCGAGGTCGGTGCCGAGGGTTTTGCCGATGCGTTTCTCGGTGCCGTAGAAGTCGGCGAGGTCGTCGTAGATCTGGTAGGCGATGCCCAGGTGGCGGCCAAAGGCGGCGGCGGCAGCCACCGCGGCGTCGGACCGGCCGGCCAGGCGGCTGCCGAGAAAACAGGAGACGCGAAACAGCTCGGCGGTCTTCAGGTCGATCACCCGGTCGTAGTCGGCGCGGCTGATCTCCAGCGTGCGACGACGGAGGGTCTGCACGATCTCGCCGGCGCAGACCTTGCGGGTCGAGTCGGCGACGGCCGAGCAGACCTCGGTGGTCGGGAACTGGGCGGCGAGGTGCAGCGCGTGGGCAAAGAGCGCGTCGCCGAGCAGCACCGCGGCCTCCGGACCGTAGCGGCGCGAGGCGGTCTGGCGGCTGCGGCGGATGTCGGCCTCGTCCATGATGTCGTCGTGCACGAGGGTCGCGAGGTGCACCAGCTCCACCACCGCGGCGACCTGCACGAGCGGTTCGGCCGGCGGGGCGTCGTCGCCCGACCAGCCGCTCAGGAACACCAGCGCGGGCCGGATGCGCTTGCCCGAGGTGTCGATGCAGTAGTCGGCCATCTCGCGGATCTCAGGTTCAAAGGATTCCAGTTGCCCGGCCAGAAACGCGTCGAGCGCGGCCATGTGCGGCTGCAGGCGCGCAAACACGGCACCAAACAACGGCGCGGGCGGAACGGAGGCGGAGGAAGACGAAGCGGCGGGCATGACGGGGATGGTGCGCACCACCGTGCGGGTCGCGAAGCCGTTGGGCAAACCAACTCTCCGCAAACTCCGCCATTGATCCCGGGGGCGGCGGACCTTGGTATCGCGCTTTCGTCCCCTTCCTCCGTTTCACCCGAGCCGACCCGCGACCATGAGCGAAAACCCCATGCCCAATCTTTTGATGATCGCCGCCGGCGGCTACATCTCGTGGCTCTGGTGGGAGGACTACCGGCAGCGCCGCGCGACAGGCCGGGACAACCCGCAGGCGTTGCCCGGCGCGACGCCGGCCCCGGTTTCGGCCTGCGTGATCGCGGCGGCGGGCGCGCTGGTCATCCTCGCGCTGGAAACCTGGGGCGAGATCCGCCTCGGCATCAGCGACGAGCAGTCGAGCATCACCGTGCTGTTCGGCCTCTACAGCCTGGTGGCCGCCGTCATCGAGGAGATCATTTTCCGCGGTTACATCGTGGTCACCAAACGCGGCACGGCGGTGCAGTGGCTGGCCGCCGTCGGCGCGTCGGTGGTGTTCGCGGCGCTGCACCCGTTTTTGTGGGATTTCGAGACGGGCGACCACTTCTGGGCGGTCGGCGAGTGGGTCTGGACGTGGCAGTTGACGCTCAAGGGCTGGTTCAGCACGGCGCTGGTGTTCCTCAGCTCGATCTGGTTCTACACGGTGCGTTTCGCGGGCTTTAATCCGCACAAGTCGTTGCTGCCCTGCTTCGCGGCCCACGGCGCCAAGAACCTCGGCGTGTTCGTGATCAAGGCCATGCAGGGCTTCGTCCACGGCGTGTTTTGAGCGGCCCGCGGCGGCGGCCGGACACCAAGAAGGGGCCGCCTTTCGACGACCCCTTCAGGTCCAGCTTCAACTAACAATCCCGGAAGTCGCACCTCCGGGAAGTGGGAAATTTAGCAACCAAACCAAAGAACCACTTGTTTTGCCTTGGGCCTGTTGCCGGCGCGCCACCTTTGGGGGGAAGGGCAACCGGCAAACAGACTCGTCAAGGGTATGTCCAATCTGACTCGGACCTAAAACCAAGGTTCCGCGAATTTTCGTTTTTCGCAAACGGGACGTTATTTTTTGGATTTTCAGGGTCGAGTCGCGTCCCAAAGCCTTCATTAAAGCCCAGCAATGAGTCTTTCCGAACCCACCCCCGCCCCGAAGCCCAAGCACCAGGACCTCGAAATCAAGGACCCGCAGGTCATCTTCGACTCGGTCTGGGCGGAGCTCGAACAGGAGTGCGGCCGGGAAAACCTGCGCTTCCCCAAGGAGTTCATCCTGCTGGGCGGCGCGCCCGGCTCCGGCAAGGGCACCAACACCAACTTCATCCTCAAGGCCCGCGGCCTCACCTGCGAGCCGGTCGTCATCAGCTCGTTGCTCGACACCCCCGAGGCCCGCCGCATCAAGGACGCCGGCGGCATGTTCGGCGACCGCGAGGTGATCTCCATTCTCCTGCGCAAACTAATCGCCCCCGAATACCGCGACGGCGTCATCCTCGACGGCTTCCCCCGCACCCAGGTGCAGGTCGAGTGCCTCAAGATGCTCGTCGAAAAAATGCAGGGCCTGCGCCGCGAGTTCTACCGCACCCCGCTCGGCATGCACTTTCGCCAGCCGACCATCCACATCATGGTGCTGTTCGTCGACGAGAAGACCTCCGTCGAGCGCCAGCTTTACCGCGGCCGCCAGCTCAAGGAGCACAACGAGGAGGTCCGCCGCACCGGCGTCGGGGAAATTCAGGAAGAGCGCGCCACCGACTACGATCCCGAGCTCGCGAAACGCCGCTACCGCGTCTTCAAGGAACAGACTTGGAACGCCCTCCAGTCCCTCAAGGAAATCTTCCACTACCACTTCATCAACGCCCAAGGCGCCATCGACGAGGTCGAGCAAAACATCGTCAAGGAGCTCGAATACCAAAGCTCGCTCGAACTCGACCCCGCCACCCACGACCGCCTGCGCACCATCCCCGTCGCCAACGAGATCGTGCTGCACGCCCGCCAGGAACTGGTGAAGCGGCTCGACGAATACGAGTTTAACCACGCCGAACTCTTCGCGCAGGTCGTCGTCTTCATCGAGCGCAAGATCATGCCCATCGTGCTGCGCCACGCCATCTCCGGCGTCGCCCTCGTCAACACCGAGGAACCGCTGCTCGACGACGCCGTCGCCCTGGCCATGCTCATCGACTGCTTCTCCGAGCGCGGCTACCACGCCGTCGTCGACCTGCACCGCATCGAGATCCCGGAAAAATTCGATCTGCAGACCGGTGCCATCCAATGCCGCAACAAAAAGGTCTTCCGCATCCAAATCCGCTTCCAGGGCTCCGAAATCCGCCGCGGCAAATAAACCGCCGCACACCGCCGCCGGCTCAGGCCCCCGCCAGCCGGTCGCCCCACTCCTCGGCCAGGCGCGGCGCCCACAGCGCGCCCTTGGACCCGAGGCCGTTGAGGCAGCCCTCAAATCCCTCGCGCCCGGGGAACCAGCCGCTGAGCGGGCGACGGTCCGTGCCCATCATGCGCAGGCCCGTGCGCACCTCGTCCACCCCCGCCGCACGCCCGCCGGTCAGCCCGGCGGCCATCGCCGTCAGTTCCGCGCGGGCCGCCTCCGCATCGATGTAGTCGTTGGCCGAATACACCGCGCCGACCAGCGCCTCGTCGCCGCCCGCGGCCGACGGCATCAGCCAGCGCCCGCCGCGATTCAAAATCCCATCCCTCGCCAGCTCCGGCGCGCGCAACGTCGCGAGCGCTCCCGCCGCCACCGTGAGCGGCAGGCCGTGCGCCCGCCCGCCGGCACCGTCGCACCAGACGACCGGTCCGGCCCAGCCCGCCACCTCGTCGCGCGAAACCGTCGCCTCGCGCAGCCGCCCCTCCGCCAGCCAGCGCGCCCGCGCCCCCGCGATCAGACCCGCGGTGTCGACCCGCCAGGCCGGCGCAATCAAGACCCCCTCGTCGTCAAACGCCGCCGGGTCCACATAGGGCGCCAGCAACCCCTTCGTCAGCCGCTCGCGCGCCGCCTCGCGCTCGTCGGCCGAGACCCAGCGCCGCCGGACCTTGAGCTCCGCCAGGATCGGCCGACCGAGCAACGCCTCCCAGTCCCGGTAGGCGGTCAGAGCGAACGGCAGGTCGGCCTCGATACCGGCCGTCCGAACCAGGCGCCGGCCCGTGATGGGATTGATGATACCGGCGCCGACCCGCGAGGCCGCGCGCTCATGCCCCGCGTCGATGATGACGAACGCCCTGCCCCGCCGTTCGCAGACCCGGGCCACCAGCGTGCCAGCCAGCCCCTGGCCGACGATCAGGACGGGCGCCGCGGAGGACATCAGTTGCAGCCGCAACCACCGCCACCACCCGAGCCGCCGCCGCAGCAGCCCGACTCCGGCTGGTGAACGTGACCGTGCTCGATTTCCTCCGCGGTGGCCGCGCGCTGACCGATCACCTCGACGTCAAACGTCAGATCGACGCCCGCCAGCGGATGGTTCGCGTCCAGCAGCACCGAGTCTCCCTCGATGCCCATCACCGTGACGATCGGCGCATACTGGTCGGTGCCCGCTTGGAACCGGTCGCCGACCTCCAGGTCGCCCTCGACCGGCAGCAGTTCGCGCAGAACCTTCTGCACCTGCTCCTGGTCGCGTTCCCCGTAGGCCTTGGCCGCGGGCACCTCGATGCGGGTCTTGGTGCCGACCGGCAGGCCCTGCATGGCCTCGTCGAGCCCCTCGATGATCTGGCCGACGCCCTCCAGGTAGCTGACCGGCGCGCCGCCGGCGGAGGTGTCGAGGATGCGCCCCTCGGGATCGCGCAGGGTGTAGTGAAAAGAAACGACGTTGCGGCTCATAAATTGCCCGCAGTCTCCGCCACCCCCCGCCAACGGCGCAAGGGCGAACTCCCCCGCCCTCGGCCACCTCCCCGCGTTCGGGCCACACCGCCCAAAACCCATTTGTCACTTATTAAGTGATAAATTCGCTTTCGATTTCAGCGCCTGAACGCATTTGCCTACAATGGCCTGCATAACTTGTAACTTAATAAGTGACAAATGATCGGCGATGCGAGGGGGCGACGCGGGTCAGTCGTCGGCGCGGCGGAGGATGGCGAGGGGCGGGTGATTGGTGACGCCGCGGCCGGCGAAGGCGCCGGTGATCAGGCTCAGGAGCGCGGCGGCCGGCACCGCGATGAGCACCGCGACCCACGGGGCGGCGGGGGCGGTCTTGAAGACGAACACCGCCAGGGCGACGTTGGCGCCGACCGCCAGCGCCGCGCCGGTCAGGGCCGCCAGCACACCGAGCACCGCGTATTCGACCAACTGGATGCCGGCGAGCTGCCGGCCGGTCGCGCCAAGCGTGCGCAGCAGGACGATCTCGCGGATCCGCTGGCGGCGGCCCGAGGCCAGCGCGCCGCCCATGACGACCACGCCGGTCACCAGCGTGAACATCGCCATGAATCGGACGGCCAGCTCGGCCTTGCCGAAGATGCGGTCGAGCGTCGCGATGACCAGCGTGAGGTCGATGACGGAGACGTTGGGAAACGCCGCGACCACCGCCTGCTGCACGCGCGCCGAGCGTTCGCCGTCGTCCGCGCGCGATGCCAGCACGTGGAACTTCGGCGCGGGCTCCAGCACGCCCGCCGGGAACACCACGAAAAAATTGGGCGACATGCGCCGCCACTCGACCTCGCGCAGGCTGGCCACCCGCGTGCGCACGGGCACGCCCTGCACGTCGAAGACCAGCTCGTCGCCGAGCGCGACGCGCAGGTCCGCGGCCAGCCCCTGTTCGATGGAGACGGGCACGATCGCGTCGGGGTCGGCGACCGTGGGTATCCATTCTCCGGATATGAGTTTTTCGGTGTCGGTCAGGCGGTCGCGAAAGGTCGAGCGGTATTCGCGCCGCAGGGTCCAGGACGGGATGTCGGAGGCGCGGTCGCGCAACAGCTCCTCGACCGGCACGCCGCGCAGGCTTTGCAGGCGCATGGTCACGATCGGGGCCTCGGCCAGCACGGGCGCGCCCTCGGCGTCGAGCAGTTCGCGCAGGCCGTCGACCTGGTCGTCCTGCACGTCAAAGAACAACAGGTCGGGCCGCCCTTCGGAGCCGACCCCGCGCAGCTGGTCGAGCAGCGTGGCGCGCGTGAGGAACAGCGTGAGCAGGAGCGCGGTGCCGGTGCCGAGCGCGAGCACGAGCAGTGTGGTGCGGTTGTTGGGACGGTGGAGGTTGGCGATGCCCTGGCGCCAGACGTAGGGCGCGGCGGCGAGGTTGATGCGGCGGGTGATCGCCACGACGGCGCGGGCCAGACCCGCCAAGAGGCCGAGGCCGGCGGCCAGCCCGCCGGCGAAACCCAGGCCCATGCGCCAATCGCCGGTCTGCCAGATCGCGAAGGCGGTCACGGCCACGGCGATGCCCGCACCGATAAACCAGCGCCACGGATCGCGACCACCGGGGTCGAGCACCGCGGCTCGCAGCGCCGCCAGCGGCGAGACACGGCGCACGGCCAGCAGCGGGAGCAGGGCGAAGAGCAGGGTGAGCACGACGCCGATGACCACGCCGCGCGCGACCTCGTCCCACGCCACGGTCACGCGCACGTCGACCGGCAGGAAGTCCGTCAGCAGCAGCGGCAACAGACGTTGCACGCCGATGCCGAGCGCGGCGCCGACGAGACTGCCGCCGAGGCCGAGCGCCGCGCCCTGCGCGAGGAAGACCCCGAAGGCCGTGCGGCCGGACGCGCCGAGGCAGCGCAGCACGGCGACGGTCGCGCGCTTGCCGCGCAGGTAGACCTGAAGCGAGCTGGCCACGCCGACGGCGCCGAGGAAGAGCGCGACGAAGCCGGTGAGGGCGAGAAACGCGTTCAGGTTGTCGAGCGCGTCGCCGAGTTCCTGGCGGCGTTCGGCGACGGTGTCGTAGCCGAGGCGTTGTTCGCGCAGGCGTTCGCGGTTGGCCTCGACCAGGGCCTCGACGTCGGTGCCGTCGGGGAATTTGAAGTAGGTCTTGTGCCGCACGATCGAGCCGGGGCCGATCAGGCCGGCGCCTTCGAGCGCGGGCTGGCCGACGAGCACGCGCGGCGACAGCAGGGCGACGGCGGCGGATTCGCCGGGGATCTGGCGCAGGGCGCCGACGACGCGGTAGGTTTTTTGACCGAGGCGGACGTCGTCGCCCACGGCCACGCCGAATTGCCGGAGCAGCGTCTCCTCGAGGATGACGTTGTCCTCCGCGCCGAGCGCGGCGCGCGCGCCGGCGGGCGCGGTGATGAAGTCTCCATAAAACGGATACGCACCGTCGAGCGCGCGCACCGTGACAAGCCGCGAGCGGTCGGGAGCGCCGTCGCGGCCGGGGAACACAAGCATGGAGGCGAAGGCTTTTTCCACGGAGCGCTCGCCTCCGAGCGACTCGAGCACGACCTGCGCGCCGGGGAGCGGCGTGCCGCGCACGCTGACCTCGAGATCGGCGCCAAGAAGGCCGCGCGCCTGGGCGTCGAGTTCCTGCTGGAGGTTGCGCCCGAAGGAGCCGACGGCGACCAGCGCGGCCACGCCGAGCACGACGGAGCCGGCGGTGAAGAGCAGGCGCCGCCACGCGGGGCGGGCGTCACGGAGGGCGGTTTTGAGAACGAAGGAAAGGGACACGGCGAGGTCGGGAGGGCGGCGGTTGGCGGCGATCAGGATTCGTCGACCATGCGGCCACCGCGCAGGCGCAGGGTGCGGTCGCAGCGGGCGGCGAGCTCGGGGTCGTGGGTGACCAGGACGAGCGTGGTGCCGCGCTCACGGTTGAGGCCGAAGATGAGCTCGGTGACGGTGCGGGCGTTGGCGGCGTCGAGGTTGCCGGTGGGTTCGTCGCAAAAGAGGAGCTTGGGGTCGTTGATGAAGGCGCGGGCGAGCGCGACGCGCTGCTGTTCGCCGCCGGAGAGCTGCACGGGGTAGTGGTCGGCGCGGGCGGCCAGGCCGACGCGTTCGAGCAGGGCGCGGGCGGCGGGTTCGCGTCCGCGTTCGCCGCGCAGTTCG
>JBDRJH010000377.1:0-6472 GCA_043815125.1 Verrucomicrobiota bacterium
GGCGCGCTGAAAAAACTGCTGCCCGTCTTTCGCGCGGGGTTGGGCGGGCGGTTGGGCGACGGGCGCATGTGGATGAGCTGGATATCCATCGACGACTTGGTGGGCGTGATCGCGCAGGCGCTGGTCGACGAGACGCTGTCGGGGCCGGTCAACGTGGTCGCGCCGCACCCGGTCACCAACGCGGAGTTCACGCGCTCGCTCGGCGCGGTGTTGCGTCGTCCGGCGGTGCTGCCGGTGCCGGCCGGAGTGTTGCGCGCCGTGTTCGGCGAGATGGCCGGCGAAACGCTGCTGGCCAGCACGCGGGTGGAGCCTGCGCGGCTGCTGGAGGCCGGCTACGACTTTCGTCACAAAACCTTGGCCGATGCGTTGCGACACGTGTTGGGCCGTGCAACCTGAGCGCATGAACAATACCACGGTTGTCATCGGAGCCGGTATTGCGGGCCTGCTGCTGGCCCGGCGGCTGAAGCAGGCGGGTTGCGACGTGCTCGTGTTGGAGAAGAGCCGCGGCTTTGGCGGGCGCATGGCCACCAAGCGGGTGGGACCGGCGGTGTTTGACCAGGGCGCGCAGTATTTCACGGCGAAAAGTCCGCAGTTCCAGGCGTTGGTCGCGGAGTGGTGCGAGCGGGGCTGGGCGGAGCCTTGGACGGCCGGCGGCCACCGGCGGTTCGTCGGGCGTCCCGGCATGACGGCGATCCCCAAGGGGCTGGCCGAGGGCCTGCGGGTGTTGCGACAGCACAAGGTCACCGCGGCCCGCCGGCACGAATGCGGCTGCTGGGAACTCGACGTCGAGGACCACGGCATCGTGCGGGCGGAGCGCCTGTTGCTGACCGCGCCCCTGCCGCAGTCGCTGGCGCTGCTGGAGGCGGGCGGCGTCGCCCTGCCGCCGCCGCTGGCGGACGGGCTGGCGGCCGTCGACTATAACCCGTGCCTTGCGTTGTTGCTCACGCTCGACGGCCCGAGCGGCTTGCCGGAGGAAGGCGTCGCGTTTGCAGAGGGACCGGTGCGCTGGCTGGCGGACAACACGGCCAAGGGGGTGTCGCCCGGCGGGGCGGGCGCGGTGACCGTGCACGCCGGACCGGAGTATTCGAGGACCAACTACGCCGCCGCCGAGTCGGAGGTGGCGGCGGCGCTGCTGCCGGCGATCGCCGGCCGGCTGAAGTCCGCGGTGGTGGCCACGACGGTGCACCGGTGGCGCTATTGCGAGCCGCGCACGACCTGGCCGGAGCGCGCGGTGTGGTTGCCCGAGTTGACGCTCGGCTTCGCCGGCGACGCCTTTGGCGGGCCGCGCGTGGAAGGCGCCGCGTTGTCGGGATTGGCCTTGGCGGAGGAAGTGGTCAAAGTGCTCAAACCATTATGAGTGATGTCATCATTGTCGGGGCGGGATTGGCGGGGCTGACCTGTGCGCGTCGTCTGCACGAGGCCGGGGTGGCGTGCCGCGTGTTTGAGGCCGAGGACGAGGTCGGCGGCCGGGTGCGCACGGATGTGGTCGAGGGCTTTCGGCTGGACCGGGGATTCCAGGTTTTGTTGACCGCGTATCCCGAGGCGAGGCGCTGGCTGGACTACAACGCGCTGGATCTGCGTCCCTTCGAGCCCGGAGCGCGTGTGTGGTGTGGCGACGACGGCTGGCAGGAGGTGGCGGATCCGTTTCGTTCGCCCGAGAAGCTCTGGGCGACGATGAGCGCTCGGGTCGGCACGTTGCAGGACAAGATCCGCATCGCTTCCTGGCAGCGCAGTTCGGGCGACGGCTCCTGGGAGGAGTTGTTTGCCCGGCCTGAGACGACGGTGCGCGCGGCGCTCAAGGCCCGCGGATTCAGCGAGATGATGATCACGCGGTTTTTGCGTCCTTGGCTGGGCGGCGTGTTCTTCGACGCCGAGCTGGGTGCCTCGAGCCGGATGCTGGAGTTTGTTTTTCGGATGTTCGCTGACGGCGACACGGCGGTGCCGCGGCTGGGGATGGGCGAGATACCCCGGCAACTCGCCGCCGGGTTGCCCGGCGGCACGGTGCGGCTGGGCACGCCGGTGGCGCGGGTCTATGCCGGCGGGGTGACGCTGGAGTCGGGCGAGGAGGTGGCGGCGCGTCAGGTGGTGCTGGCGACCGACGGGTCGGCGGCGGCGCGGCTGGCGCCCGAGGTCGTCGGTCCGGATTGGAGCGGAGGCGTGACCGTTTGTTTCGACGCGGAGCGCGGTCCGGTGCGCGCTCCGGTCCTGGTGCTCAACGGCACGGGTTCGGGCCGGATCAACTCCATGGTGGAGATGTCGGCGGTCTCGCCCGATCTCGCGCCCAAGGGCCGGGCGCTCCTCTCGGTCACCACGCTTGGCGATCCGGCGATGCCGGACGAGTCGTTGATCGCGGCCCTGCGCGAGGAGGCCGCGGGCTGGTATGGGGCGGAGGCGAGGGACTGGCGGCTGCTGCGGGTTGATCGCATCCGTCGAGCGTTGCCGGTGATCCGGTCGGCGGGCCTGCCGGAGCCGCTGCGCACGCAGGCGGGCGTGTGGTTGTGCGGCGACTACACGGCGACCGCGTCGATCCAGGGCGCGATGCAGAGCGGCCGGGTGACGGCCGACGCGATCCTGTTGACCTGAGGGTTGGCGGCACGCAGCTTGGCCTGGCATGTCTCCCGAGATTTTCCCCGATGTGGTCGCGACCGTGGGTCGCACGCCTTTGATCAAACTCAACCGCATCGCCGCGCATGTGCCGGCGAACATTTATGTGAAGGCCGAGTATTTCAACCCCTGCTCGAGCGTGAAGGATCGCATCGGCCGCGCGATGATCGAGGCCGCCGAGCGCGACGGGCTGATCGGGCCGGACAGCATCATCGTCGAGCCGACCTCGGGCAACACCGGCATCGCGCTGGCCTTTGTGTGCGCACAGCGCGGCTACAAGCTCATCCTCACCATGCCGGAAACCATGTCGCTGGAGCGTCGCGTGCTCCTGCGCATGTTGGGCGCGGAACTGGTGCTGACGCCGTCGGCCGAGGGCATGCCCGGTGCCATCGCCAAGGCCGGCGAGATCCTGCAAACCCACGGCAAGCGCGGCTTCATGCCCCAGCAATTTGAAAATCCCGCCAACCCCGAGGTCCACCGCCGCACCACCGCCGAGGAAATCTGGGCGGCCACCGGCGGCGACATCGCGGCCTTCGTGGCGGGCGTGGGTACCGGCGGCACCATCACCGGCGTGTCGGAAGTGCTCAAGCAGCGCACCGCACTGCGCAGCTTCGCGGTCGAGCCGGCGGCCAGTCCGGTGCTCTCCGGCGGCAAGCCCGGCCGCCACGTCATCCAGGGCATCGGCGCGGGCTTCGTGCCGAAGAACTGCAACCGCGACATCATCGACGAGATCCTGCCCGTGACCGACCAGCAGGCGCTCGAGACCGCGCGCGCCCTGGCCACGCAGGAAGGCTTGCTCGCCGGCATCTCGACCGGGGCCAACGTCTGGGCGGCCATGCAGGTCGGCCTGCGTCCGGAGTTCACGGGCAAGACCATCGTCACCGTCGGTTGCAGCTCGGGCGAACGTTACGTCTCCACCATTCTGGCGGAAAAGGCCCGGCAGGAAGTCGCGATCTGAGGCTTGGCCTGCCCGTCAAGGTGCGGACTCCGGTGGCCTGATGTCACGGAGAGGTGACGACCAAATCAAAACTGGAAGCCAAACCGGTCGCGTCAGCAGTATTGGGATCAGTTCCGGCCCAATACTCTGCAAGGTTCGAAAGGGTGTCGCCATCCGCATTCCCTGTAGCGTCAGGCTGAGTCAGGTTGAAGCCGTTGGCGTATTCCCATGCGTCGGGCATGCCGTCCCGGTCGGAATCCAAACTGATCGGATTCGATCCCATGCTGATCTCGGTTATGTTGTTGATGCCATCGCCGTCGAAGTCGGCCGTGTCTGGATTGCCGCCAGTGGGAAGGCTGCTCGCCAAGAGACGGAAAAATGTTCTGTCGGCGGTCAATTGAATCGACCAAGCAAGATCCGCATCAGCCCCCGTCTCGATTACCGGCATGGTCGTCCAAAGCATCAAATCCAGACTATGCTGGATGAAGTAGGTATGTCCTGAGTTCCCATACCACGACAGGGTGTAGGTGCTCGTCGCGGAATCGAAGGTAAGGTCGGTTTCTGGGGACGTGACCGCAGGAAGACGACAAAACAAACCGAGAGCGACGAAGAGGGAACAGAGTCCGAGAATGCGACGAGGGTTCATTTGGCGGTTTGGTAGCGTTGACTGGTCACCGGCCAAAGCCGAATTTCGACGGTCTTTGGCGTCAAATCCCGGATGCGTTTAGCCTCGGCCTCGATTTTGGCGCGAGCCTCCGCTTTCTCTTGGGTGGTTTTCAGAAGGGCACGATTGACTTGGTAATACGCCAGCATCACGTCGATGGAGTCTGCCTCGGATGCGGTAAGTGGTTGCAATCGGCCAGTCGCGGCTGGAACCGCCGCGAATTGTCCGGCAGGCAGTCCGAGGGCAATTTGTATGTAGCGCTGAATATCGCGTGGGAAATCCGATAGCCGACTATCTCCATACCCGCCATAATTCAATGTTATGAAATTATAATCGATGTCATCCACGTTTACACCGAATGAAAATCCCAGGAAGGTCAGGTCATCATGCACGAACACCCGTTTCTGGATGCGATCTTCGTCGCTCCATTGAATTTCCGACACCCCCATTGGATAAGGCACAATACTGCACAAAAATGACCGGTATTCGCGAGGTGGGTCCAACTCTAGTGGCGACGGAAGGGCCTCGGCCTTAATAGAGATGGTTTTGGAACGCGAGGGGGTAATCGAGGGAGGGGTTACGCGCTTGTAGATTAGCGTATCAATGCCCATTCGCGCTGACTTGGTAGCCAATATGCGCTGACTTGGCTCCAAGGGAAGCAGCGCAACTGAGGTCGTGTCACCTTGACCTCCTTCGTCAGCCGAGACAACCGGGGTGATCAAACCCAAGAGTAGTGCCGCCAATAAATGCCAATGTGTTTTCATGATGCTAAAGGTGGGTGGCGGCTATATTTTCAAAATACTCCGCCCCATCTGAGGCCTTGATTCCAATCCTCACGGACGCCCGTCTTGGAGGACCGTCCGCCTCAAGCGGTGTGATCGTCAGCACATGTCCAGTCCCGGCTTGATTCGCGGGCGTCAAGTTCACTGAAAACACGCCCTCAGGAGTCACCTGAACGATATAAGGCACTGCGTCCGGTAGAGAAGTGTTGATCGTGATAGCTTTTGCGGTTTTCTCGCCGGGGCCCCATCGCAGTTTCTTTTCCGAGAACTTAAGTTTCTCCGGCATGACCACTGTCAGACTTAAGCGGTCGGGAAACGGTTTCTTTTCGGTTGTAGCGACCGTGATGTATTTGGTCTTACGGCCATTGATACCGGACACCTTTACGCTGGCGACCAAGGTTCCAGATTCCCCAGGGGCGATCTCCTTTTCTTCCCAGAGCAATGTCGTGCATTCCGAGCAACTGCTGAATGCCTTCGTGATCGTAACGGGCTGCGCGGTCTTGTTGGTATATCGAAAATCAACGGTAACCGAAGCGTCCCCATCCATTGGGGAAGCCTCGATTGTCATTTTGTCCCAAGTGAGGGCATCGAGTCCAGAATGTATACCTAGGATGATAAGGAAAAGAGCGAACCGATTTTTCATTTTTTATGCTAAATTCAATCGCCTGAACGATCTTTACTGGACGCATTATGGATAGTCTCTCTGCGCGCATTGTAACGAGCTAGAACAGCTTCGGCGATTTTGATATTACTCTCTGTTTGAGTGATAACTATATGGTATTTGTAAAGTCGTGTGGTTGCTGTGGCCATTCTGTCGTATCTGGATAGCGAAACCATGCTGCCATTTACACCAATGAAATCGACGCCGTTTTTCTGAAGAAGGCGAATGATGTCAAATTCGGTCGGATCAATGAGGTCGTCAATATGGTCCAGTGGGCTGTATTTAATTTTTGGATGCCCCGGCGGGTATGGATTGTTTTCGTGGAATGTAAATACCGCCGATTTTAATACAGTAGGAGCCTCTTCGTGGGGGGAGGGACTGAATGGATCAATTGCGTCGTTCGGTATAGAGGCGCAGCCCGCAACTAAATATGCAAATGCAGGCAGTATCCCAGTTGTGAATTTTAATTTCATGTGAATGAATGGCTGGCTAATTTCGATAAGGGCCGGATACCTGCCCGGTCTTGCAGTTGTATTTCCAGAATTTCCCGCAGCGATTGGGGTCCATGTCTGCAATTGAAGAATTGATTGCCCCCTGACCAATCGGGCCGGTGATCAATTGTTTTACTTGTGAGCAAGCCAATGAAATAATCACCTCCTTACAGCAGTTGTCCGATTTCTTACATTGCTTTATGGCGGTGTCGCGGGAAGCGTGGAGCATCTTGGTCACTGCCGCTTGTATGCTTTGTTGGGTCAGCGGCAAATCCTTATGGGGGTCAAGTAGTTCATTAAATATGCTCGGATCAAAGGCCCGCTGAGCCGATG
>JBDRJH010000378.1:0-3811 GCA_043815125.1 Verrucomicrobiota bacterium
CAGATCGAACTGGCCGAAGGCTACAACCCAAGCCCGACCTTCACGTTGACCACCAATGTCTCGCTTGACGACGACACCCACGCGGCGCTTTTCGTGGGAAAAATCGTCTTGGATACCGCTCTGTATGGAGCCGATCCCAGCGTGAACTCATACGCGAATCGTGATCGCAACCTGCATCAGTATGTCGACCCCTACCCCCTCAAGCCACCGCCTCCCGACGACACTGAGACGGAGAACTTCTTTGTCGTCTATGCGACGGCAGCGGGTGAAACGCGCCAGGGAGGCGGCGGTTGGTTTGTGATTCCAGACGCCATAACCACCCTGCCCCAGCGTCCCCAGCAGGCCTATTTTCTGCAATACAACCCAAGGGCATTGGCGCACACTCCCAACAGCAACCTCACCCCGGACCACCCATTGGAAGTCGCGCAGACCTACCTTCGCAACGGGGAGCCCGGGAATGAAGCGTGGTTCACCGCCGACCTCATGTTCGACAACACCACCGGTGACTCGGTTCGTTGGGGCCCGGTCACCAAGACTCGTTTGTCAGCGCCATTCTCCGGGGAGCCTCCCGCAGGAGTGAGTGGTGAAACCGGATTTCAAAACATGCTTTACAGCATCCCAAGGTCCGACCGACGGCCTTCCTCGATTCCCCAGCTCCAGCACTTCAGTCCGACAGGTTTTATCGGCAAGGGGCGTTTCAGCGACGGATCGGACGAGAACTGGGCGGTCAAAGCCAACACGTTCCAAGTCAACTATCCCATCGGGAACTCTTATCCCAATCCCCGGGTTCCGCGAGACCGGGCCTACTTCGCCAGCGCAACTTCATCCAGGCGGACAAACGTCGCCACGGTCTACGATGCTTCATGGCTATACAACGAAGTCCTCGCGGACCGGTTCTACTTCTCCAGCTACCCCGCCTCCGGCCCCTTTAACTTCGCCAGCGACGAGCTGACCAACCGGCTTTTGACCCCCTTTCGCGACCAGGCAACGGTCGCGAGGGATGTGCCTTCGAACTTTCGAGGCACGCCCTGGAAGGCGGCCGAGAACCTCCTTGTGAACGGCGCGTTCAACATCAATTCGACCTCCGTGGAAGCGTGGAAGGCGCTGTTGTCCAGCCTGCGCAACGTGCCTGTCCGTGGAGACACCAGCGTGCAGATCCCGTTCGCGAGAGGCTTGTATCAAGCCGAAGGATACACAGGGGCCCGCAGTGCCAACACCGCCGGGGCCTGGGCCGGGTTTCATAATCTCTCCGACGCTGAGATCGAGGATCTGGCCGAAGAACTGGTGCTGCAAATCCGTCGGCGCGGCCCCTTCCTTTCGATGGCCGATTTCATGAACCGCAGATTAATCGCGGCCTCGGGCGACCCCTTGGATCTGGGCCTGTCCGGAGCCCTGCAGGTAGCCCTCGACGCCATCCTCAACCAGACCTCCGACATCGATCCGGTTTTCCAAGTTCAGTCCAGCAGCAGCTATCTGGCCGAAGACGACTTTCAAGCGCGGACCATGACCGCGGGCGCCCCAGGCTACATCCTGCAGGCGGACGTTCTCTCGCCCCTCGCCCCCAAGCTCGCTCCGCGTTCCGACACCTTTGTCATCCGCACCTACGGGGACGTCGAGAATCCCGTCACCGGCGAGATCACCGCGCGCGCCTGGTGCGAGGCCGTCGTCCAGCGCACACCCGACTATGTCGTCGATGCCTCGGCCGGGGGAAACAGTCCTGAAGAACTCCCCGTCGCCGGCTCGGACAACGAGACCTTTGGACGTCGCTACGAACTTGTCAGCTTCCGCTGGCTCTCTCCCGAGGAACTATGAAAGCCTTCAAATACCTGCTGATAATCGCCTTGTTTCTGCCGCTGCTGACGAGCGCCCAAACGCCCCCCGCCTCCGCGAAAATCCGGTTTCTCTTTCTGGACGAAAGCAACGGCAGCTACTCGGTCAAAATCGGCGCCGATCACATTGAACTGGGCTCCAAGCCCTACGTTTTCAGTAGACCGTTCGAGTTTCCCGTCGGATCCCGACTGGAACTGCACAAGCGCTTGCCCGACCCCAAGACGGGCGAGACGGTGCGCACCCGCGTGGCCAATCTCACCGTCGGCGCCTCGCCCACCCACGCGCTGGCCATCGTTAGTCCATCCGCAACCGCCGCCCCAGGAGCAACCCCCGACTACCGCGTCAACTTATACGACGTTTCCCCCGAAAAAACTCCAGATCGCTCCATTCGTATCCTCAACCTCAGCCCATCCCCGATGGCCGCCAGATTCGGCACCGACCAGCTCGAGGTATCGCCCGGCGGTGAACGCATCGTCGCGCCCACCGTCGATAAACGCAGCCGGATCCGTGTTTACGTCGCCGCCCAGGCCGCCGGCGAATGGAACATGATCTTCAACAGCTTCCTCTCTCTCCAAGAGAAAACCCGCATGACAGGCATAGTCGTCTACTCCCCATCGGGCATGCGCCACACCTACACGGAAAATGAACTGAAAACCCTCGGCCCTCCTCAACCGGGTTTCTTCTGGCTCTATTTCACCGAACAAGCCGATTCCTGATCCGCGAGGAGAAGGCATACCGCACACCGAAAACACAACGGCCCTTCCGCGGCCGAACGCCACTACAGTAGACGGTGATGGCGTAAGAAAGCTCGCATAGCATGCGCACCATCGCCCTTTGCCTGCTCGGCCTCAGCGCCGCGCTGAACTCCCTCCAAGCCATCGAACCCGTGCGCGTCGTCGCCACCGGCGGACGCATCGGCTACACGTTTTACACTCCGGCCGCGGCCAACACCGCCTTCCGCCAACGAACGCCCCATGTCCTCGGCGGGCCCGTCGCCGAGATGCAGATCGGCTTCATGGACTGGATGTATACCGACAAGACCGAGACCGCCAACGCCGACAACGACGTCACCATCACCCACGCCTGGCTCGAGCGCGCCTCCACCGGCCAGGTCGTCCCCCTCACCTTCTCCGGTTCGCGCACGCTCGTGCTCCCGATGAACTCGACCACGCCGTATTGGCTCTCCGATCCGGTGCCGTCCTCGGACTGGAGCGGCCCCGCGCCCGCCCGCGACGAGGTCTTTTGGGTCCATGTCCGCGGCACCATACCCGAGGGAGGCAAGGTGCCCGTCGGCACGCCCGCCAACTACACCGGCGGAGCGCGGTTCGTCGCGTATCCAACCGCCAATGACCCCGGTGGCGTCGACACCGCCGGCCCCGTGCCCGCCATCACCGGTGGCTCCACCCGCAACGAGGGCCTGCCGCTCGTCTTTCTGGGTCGCTTCAACGGCCCCGGCCACCTCGCCGTCATCGGCGTCGGCGACAGCATCCTCCACGGCAGCGGCGACTACACCGGCGGCGCCCTGATCACCGGCTCCGGGTTCTTCAACCGAGCTGCCCTCGACGAAAACGGCGCCGACGCCATCGCCATGTTCAACCTCACCCGCCACGGCCAGAGCGCGGGCGCCTTCATCAACCCCGCCCGCCAGTCCCGCCAGACATCCTTCCTCCAGTTCGCCAACGTCGTCGTCGAGGAATACGGCACCAACGACCTCAGCCAGAACGGCTCGGGCGACCCCACGACCATCCTCGCGCGCCTCGACACCATCTGGTCCATGGCCCGAGCCGCCGGCGTGCAGAAAATCGTGCGCACCCGGCTCCTCCCCCGCACCGCCTCCACCGACGACTGGTCCACCCTTGAAAATCAGACGCCCAACCCCGGCTGGGGCGACGGCGACAAACGCGACACCATCAACGCCGGTCTCCAGGCCGCCCTCGCGGACGGCCGCGTCGACGTTCTCCTCGACACCCTCGCCGTCCTC
>JBDRJH010000379.1:0-7133 GCA_043815125.1 Verrucomicrobiota bacterium
CGTCCGCCGTGCCGGTGGGGTCGCCGGTGAGCGCGTAATCATAATAAAAATATTTCCCTTCAGGGTCGGTCACGCGGTCGAGATTGCCCGATGTGTCGTAACGGAATTCGACGAACCGGTTGTCGGTCGAATCGGTGATGTTAAGTATTCGCTTGGGAGTGCTGGTCGTGTAGGTGAAGGTCAGGCGACGACCATACGCGTCCTGCACGTAGTTTATGGTGTCGTTGGTATTGTAATTGTAGGTCAGGGGGCGGCCATCGGGATCGACAATAGAGGAAGCTTTGCCCTCTGTGTCGAATTTGATGACGTTGCCCAAGCGTTGTGTTAGTTCATACATCGATGATACTTTGGCCAAGCTCATGGTGGAGCCAGCGGGCGGGGTGTAGCTTCCATCGGGCTGCTTGATGAACTGGAAGTTTTGATTACCAATCGTTATGGATACTGCGTTATCTTCCAACTGGTCCAGATACCAGCCTACCACCAAGGAAGCCACTGTCCAGTCCTTGGCCGCACCATCCTCGCGATAAAGGTCTGCACCGACCAAGTATGCCGCGATAAAGGCTGCGGCTTGCTGAGGCGTGCCCAAGCCTAGCGATTCTTCATTCGCGGTTCTTTCGACTGCGCGCAAATGAAGCGCGTGAGTCCAGCCGTAGCCAAGGTTCTGGCTGTCTTTATCGGCTGAGAGGGTTGAATACTGCCGAGAAAAATCAAGACCTTCGGGTGCCGGGGCAATGCCGGTTTCCAAATCGGTGTTTGCGAAGACAAAAGCACCAGTCGCCATGTCTACCGGATCGCTGCCATGAAATGCCGGGGTGAACACACTGGGCGGAGGGATGGGAATGGTCGGGAGGGTGGGGCTGCTGTAGGAATAAGTCGGGTTGGAGGAACTGCTTTTACTGATCGATGGAGAGCTAACAGTTCCGTGGGAGGTCGAATAACCCCCGCTGTAACCCCCGCTAATAATCATGCCTGCCCGGGTAGGGTTTCTGACGACATACCCGGTTCCCGTCCAGTTGCCTTGGGTCACATTCGCGTTGTGTGGTAAAAGGAGCCTGCTGCCGTTCGTAATTTCTGTGTCCAGAGTTGGAAGCAGGCCTGAATAATTCACGTCTAGCTGCCCTCGCACCGTGCCGGTCCAATTGAAACTGTTGGCGAGGTAAATGCGCTGCCCCTCAGTGCTGGCTTTGCGGATAATATTTACCGTAGAAACAGCAGACGATCCTGGCTGCATTTGCTCAATGATGCCGTGTTCCAATGCGCTCGCAAAAAGCGAACCCAAGTGAAACACGTTGTGTTTTCTCGCGCCTGACTCGCCGTCCGCTTCCAGAGAGGCCGAAAGCTGTAATCCCACATCCACATAAAACCCCTGTTCCTGTGCCATACGTCCAAATCGGTGATGATTGATAGTCAGCACGTCATTATGCGAGGCAATCATGCGGGTGGCCAATTCGGTCTGATAGAGCCACGTCAGCCCCATGATATTTAATAGCTCAGCACGAACTTGGCGCGAATCATCGGCGAGGCCGTCATCCAGATATTTATTTAGAATATCATAACGCTTTTGCAATTGTTTGCCGCTGGCGCTGAAACCGTATAAAATCGCATAAGAGAATAAATCATTTTTTTTATAGGTCTTTGATTCATATTTTGCGGAGATGCGTCCGCCGGGGTGCGTGACGGTGATCTTTAGAGAGAATATATCCGCAGGGTTTGTGGTAGTGGCCATTTGCGTGTCATCTAGCCAAAGACGGATATTGTTTCCATCAAACGACAAGGCGATGCGTCGGCCATCCAGTTCTGCCGTGGGCAAGACATGATTTATCGACCCGGATTCAAAACGAACTTTGCTCTTGTAGCTATCCGGGATCTCAGGCCAAGGCGTGCCATTCCCATGAAAGAGGTTACTTGCTGGAAACGCCTCCGAAAGAGTTGCGATTTCCTCTTTGATAATGCGCCGGCCTCGCATGATTTCACTCATTGTCGCGTTTGGATAATTTTGCTGAATCTGGGCGACTACACCGGCGGCAAGCGACGTCATGCCGTTTTGAATATTTGTATTACTAAGGGATTGGACGTAGTCGGTTCCGACGGTGCCGCCTGCTGCCTGCAGGAATGCCGTGCGATCATAACCCGCCAAACTTAACAGATTTTCCAGTCCGTTTATCTTTTCATAGCGCTTAAATGAGGGGTCCAAACTGTAGGTTTGGGAGCCGTTTTCGTTGGTGATAGTCAATTCGACCCAAACGCGGTCAAAAAAAATCGTCGCATAATCGTCCCAGAGACCCACGCTGGGAGAGCCGCGCTTTGTTAGAAAGTTGGCCGCCCAGTTTAATTGTTTTGCAGTGGTGTCGCTCACCTCAGGGGGATATGGATGAGGTGCTCCGTAAACCTCGGCAAAGGTTTTTCCGGGTTGCGGCTCTTCGGAAAGTCCCATCCATTCCACCAGATTTCTCCCTTGGTTTCCGGTATAATAAATACGTTGCTTACGATATCTATACTGAGTGTCTGAATAGCCCGCAGCATTGAGCAGCGCGACCAGCAATGCGCTCTGGTCAAAATCATTCCCGCTGCCTTCCATAAGGGTCAGGATCGCGCCCTTCCGCAATCCGTAATAGTATTCGTAGTCAATATGATTACGGACGTAATTAAATATGCGGACTGGGTCATTGCCCAGCGCATCTGCCAGACTGGCGATTTCCTCGGCCGGAGTTGGAATGGACATGAGCGCAAAGCCACTGGATATGGAGGCTGGTGCTTCGGGCTCTTCCGGCGGCAGGCTCCCTTCGTCAACCGGCAGGAGGGGGGCCGACAATTCAAACGAAACATTTTCCCACAAAGGTAATATGTCGGGTTCCGGCTCTTCCGCTCCCGCAGATACTAGAACGGAAAGGGTTGAAAAAACGGAAAGGAAAGTGCGTATAAAGTCTTTTTTCATGTTAAGTCCGGCGTGCTAAGGCTTATTCAACCGACAGAAGGTTGCCTTCGTCGTCAAAACTGAAGCTCATGGTGAAAGGGGCGGTGGCGGCATCCACTCGGCCCATCACATCATACGTGATAGTTAGTCGTTCCTCTGGGGTTATGTCGGGATTCAGGATGGGATTGCCACCGCCTTGATATTCAAAGTGATCACTGAGGCCGTCGTTGTCATAATCGCCCGACCCGTCGCGGGTGAGGTCGCCGAAATAGTAGAGTTCCCAAAAGTCGGGTATACCGTCCGTGTCCGTATCGCTATCCGGGGATTCGATAAACGCTTGGATATCGAAGGAAAACAGATGCTTGAGCTGCCCCAGATTGGCCATGGCGTAGTCGTCGGGGTTTACGCCAGTCCAAGGATAAACACTGCCGCTTGCGAGAGGCGGCCCGACATAGCCTATTGCATTCAGCCGCTCATAGAAATGCCGCGCTACCTCTTTCAATTGCCCGAGATTGGCTGGCGTGTAATCAACCTCTGAGCTTCCCGCTGCCACGAAGTCTGCAACGAGGTTGTCTATGGCGCTTCCGGCTCCTCCGACTGAGGCGATGCTGTGGTTCATTGCTTCTGCGGCTTTCACTGCGGTATGCTTGAGCTGCCCAATATTGGCCACGGCATGATCGTCGGGCTTAGGGTAGTCGTTCTCCCAAGTCGGGCTAGTCGGGGCGTTGGGCAGGAGCGGAATGACATCGCGCTCGAACCACCAGTCGGGGTAGTGCTCCGGCTTGTCGGTCGGAACGGGGCCGGCGGTGAGGGTGCATGCGGCCGCTATACAGGCTGCCAAGGTGATCCGGTGGCGGGTGATCATGATGAAAGGGGGCTGTCCGGAGTGGGCGCTGGGATTAAATTCCCCGAAGGACAGATTGGCCCCGGGTATTGGCTCATGATCAGGGATTAACGGGCCGGGGACGGGTTGTGAAGGTGTCTGGCGTTACGCTTGCGTGAATATCCACTTTCCGGAGTGGTTGACCACGAAGGTCACGAAGAGACACGAAGGCAGGTATGTTCGAGTCCAAGCAGGTTTTTTAACCGCAAAAAAACGCGAATGGGCGCAAAAGTCCGATCCGGGTTTCGCGAGTTTTTGCGGTTCACCTCTTCTCCGCTCCGACCTTCGTGGTTCTTGGTGTGCTTCGTGGTTAAAAAAGTCCGGTTCCGTCGGGGTGGTTGACCACGAAGTTCACGAGGAGACACGAAGGCAGGTGTGTTCGAACCCACGGGGACCTGGGCGGGTTTTTTAACCGCAAAAAACGCGAATGGGCGCAAACGTCCGATCCGGGTTTCGCGAGCTTTTGCGGCTTCCTCTCCTCCGCTCCGACCTTCGTGGTCCTTTGTGCGCTTTGTGGTTAAAAAAGTCCGGTCCGTCGGAGTGGTGGACCACGAAGGTCTCCGCTCTGGCCTTGGCCGGACCGGCTCAGCTGCGGCGGGCGGCGCGTTCGACCTTGGCGGTGTAGTCCTCGAGGTTGCCGTCGGACTTGAGGTCGAGGGCGCGGCGCAGCAGCGGGAGGGCGTCGGCGTAGCGCGCGGCGCGCACCAGGGCCTGGGCCTGCGCAACCAACGCGGGGCGCTCGCTGGCCTTGATCTTCGAGGCCTGCTCAAAGTAAACGAGCGCGCGGGGCAGATCGCCGGCGGTGGCGTGGTGGTTGGCCAGCTCGATGAGGGCCTCGCCGTTGAGGGAGTCGCGCTCGATGAGCTTTTCCAGGATGGCCACGGCCTTGGTCTCGTCGCCGAGGGCGCGGGCGTTGCGGGCCTCGAGGTTGAGCAGGGCAAGGTCGTCGTCGCGGGTGATCTGGTCGCCGAACTTGGCGCGGACCTGGCCGATGAGGCGGGCGGATTGCTCGTGGCCGCCGGAGCGGGTGAGCAGGCCGGCGGCGCGCAGGGCGGACTTGAGGTCGCCCGAGCCGGAGGCGTCGACCGCGGCGAGGTAGGCTTCGAGCGCGAGGTCGGTGTTTTGCAGGTTCAGGTAGATGTCGCCGAGCAGGCTGAGGGTGGCGAGGTCGGCCTTGCCCATGCGGCGCACGACTTCGAGGTTGCCGGCGGCCTCGGCGGCGCGCTCGGCGCCGATGTAGGCGTTGGCCTGCAGGAGCCAGTAGTCGGCCTGCGCGGGGTTGTCCTTGATGAGGGTTTCGAAGAGGGCGATGGCGTCGGCGTAGCGGGCGGTCTCAAGCAGGCAGCTGGCGAGGCCGAGCTTCCAGTCCTTGACGTCGGGCTGCATGAGGATGGCCTGGCGGTAGGCGGCCTCGGCGGGGTAGTAGCGCTGCTCCTTGAAGTAGCCGTATCCGAGGAGTCCATACGCGCGGCCGTCGACCTCGCCGAGCTCCATGGCCTTGGAGATGACGGGGATGGAGGCGGCGTATTCACCGGCCTGCACGAGCACGAGGCCGAGGTTCTTGTAGGCGCGGCGGAAGTCGGGGAACTTCTTGATGGCGGTCTCGTAGGCGGCGCGGGCCTCGGGGAGTTTGCCGTCCTGGAAGTAGAGGTTGCCGAGCACGAAGTCGAAGGCGGCGCTGGCGTCGGGGCGGAGGTTTTTCTTGAGGTGTTCGACGGCGAGGGCGGGCTGGACCTTGATGAGGTCGAAGGTCTCGCGCAGGAGTTCGATTTCCTTGTCGGAGACCTTGGGCTCGGCGCCGCTGAGGAAGCCGTAGCTGCCGGTGAAGGCCTTCACGAAGGCGGGGTCCTGCCACATGGACGCGGCGGGGTTGGGGCCGGTGATCTGGGCCTGGGCGGTGGCGGCGAGGAGGGCGCCGAGGAGGAGGGTGACGAGTCGGGAACGCATGGTCGGAAATCGGGTTGTTCGGTGTGTGTTGATTACTTGTAAGGGATGGCGGCGCGCATGCGGACCTTGACGTTCTTGCCGGCCTTGACGGCGGGGGAGAAGCGGACCTTGCGGATGACGTCGACGGTGGCCTGGGAGAGGGTGTCGTCGGGGGATTTGACGACGGTGACCTCGGAGACGCGGCCGTTTTCGTCGACGATGTATTCGATCTGCACGACGCCGGTGACGCCGCGGCGCTTGGCGGCGGCGGGGTAGGTGAACTCGACCGGGCCGGTGGGGCGGGGGGCGGAGTCGACGTCGCCGATCTCGAAGATTTCCAGGCCGCCGAGATCCTTCTGGTTCACGTCGAAGGAGGGCAGGGCGAAGTCGCCGCCGAGGCTGCCGCCGGTGCCGGGGTTGAGGGCCATCTCCAGCTGTTCGAGGCTGATGGGCGGGGGCGGGGTGTCGAGTTCGGGCGGGGGCTCCTCCTTCTCGGGCTCGGGCGGGGGCGGCGGTTCGTCGGGCGGGGGCGGGGGCGGCGGCGCGGCGAGTTCGATGGCCTCGATCTGCTCGGGTTTTTTCTCGTAGGTGGTGAAGATCTGCGTGAGGGGGATGCCGAGGAAGAGCAGAGCGCTGACGACCACGCCGGTGAGCATGGCGGTCTTGAGCGAGCCGCGGCCGCGCGGAGGTTGGTAGAGGGTGGACATCGTTGGTCGGCGGGGTCGAAGCCGCTACGCGGTTTCGCTACGGTTCCGTTCGGGTCAGCGGGCGGTCGAGAAGTTGATCGCCTTGGCGCCGGCGAGCTTGGCCTCGCCGTAGACGCGGGCGAAGACGCCGTGGCTGGCGCCGGTGTCGGCCTGGATGATGACGGGGATGTCCTCCTGGAG
Source organism: Verrucomicrobiota bacterium (assembly GCA_043815125.1). Classification (GTDB taxonomy): domain Bacteria; phylum Verrucomicrobiota; class Verrucomicrobiia; order Opitutales; family Opitutaceae; genus JAUWBF01. The sequence goes on from JBDRJH010000379.1 coordinate 6,611, forward strand.
CAGGAGGCGTTTGACGATGGGGGCGACGCCGCCGATGCCGATGTCGCGGCCGCCGTAGATGACCTTGTTGTCGCTGGTGACGGCGATGAGGATGCTGTTTTTCTCCAGCGGGGCGGCGGCGGCGGCCTCGGGCTTGTTCACCTCCACGCCGGTCTCCTCGACGAAGACGGTGGTGACGATGAAGAAGATCAGGAGGATGAAGACCATGTCGATCATCGGTGAGAGATCGATGGCGGTGGTGTCGTTGTCGTCCGAGGCGAGGTTGCGGCGCATGGGAAAAGGGAAGGGTCAGTCCAGTTTATGGTAGGAGAGGCAGAGCGATTCGATGCGGGCGAGGTCGGCCTCGACGGCATGTTTGCGCACGCGCACGGTGAGCAGGAGAAAGAGGCCGGGCAGGGCGATGAAGAGGCCGGTCTGGGTGGTGATGAGGGCCTGGGAGATGCCGTGGGCGACGAGGCCGGTGGTCTCCTTGCCGCCGCCGCCGGCGGCGAGGGCGTCGAAGATGCCGAGCATGCCGAGCACG
>JBDRJH010000380.1:0-2116 GCA_043815125.1 Verrucomicrobiota bacterium
CACCGGCGACGGCGGGCAGCCGCAGCTCTACGCGGGCAACCGGACGCGGTTGACCGCCCGGCACACGCTGACGGTGGGGGCCACGATTTTGCTGCCCGTCGACACCGGCGGGACCTGGCATCTGTCACCGATTTTTAAATACAAATCCGGCCACTATTTTGACGACGACAACGCGGCCTACGGCGGATCGCTTCATCAGGACGGATATTCGCTGGTGGATCTGGCGGCCGGCTGGACCTCGCGCGCCGGACGCTGGGCGGTGACCCTGCGCATCGAGAACGTATTCGACAAACGGTATCTCATCGACGCGGGCAACATCGGCGGCTCGTTCGGCATACCCACCTTCGTGGCCGGGTCTCCGCGGCGATTTGAATTCGGCGCTTCATACAAGTTTTAAGCTAACCCACTTACTACTGCGGTCCATCCCCGCGCCCGGCGCGCAAGGACTCCACCTCGCGCCGCAACGCCCGCAACTCTTCCGCGGGGTCGGGGCCGCGCTTGCCGCCGCCCAGGAAAAAACCCGCGATGACGCCGCTCAGCGTGCCGAACAGACCCACTCCGCAGAACATCAGCACCGCCGCGATCAACCGCCCCCCGGTCGTCGTCGGATAGAGATCGCCGTAGCCCACCGTGGTGATCGTCGTGATGCTCCACCAGACCGCGTCCCCGGCCGTGGCGATGTTGGAATCCGGTCCGTGCTCGACCACCAAAATGCCCGCCGAACTGAGCGCCAGCACCAGGAACGTGATCATCGACACCGACGCCACGCCGCCGCCCGTGCGGCTGCGAAACAGGATCTCCAGCAACGCCCGCAGCGAACGCACCGCGCGCAGCAACCGCAGGATGCGGATGATCCGAAACAGACGCGCCCACCGCAGCGACTCCACCGCCGGGATGCTCGCGAGCAGGTCGATCCAGCCCCACTTCATGAAACGCAGCTTCGACTCGGCCGCGCGAAACCGGAGCACAAAATCGATGAAGAACACCCCGCACACCGCGTTGTCGATCCAGTTGAGCACGCGCACCGTCTCCGGCGGCAGGTCGACGACCAGCTCGATCGCGATCGCCCCGAGCACGAACAACGACAGCACCAGGATGACGAATTGAAACGGGGTCAGCTCGCTGAAGTTCGGGCGGTTCATCAACGGCGCACTCTCGGCTCCGTCCCCGCGGCGGTCCAGCGTGTTTTGCCCCGGGAAACCGCCCGCGGCCTTTCCTTTGCCCGGATTTGCGGCCATGTTTCGCCCCATGCCACTTTCCCTCGCCCCCCTGCGACTCGCGCTGATCGCCCTGCTCCCCGCATTGCTGATCGCCGAGGCGCCCCGCCAAAAGACCGGTCAAAAGTTTCTCCCCGAGGGCCAGTTTGTCTGGCACGAGGTCGTCTCCGCCGACCCCGACGCGTCGGCCAGATTCTACGCCTCGGTGTTCGACTGGAAAGTCGTGCGCGCACCGGTCGCCTCGCCCGACGAACGGCCCTACGCCATGCTCAGCCACGGCGGCCAGCTCTTCGCCGGATTCGCCCCGGGCGAGGGTGACGCCCGCTGGACCAGCTGGGTGCAGGTGCCGGACGCCGATCTGGTCGGCGACCAGGCGCTGGCCGCCGGCGGCCTGGTGGTCCGCCCCGCCCGCGAACACCTCATCGGCCGCGTGATCGAGATCGCCGACCCCGGCCAGGCCCGGCTGCACCTCGTGCAGCTGCACATCCGCCAGCCCCATGTCGCGCTGCCGCCCATCCGCTGGCACGTCGGCGAAACGCCGGCGCGCGACCACACCGACGCGTTCTATGAGAACGTGACCGGCTGGACGATCAAACGCGCCGCGCCCGGCGCACCCACGGCCCGGGTCGTGGCCGGCGGACACGCCATCGCCGGTATTCGCAGTCCGGATTCGGATACAAACGTCGGCTGGCTGCCCTGCATCGAGGTCTCCGACCTGCGGCGCTCGGTCGCGCGCGCGGTGGCCGCGGGCGGCCGCCAGATCCTCGCGCCCGACGAGCGCGCGGGGCTCGGCGAGTGCGCCCGGGTGGCGGATCCGCAGGGCGCCGAGTTCTGGCTGGTCGAGCAGTGAGCGAACGCGGCGCGGTTTTCCCGTAGGGGCCGCGCTCGCGCGGCCCGTT
>JBDRJH010000381.1:0-8007 GCA_043815125.1 Verrucomicrobiota bacterium
CACGTTGGCGGTGCCCAAGGGCGACGCGACGCGCCCGGCCACGGACGGGTTGCGGCAGGCGGTGTTTTCATCGCTGGCCGCGTGGGTTCCCGGTGCGCGTTTCCTTGATCTTTTCGCCGGCAGCGGCGCCTACGGCCTCGAAGCGATGAGCCGCGGCGCGGCCGGCGGGATTTTTGTCGAGAGCAACGCCAAGGCCGTCGCCTGCATTCGCAAAAACGTCGACGCGGTGGGCAAGAGCCTCGGCGGCTGCGCGGCGATGGCGGGTGTGCGCGTGGTGCAGGGGGACGCGCTGACGCTCGCCGGCGTGGACGCGACCGACGCCGCGGCGGTTCCGGATCTGGTGTTTGTCGACCCGCCCTACGAGATGATCCCCCAGATCGCGCCCGCGCTGCTCGCGCGCCTGACGGAGCTGCTGGCCGGCAAGACCGACCCGGTGGTCGTGTTTGAACTGCCGGGCGAACTGGAACTCGTCGCGCCTGAAGGCTGGGTGCTCGCCAAGCGCCTCGGCAAAGGCGCCCGCCAGCCGACGGTGCAGTTTCTGCGCAAGGCGTGAGGGCCGGCCCTACTTGTTGATGCTGCGCTCAGAGCAGCTTGCCCGGCTCGTAGCTGTTGGCGCCCTTCACCTTGCCGGCGGTGGCCTTCACGGTGGCGACGAACTGGTCGACCTGTTGCGGGGCCGCGCCGACGAAGCGGCTGGCGTCGCTGAGGATCGCGCGCAGATGCTTTTCGGGCAGGCCGAGGCGGGCGTCGGCGGCGAGCAGAACGACGAGGTCGCTCTCACCCTTGCCGGTGCGGATGGCCTTGGCGGCGGCGAGGGCGTTTTCCTTGATGGCCAGGTGGGCGGACTCGCGGCCCACGCCGGACTTCACGGCCTCCATCAGGATGGTGGTGGTCGCGAGGAAGGGCAACTGGCGCTGGATCTCGGCGCCGATGGCGGCCTCAAAGACGTCCATTTGGTTGAGCACCGCGAGGAGGGTCTCGAGCAGGCCGTCGATCGCGTAGAAGGCGTCGGGCAGAGCCACGCGGCGGACGACCGAGCAAGAGACGTCGCCCTCGTTCCACTGATGCCCGGAGAGCGCGCCGGTCATGGTCACGTAGCCGGAGAGAATCGTTGAAAAACCGCAGATGCGCTCGCAGTTGCGGGCGTTGACTTTGTGCGGCATGGCGGACGAGCCGACCTGACCCTTTTGAAAACCCTCGGTGAGCAGCCCTTGGCCAGCCATCAGGCGCAACGTGGTCGCGAAGCTGGCGGCGGCCGCGCCGACCTGGTGCAGGGCTGAGACGACCTCGAAATCGAGCGAGCGCGGGTAGACTTGGCCGACGGCGTTGAGGGTGGTCTTGAAGCCGAGGTGTTTGATGATGCCGGCCTCGAGTTTGGCGACCTTCTTGGCGTCGTTGAAGAGCGTGAGTTGGTCGAGCTGGGTGCCGACCGCGCCCTTGAGGCCGCGGACCGGGTAGCGCGCGGCGATCTCGTCGAGACCGGTGAAGGCGGCGAGCAGTTCCTGGCCGAACATCGCGAAACGTTTGCCGAGGGTGGTGGGCTGCGCCGGCACGTTGTGGGTGCGGCCGGTGAGCATCAGCGAACGGTATTGTTTGGCGCGCTTGCCGAGCTTCAGCAGCGCGGCGGCGGTCTTCAAACGCACGACGCCGAGCGAGCGGGCAACCTGGAGTTGTTCGACGTTTTCGGTGAGGTCGCGCGAGGTGAGGCCGAGGTGGATGGACTCGTGGCCGGAGAGGGCGTTGAAGGCCTCGATGCGGGCCTTCACGTCGTGGAGGGTGACGCGTTCGCGGGCGTCGATGTCGGCGAGGTCGATCTGGTTCTTCACCTTCTCGTAGGCGGCGATGGCCTTCGCGGAGATGTCGAGGCCGAGGTCGCGCTGGGCCTTCATGACGGCGATCCAGTAATCGCGCTCGATGCCGATGCGACCGGTCGGCGACCAGATGTCTTTGATGTGGGGCGAGGCGTAGCGCTCGGCGAGGACGTTGGGAATGGCGGACATGGCGATTGTTGAAATTGCTAAAACTGCTGACGACAAACCGCCACCGAAACAAACCCCCGCTAGCTCGGCAAACGCCAAAACCGCCCCAATCCCCCTTCGGGCGTCAGCTTCCGCCACGTCGCCGAGGATGGCCATTCGCGCCCCTGAAAAGACCAACGTAGCTGATGAGTCTTTTTCGGGCGTCGCCGGAGGATACGCGGGTGAGCTTCGGCGCGGAGCCGTTTTACCTAGTCCCGTCGATTTGCAGTAGGAACTTTTCGCCACCGTCGTTCTGCACGGGGCCAAGTCCGGCTGTCTGGATATCCAGCGCGGTCGCGTGCAGGGCTCCCTGGGCGCTTGCCTTGATTTCCACGCCGTATTTGTCGACATCGGCAATTTTGACGTCCTGCAGCATCACCATGGCCGTCGTCTTTGGTCCGTGTAATGTGATGCCGGAGGTAGGCGAGCCGTTGATCTCCAGACCCTTGATTAAGATTGGGGCGACGATGTCGGAATCCTTGGCGTAAATCCAAAGCGCGCCCACTTGCTCGCCGATGTAGCAATCGCCACCGGCGTCGTTGATGACATTGTCCTCGAGACGGATGGTTCCGCCGATGGGCAGCGCCTTGAAGCCAGAACTCACCAGTATGCCGCCTCCGGACGATACGGTTCCCGAAAGCATATTGCGCAGGGCTCGGTGATTTTCGCCGCCATAGATGCCGATGCCGTTTGCGAGCCACGGGCTTTGGACGGTGTTATTTTCAAACGTATTATGCCTGCAAGGCGACGCCGAGGAGCCGGGTTCGGTCGGGGACCATGTCGCCAGCGCATCGTCCCCGGTGTTTCGCAGGTGGGAGTTCCTCACCGTGGAGTGACTGGTCCCGTCGCAGAAATTCACACCGTCCGCCATGAGGTTTCTTATCCGGCAATTCTCGATGAGCATGTCCTCGGTGCCGTTTGTCGTCCAGAACCCGCATTTGTAGTGTTCGATCCAGAGGTTCTTGAAGGACGACCCTTTGCCGAAATTGCCGTGAAACGCATTTTCGGGCAGATTATCGATCCGGCGATCGATGTCGCCGAACAGCGCCAAGTCGGAGAATTCCACCGTTGATCCGGTGCCCTCGAACATGGGGGAGGTTCCGGTCAGGCGTGAATACCAGATGCCTGCTCCGTGAATTCTTACCCGACCGAGTTTGATCCGGGGGCCGTTGAGTTCAAAATCGCCTTCGGGTATCCAGACTGACTTATCCTGGGCCCGGGCCTCGTCCATGCATCGCAAGAGCGCGTCGTGCGCATTCTCGCCGCTGTCGGGCGACGCTCCAAAGTCGACGATGGAGAGACTGTTCGGCGGACGGGGGAGCGGAGGGGCGATCTGTTCCAGCTCGATCAGATCGACCAGGTAGTAGTCGGCCGTGTCGGTGGCGTCCTTTTGCAGCCGGACGATGTCGCCGGGGGCGATGTCGCGAATGATGGCCCGGGTTTCGTCGAAGAAGCGATGGGGCGAGCCATCACCGGGTGCGTTGGACCAAGGAAAATGCCCATAGACCCAAGCGTAACGTGAGGTCAGCGTCAGTTTCTTTTCAAACTCGCCGTTTACATAGAGTGAAAGGGTTGTCTCGACGCCCCCGCCGGCCGGAGCGTCCGGGATCGAAAAACGAACGACGATCGTGTTGGCGGCCTCACGCGATTCTATTTCAACGGACTGTCCGACCTCGGTGAGTTTGACGAAGCGTCTTCCGGAGGCCTCGGCTTCCGGTGTGAGGTGTGTCCTGGACGGGCCGTGCAGGGACCCGCTGGTTTTTCCCGCCTCCGCTTCGTAGGCGATCCAGGGGGAGGGGGCGCCGATTTCGGTGACGCGGGTCATGCCGTGGCTGATGAGTCCAATGGTTCCTGAAGCGAGGCCGATGGCCACGACGCCGAGCTGTGCCTTTGTGCGCATGGGGGTTTCAAGGGCGGGGGATGCGCTGCACCGAGCAGGAGTAGTTCCCTGGCGTGGAGAGATCGAGGGTGACGATATAGGTTCCGTTTTCGGGAACGATCAGGTCTTTGATCAAGGGATTGTAGCCGAGGATCGGGTTGTTCGCGTAAGTCAGGCGGCCTCTTTCATCCATGCCGAAGTTGAGCATCCACTCGCCATTGGCTCGGAACTTGAAGGATCCGTTCGTGGTGAGGTGCATGACAACTTCCCAGACATTTTTCTTGGGGTCGTAGGCCATGGGCGTGTCACGCTCCCAGCCGCCGGGCGTGGCGCTGCCGATCACGCCCCAGGTGACCTTTGTCGCGCTCCAAGTATGCGCGTTGAGATCGACGGCAAAATGATAATACCCGCCTTCCGGAACCGACAGGCTGCTCGCCTGGCTGTCGATGGAGAGGCTCCCGGCACCGCCGTCTCCGTAATTGATATGGGCCCAGTCCTGAGCGGTGGTGATCTTGAAATATTGGGGGGCCGCGCCCTCCAGGTTGACGTAGCCTTCGTATTTGTCCGCCTTGCTCTGGACGGGGTGCAGGGCCGGGGCGGTGAGCGGGTTCCAGTTCTGATACTGTCCCGGAACATAGAGTAGCTCCGCCGCCTCGTTGTTGGACTGCGCGTCCAGGGCGGCGGCTGCGGAGAGCAGTGCGAGTAGCGTGGAGATGAGTTTACCGCAGATTTTCATGCAGGGATGGGGTTGGGAAGTGGCGGAGAGGTGATCGCCTGGAGCCCGATTGAATGCAGCAAAGGCACCGCTTCAAGGAGGTGGACGTTTATCAGTTAACCGCGTGGTGCGGCGCTGAACGCAGGATGTTTCACGCGGTCGCCGTTTTGGCCGCCGCCCGTTGTTTTTGGACGGTTTTACCCGGTATCCAGGCGCTGCTGATCAAGATGCACTTCTGAAACGGCGGAATGCCGATTTCGTTCCGGTTGATTTGGGCGACCACGGCGTCGACCGCGGCCGAGCCGATGTTTTGATTGTTCTGAATCATTCCGGCCCAGCTGCTGTCCGCAGTATTATCCAGATTTACCAAGCCAATGTCCCGGGGAGCCCTTATGCCGAAGGACTCCGCCCATTCCTTGATTTCTGGGTGGATTGTCAGGATGACGTCGGGCCGGTGCTTTTTGAGCCACTTTCCAAAGCGCCCTTTCGCTTCCCCATCGAGACTGAACACGGGTATCCGGGAGGTCAGGTTGAGCTTGGAGTGGGCGATGTGGAATCCTCCGGCGAAACGATTGTCCACCCGGGCGTCGATGTCCGCGTTCAGGCACAGCGCGGGCCGGCGATACCCCAGTTTGTAGGTTTCCTCCAGGGCGTAGGCCGCCGTGGAGAACTGGTCATTGGAGACCCAGGAGAGCGCGGGTCTGACCGAGTGTGTCCCGATGACCGTGGCCGCATAATTAGTCCAGAGTAAGTCGAATTCCCGTGGGATGGCATTGCCTTCAAAAATCCCGAACACAATCAGGCCCTTGATTCTTCTGGCTTCCAAGATCTTGGCGAGTCGGCTCGGGGAGATGGTGTCGTTCAGGAGGAACTGATCCAAACTATAGCCCAAGGTCTTTGCCCTGGTTTGGCTGCCAGCTATCCAGTCGCGGAAGGTGGGCGAACTCTTTAGCAATTCGGCCGAGCCCCCCAGGAACAGCATGCCCAGGGTGCTTTGGTGGGGGATCGTTTTGTTGAGCCGTAGCTGTGTCAGCAAATTGGCGACCACGGGGTTCTGTGTGTAGCCTTCCCGCGCGGCGAGCTGCTGAATACGATGTCGCACCGGCGGGCTGATCTTCGGATGGTTGCGAAGGGCCATCGAAACCGTGGCGGATGACACCCCCGCGATCTTGGCGAGCGAGCGGATCGAAGGTTGCTCCTGCATGCCGGGTTTAACTACGCGCCTGCCGACATGCTTGCAATTCCGCTGTTGGGGGCTGTTCGACGTCATGCGCCGTGTCGGCGGGTTGTGGGGCCGAAGCGCCGCGGAGAAGTCGGGCTCGTGCAAGGATCGCGGGCGATGACGGTGTTCCTGCGTGTGTCCTCGGGACTTTGGACGGTCCGCAGACGACGGCGCCCGGAATCGGGGTGGCGAGTTCCGGGCGCGTGCGTTGTTCGTTTTGGATCGCGATGTTTACAAGCCCGCGGCCTGTCTCCGGCGCCGCCCAAGGCCAAGAACGAAGATGCTCGCGGCGACCGAGGCCAGGGTCGTGTAGTTGGCGGGCTCGGGTATGACGCTGAAGGTGTTGAACCCGGCGGTCGCGGTGGCGGCGCCGGGGTTGCCCGCTCCGGAGATCGAATTGTAGGCCTCCCCGGAGCGAAAAATGTCGGTCCCGAAATTACCGTAGGTCGTCGCAAAGGCAAAGCTGGTCGGAGCGCCGATGTCATCGAGCGCCAGGCTGAACTGATAGGGGCCGGCGCCGGTGGTCGGCGTGAGGTTGACTGAACTGACAAACGTGTGGGCGCCGGTCTCGGCCAACAGCCACAGGCCGCCAAAGGTCGCTCGGTTGGGCCCGATGGCGATGGCATAATCGGCCGCGAACGAACCCGCGAACTCCAGCGTGGAGCGGGTGGTGCCGTCGAATCCCGACATCGCGCGGCGCAATATGTCATCCGTGTCGTCGAAGGTGGCGGTGGAGGTAAAGCCGCCGCCCACGCTGTCGATGTAGATGACCAGCTCGTCGCCGATGGTGTTGGCGGAGACCGGCGTGGAAATCGTGCCAAAAAGGGTCGTCCCGTCGGTGGTCAGGGTGAGCGATCCGTTGCCGACGGGGCCGCCAAACCCGGTGGAGCCATTTCCCAGAAATGTCTCCGAGCGGGCGGCCGTGGTGAGCGCCGCGAGCGCAATAAAATGAAGCAGGGCTGTTTTCATGATCATGGTTGGTCTGTGTTATGGGGTTTTTCCTGTGAGTGGCTTGGCAATGTCAGGGGATGCTAGAGCAGAGAGTCGGGAGTGCGACGCCCTCGGGAGCGGTTGGTCGGTGGTCATCGACAAATGATGACCGCCTCGGTCTGCCGGGGCGGCTTTCAGGGCAACGTATCGCGTTGTTTGAACAGGGCATTCATGGCGGTTCCGCTGGCTTGGTCGATCAGTCGGACGCTTCCGTCGAGGAAGACGCCGAGCGCCATGGAGCGACTGGAGCCGTATACATAGGCCAGATTGGACCACCTCGTGTCGTAAGGATAAGCGGAGGATTCTCCGTAGGGATGAGTGCCGATCTCGGGCGTGTCGGTGGCGGCGTTGCCTGCGAAGATATACGGAACTTTTTTGCCCATGTGCGTCATGGTCAGGGCGTTTCTGGGCTCGTTGGTGTGGAAAAACTGATGCAGCGCGTAGCTGCCATGTCCCTCTTTGAAATTTACGTTCCCATGTTCGGAAACCATCAGCGGGCACCACATCAGCTTATTGTAGGCATCGCCGGGAAAGTTGGGATCCCAATAGGACCCGTTGGACGACGCTTGGGCCTCCCATATGGTGCGCCTCCAGTAAACGCCGAAGCCCGCTTGGTCCTGAAAGACTTCGCTGGAGGCGATCGCGGCGGGATAGATGTATTTATGTTCTATCACATAATTCTGCATCAACAGGTGAATCTGCCTCAGGTTGTTGAGCGATTGGGTGGTTTGCGCGGCGTGTCTAATCCTGCCGATCCCGGCAAAGGCGATTGCACCCAGGACGGCGATGATCGCGATGACCGTCAGCAACTCGATCAGGGTGAAGCCGGTGAACGAACGCATCCGCGGCCCATGCGGGTTATTGACTTTTGGGCGGCGGCGGGGAGCTGTCGCACTCATTGTCGGGGTTGTCTGAGTGTAAACCATGGCGAGGAGCTAAGTGAACATCCGAGGAATAAGGCCGCGGAATCTCTACGCAACGGCCTTGGTGTTTATCAGTTAACCCGGCATTGCCAACGCGTGTATGCCGGTCTTTGGTCCGAGGGCTGGAGCCATGGCCTCGGGGGCGGGGCGACGATGATGATTTGGACGGCGTCACTGATGGGCCGTGAGATTCCCCGATAGCCGCCAAGGTCTCGTGTAAGGACTGTGGGGGGGGGATTCGCGTTTGACCCACGGCGGGG
>JBDRJH010000382.1:0-2290 GCA_043815125.1 Verrucomicrobiota bacterium
GCCCTTGCCGTATTTTTCCTGCAACGTCTCGAACCACTTGATGGTGTATTCGATGAGGTGCGCGAGGTGGTGTTTGACGCCTTTGATGTCGGTCTCGATCTGCTTGATCTTCTCGTCGGCCTTGAAGCGGTTGTAGGCGGAGATGCGCTTGATGCGAATCTCGGTCAGGCGGGTGAGGTCGTCCTCGGTGACTTCGCGGCGCAGTTGTCCAAGGAAAGGTTTGAGGCCGAGACGGATTTCCTTGAGCACGTCCTCCCACGTAGTCGATTTCTCGATACGGCGGTAGATGCGCTCCTCGATGAAGATGCGTTCGAGGCTGTCCCAGTGCCACTGCTGCTCGAGTTCGCCGAGCTGGATTTCGAGCTCCAGCTTCAGCAGGCCGATGGTCTTGTCCACCGAGCGGCGCAGGATCTCGGTGACGTTGGTGAACATCGGCTTGTCGTTCTCGATGACGCAGGCCGAGGGCGAGAGCGTCACCTGGCAGTCGGTGAAGACGTAGAGCTGGTTGGTCAGCTGGTCGGTGTCGGCGCCCTGCGGCAGATGGACGAGGATCTCGACGGCCTCGGCGGTGTTGTCGTCGACGTGCTTGATCTTGATCTTGCCCTTGGTGTTGGCGGCGAGGATCGACTCGATGAGCGAGGTGGTGGTGATGCCGAAGGGCAGTTCGGTGATGGCGAGCAGGTATTTGGAGCGGGTCTCGATCTTGGCGCGGACCTTCACCTTGCCGCCGCGCGCGCCGTCCTGATAGTCGGAGAAGTCGGCGATGCCGCCGGTGGGGAAGTCCGGGTAGATGCGGCGGTAGTGGCTTTTGCCGTCCTGTTTCTCCAGGAGGATGTTGATGGCGGCGCGGCACAGGTCGTTGAAGTTGTGCGGCAGGATCTTGGTCGAGAGACCGACCGCGATGCCCTCGGTGCCTTCGAGCAGGACGAGCGGGAACTTGACCGGGAGGGTGACGGGCTCCTTGGCGCGGCCGTCGTAGGAGAGTTGCCAGACGGTGGTCTTGTCGTTGAAGACGACGTCTTTGGCGAAGGGGGTCAGGCGGGCTTCGATGTAACGGGCGGCGGCGGCGCCGTCGCCGGTGAGGGTGTTGCCGAAGTTGCCCTGCGGTTCGATGAGGTTGCCGCGCTGGGCCATGCCGACGAGCGCGGCCTCGATGGAAGCGTCGCCGTGCGGGTGGAAACGCATGGTGGCGCCGACGGCGTTGGCGACCTTGTGGAAGCGACCGTCCTCCATTTCCCAGAGGGTGTGCAGGATGCGGCGCTGCACGGGCTTGAGACCATCGTCGAGGTGGGTGACCGCGCGGTCCAGGATGACGTAGCTGGCGTAGTCGAGGAACCAGCCGCGGTAGGCGTGCGCGATGGGAGCGTTGTCGTTGTTGGTCGGGCCGGCGGGCGGCGCGGGGGCGTCGGGCGGTGTGGACGCGTCATCCCCCCCGGCCGGCGGCTGCTCGGCGGCGGCGGACGGATCGAAGGTGAGTTCGGGTTGGTCGTCGTCGGGAGAGATGGGGGGCGTGGACATGAAGCGAAAAGTCGTGGGGGCAGGACCCCGCCCGTGGCAAGCCATGAGGCGTCCGGCGGGCGTTTTTGACCGGGAGAGGTGCGGCGCAAGCGGATTTCCGATTGCCTGCCCGGCCGGTTCGGCGCCGGATACGAGTGACTTGCAAACATGAACACCCCCGCCTCTCCCCTGCCGATCTGGCCCGCCGGTGCGCCCGGTGCCCTGGGCAACGCGCCCGAGGATCACCCCGACCTGACCCTGTTCCCCACCGCCAAGCCCAACGGCGCCTCCCTGCTGGTGCTGCCCGGCGGCGGCTACGGGATGCTGGCACCGCATGAAGGCGAGGGCTACGCGCGCTGGTTCGCGGCACACGGCATCACCTGCCACGTGCTCAAATACCGGCTCGGCAGCCACGGCTACCGCCATCCGTGCATGCTGCAGGACGCGGCGCGCGCGCTGCGTTGGGTGCGTCTTCATGCCCGCGAAAACGGTCTCGATCCGGCACGCGTGGGCATCATCGGCTCGTCGGCGGGCGGCCACCTGGCCTCGACGCTGCTCACGCACTTTGACGCCGGCCAACCCGACGCGAGCGATCCGGTGGATCGCGAGTGCTCGCGGCCCGACTTTGGCATTCTGTGCTACCCGGTGATCAGCGGGGTGAGTTTCCCGCATCAGGGCTCTTTCCAAAACCTGCTCGGCGAAGACCCGCCCGCGGAACTGGTGCGATCCCTGTCCAACGAGTTGCACGTCACCGCCGACACGCCGCCCACCTTCCTCTGGCACACCGCCGACG
>JBDRJH010000383.1:0-8996 GCA_043815125.1 Verrucomicrobiota bacterium
CACATCAAGGCAATTGTCGCCCTGGCGTCTTCGTGATGTCCTCTGCCCCACTTCTTCTTTCTCCCTCCGCCCCCTGACGAAAGAGAAAGATTAAAAAGAAAGACGCTACGCATCCCTTACCCCCCCTATGAAGCACCCCCTCGCCGCCCTCCTCGCCGCCGCCGCGCTCGCGCCCGCCGCCCTCCTGCACGCTCAGACCGGCAAGGACATCCTCCTGCCCCCCTCCAACTTCGTGGACCGCCCGGCCATCTTCGAGATCACCACCGACGTGCTCAACGCCGGTCTCGAACCGTTCACCGTCACCGGCCCCGATTTCGGCAACACCATCAAGCCCACCGGCCGCGGCGGCTTCGAACCCATCTCCTTCCGCAACCGCCTCACCGCCGAGCGCGACTCCCCCGACCGCATTTACAGCTCCGGCGGCGGCGGCCTCGGCAACTGGAACAAATTCGCCTCCGGCTACCTCGACGGGGCCGAGGTGCGCGTTTACCGCATCATCGACGGCAAGGTCCGGCTCGTGCGCGACGAAATCGTTCCTCCCGGCGGCTGCGTCATCGAGGAATGGAACTACAGCAACAACCGGATCACCCCCGCCGGCTCCACCGCGGGCGACTTCAAGTGGGACAACTGGACCCGCCCCGGCGCCCAACTCTGGTTCACCGTCTTCGCCATCGACCAGGCCGGCAATCTCTCCGCCCCCGCCGTCCCGATCAAACTCCCCTTCACCAAGGCCGCCGCAAGCGCCAAGGCCGATGCCAAAACCGAGGCCTTCCGCCCGAAAAAAGACGCCAAATCCCCAAACCTTTCCGCACCGAAAAACTTCCGCGCCGAGACCGGCGCCGACGGCATCGTCCGCATGACGTGGGATCCCGTGGCCGCCAACCAACTCGCCGGCTACGTCATCGCGCGCACCGACACCGACCCCGCCTCGCACCGAGGCGCCTACCTCCAACTTACCGGCAAACCCGCGGATCCCGCCGCCCACGTCAAGCAAGGCGACTTCGTGATCGTCAGCAAGGAGATGGCCCCCTTCGAACCCTCCTACCTCTCCCACCGCGTGGCCGGCTTGGAGCGGATTGTCCGGTCCTTTCTCCCCCGCGGCGTTCCCAATAGCCTCGTCTTCGAAGACGGCCCCGACCGCAGGTGGCGGCTCGGGAGGCATACCTCCGACACCCCCGTCGAGGAACCCGGCAAAACTTATTTCGAGATGACCCTCAAGACCGGCGAAACCGAGCACGTCGGCCACAACGGCATCCCTGACATCGCTTCGACCCAGCACCCCTACTACCCGACTCCCGAACCTGTGGAATACCGCATGGAAGTCTGGCTCAAGGCCGACCGCGCCGACGCCCCGCCCGTCGTCTTCCAACACCACGGCGACAACAGAGTCGGTGGGTTCCTCGCCCCCCACTCACTTCAACCCACCACCTCCTGGCGCAAATACACCCATACCTTCACCGGCCGGTCCACCGACACCGGCAACCACGCCTACTTCGTGCTCACCTGCGCCGGTCCCGCCACCTACTCCATCGACAACTTCCGCGTCTTCCGCGCCGACACCCCCTTCCTCGACTACACTCCCGAGGAATACGCCCTCCTCCGCGAGTCCGGCATGATGGCCTACCGCACCCACGGTCCCATCAAGACCGACACCACCTCCTACTCCATGGACCAGTTCACCGAACCCGCCGGCTTGGTCGAAGGCACCGGCAAAGGCGGCAGCCTATCCCAGTCTCTGCGCATGATGGAGAAGGCCGGCGTCCACCCTTGGCTCCAGATCGAGTATCACATGTCGCCCGCCGAGTGGCTCGGCTTCGCCGAATATTTCGCCGCGCCCTACGATCCGGCCAAGGACACTCCGCAGACCAAGCCGTGGGCCTTCAAACGCCATCGCCAAGGCCGCGCCGCGCCGTGGGCCGATGCTTTCGACCGCGTGTATTTCGAACTCGCCAACGAAACCTGGAACAGCCTCTTCGCCCCCTGGACCTTCATCGGCCTCAAGGACGGCGCGACCGGCAAAAACTACACCCGCGGCGAAGTGTATGGCCTGTTCCACGACCACGTCGTCGGCATCCTGCGCTCCAGCCCGTATTGGACGCCTGAGATCGATAAAAAATTCGTCCACATCATGGGCGGCTGGGCCATCTCCAGCTACAACGACGAGATCGCCCGGACCTCGCGCACCGGCGACTTCATCACCGTGGGTGCCTACAACGGCGGCTGGGACGAAGGCGAAGGCCCGCCCCGCCGCCTCCCCTCCGGCTTCGTCAGCGGACTCAACTTCGCCAACCAGACCGCCATCCCCCGCGCGCAAAAACTGCTCGAAAACGCCGTCAAATGGGAGGCCGGCACCGGTCGCCATTTCAAGCTCGGCACCTACGAGGCCGGCCCCGGCTACGCCCTCAACGGCCTCAACAACGCCAAGGTCTCCAAGGAGCAGGCCGCCGAGCAGGAGCAGGTCATGAAGAGCAAGGCCGCCGGTGTCGCCACCCTCGACACCTTCCTCGCCCAGGCCGTTTACGACTTCGATCTCCAGAACTACTTCATGTTTTCCGCCGGCGATTACTGGACCTCGCACACCAAGTGGAACCGTGGCCGTCGCGCCCATCCAGGCTTCCTCTATCTCAGCCTCTTCAACAACGAGGGCACGGGCGACCTGCTGCGCGTCGCCACCCGCGGCGTCCCCACCCTGGACATGCCCGAGTTCAAGCGCCGCCAAGCCATCGTCGGCGCGCCCCAGATCGCCGTGTATGCGACCCGCGACGGCGACCGGGTGAACGTGTTTGTCCTCTCCCGCCGCTACCCTGGCTATCCCGAAAACAGCGGCGACGGCCACACCGTCGTTGGTCTAAAACTGCCCTTCACCAAGGCCGCGAACATCACCCTCCACCGCGCCACCGGCTCCCCCGACGACACCAACCTCGACACGGAAGCCGTCCGCCTCGAAAGCACGCCCGTCGCCCCCGCCGCGCTCCGGCCCAACGGCCAGTTCGTGATCGGCCCCGACACCGGCGGCACCGCGCGCGGCCTGCCCCCCGCCGAAGTCTTCCTCTACGTTTTTGAAGGCACCGACATCGGCCCCGCCGGCAAACGGCTCACCCGCGACGACGTGGTGAAACTGCCCGTGACGTTCACCGCCCCGTAAGCGCCCTCCGCCCCGGTCGCATCTTGGAACGGTTCCCAAGATGCGATCATTGTCCCGCCGGGCATCCGGTGATGGCTTTTCTTGTCGGATCCACTCACCCTCGTCCTGCCCCCGGCTGCAGCGTCTCCGCCCCGCCACGCCCCATGCGCCCCCCGCTCTCCACATCGAATCGCCGGCCCGCCGACCGCCGCGGCTTCGCGCTGCTCATCACCATCACGCTGGTCGCCTTTCTGGTGTTGATATTGGTCTCTCTGGCCACGCTCACGCGGGTGGAGACCCAGGTCGCCAGCAATAGCCAGCAGCTCACGCAGGCCCGCCAAAACGCCCTCATGGGCCTCCAGATCGCGCTCGGCCAGCTCCAGAAACACGCCGGCCCCGACCAACGCGTCACCGTTCCCGCCACCACCGTCTATCCCAGCAAAGACGTCGCCACCGCGACCGGTGAACTGTTCGATCTCTATCGCGCCCGTGCCCAGACCGCCGCGCGCAACACCTACCTCACTCCCGCCGAACGCGTCAGTTGGGAAGCCGACCTGCGCGCCTGGTGGAACACCGGCAACCGCAATCCCCACTGGATCGCCGCCTTCGATTCCAGCCTGCGCCGCGACGCATCGACCACCGGCAAATACGGCGAACCCAAGCGAGACCAGCTCCCCGTCTGGCTCGTCAGCGGCAACGAACGCCTCCCCTTCGACCCCGCCACCGCCACCAGCTACCCCGCCGGCTACTTCACCCCCGACGTCGATGTGGCCACCCTCGCCGACCCCGCCGACATCATCGACCTCGTCAACAGCTCCGCCCCCGCCGCCGCCGATTCCGTCGATGGCCTGTCCGGTGCCGTGCGCGTCGTGCGCCAGCCCATCGACGACGCCGCCGCCAACACCCTCGGCCACTACGCCTACTGGGTGGCCGACGAAAGCACCAAGGCCAACTTCACCGTCCGCGATCCCTACTACTCCAACAACACCCCCTCCTCCGACGACTACCGCAACCGCCTCCAAGTCCCCCAGCGCGTCGGCTGGGAACGCCTCTCCGGCTTCGCGCAGGTCTTCGACGCCGGCGGCTCCGTCGCGCTCAACGACCCCGCCTTCGAAAAAGTCCTTTCCAGCCAGCAACTCCCCTTCCTCGACCCCGGCTTCGCCGCCCCCGCCAAGAACAACTTCCACCACCTCACCACCGCCTCGCGTAGTCTCCATACGGATACAGCCCTCGGCGGGCTGAAGAAAGACCTCACCGTCTTCCTCGAAGGCTCCGGCTCGGGCCTCAACGCCTCCGACCCCATTCCCGACCGCTCGCTCTACGCCGCCGGCGATCCCCGCTTCGGCGCGAACAACGCTGGCTTCCCCAATGCCGCCGGAGCCACCGCCAACCTTCCGACCTGGGGCCTGTTGAAAGACTGGTTCGACACCTCCGCCACCGGCGGGACCGGCACCGTGCCCGTCGCCCCCGGACGCGCCCCCGTCATCGCCAATTACCAGGTCTTCTTCGGCTTCAGCCACGAGAACGGTATCCTCCGGATGCACTGGCTCCCCTGTGTCGTCCTGTGGAACCCCGGCGACGCCGCCCTCGCCTCGACCACCTACCGGCTCAAGTGGCGGCACAATTTCTCGCTCTATAAATTCGGCGTCGCCACCGACGGCCTGACCGATGCTTCGCCCGCGGACACATCCGACGGCCGCATGATTCCCGGCTCGACCTACTTCCTCCACAAGCTGAACCCGCTGGATTGGTATGACCCCGCCGCCTCCAACTACAAAAATTTCGGGGTGAGCTACTTCGACTCCAACGGACCGTGGGATGCGACCAGTCAACAACCCCGTTACCGCCTCGCTCCGTTCGACCGCGACACCTCAGATTTCCCCAATCCATCGGCCCCCAACACCACCTGGGTCACCTACGAGTTCACCACCGGCTTCGCCGCCGGCCAGGCCAAGGTCTTCACCGTCGGCGCGCCGCAGAAAGTGACCGCCTCCTCCCTTCACTCCGGCACCGAAATCGTCCAGCTTGCCAACACCTTCGACCCCGACCTCGCCGAGTCCTACTTCTTCGACGTCGCCGGGATCGTCTCCCCCGACGGCACGGGACTGGCCAACCTCACCGGCCGCACCGTCCGCTTCTTCGCCGAGCGGCTTGGCGCCCCCGGTTCCATGTCCATGGAACTTTCCGCGGGCGGCCAACAATTGTGGCGCAACGAATACCTCGGCTCGGCGCCCAACTTCAACCCGCACCTCACCGCCTACACTAGCACCAATCCCGGGATCACGGCCAACAATCCCGCCGCCTGGCGCAAACTGCACGACTCCCTCGCCTGGCAAGGCGAGCCCAAGGACCGCGCTATGACCGACAAGGACGCCCCCGTCATCGGCATGTATCACGGCTACCTCCTCCCCTTCGCCCTGAGCAACGGCAACATTGTCAGCGACGGCAACCTGATGATGGGGCACACCACGAACTATCAACGCGCCTTCGCCGCCTTCAACCTCGCCGCCCCGAGCCTCGACCTCAGCACCGACCTGGAGCAATCCCGCTCCCGCGACGCCGTCAACAACACCGACGGCTACGGCATCAACCAGTTTATCGCGACGGGCTCCGGTAGCACCTTCCGCTGGGACACCGAGCACACCCAGGTCAATGGCTCCGATGTCGAAGGCTTCGCCCTCCTCTCCCGGAGCGCCAAGGACGCCCGCAACAACCTCGGCCTCTCGCGCCTGCCCCTGCGCCAGGTGAAGCGAGCCTCCGCCAAGGTTCTTTCCCTGGGACAATTCCAGCAAGCCAACCTCTCCCGTCTCGTCTGGCAGCCAAGCTTCCCTCTGGGCAACAGCGAGGCCACCGCCTACGCGGACCGCGCCCGCATCGCCGGCCTCGAGTCCTACGATGTCGGCAGCGCCACCGCCGCCAACTACGCCCTCTACGACGATCATTATCGCGCCGCCGGCAAGCTGCCCAACGACACCCTCAACCGCTACCTCGACCTCTCCTACCTCCTCAACGAAGCGCTGTGGGACCGCTCCTTCCTCTCCGGCATTCCGCAGTCCGGCGCCGTCGCCCTCGACAACTCCACCCCGCTGGCCAACTCCCGCCACCGCTTCCTCAACACCGGCGGTCTCTCCGCCTCCGACGTGCGCGACTACGACACCGCCGCCGCCCACCTCGAAAATCTCGGCGCGCTCAACGTCAACTCCACCTCCGTCGAAGCGTGGAAAGCCCTCCTCACCGCCTTCCGCGGCCTCCGCTACGCCTCGGACGACCGCTCCGGCGACGCCATCTCCAAGGCCATCCCCGTCTCCCGCACCCTCGACCCCTCCGGCGGCAACCTCGAGTTCACCTTTGCCGGAAAAAACAGCGCCGCCATCGGAGCCGCCCCGACCGCCAACCGCGACTACACCAAACTCTTCACCGGCTTCCGCTACCTCACCGACGACATGATCCAGACGCTCGCGGAGCGCATCGTCGATGAAGTCCGCCTCCGCGGCCCCTTCTATTCCCTCTCCGATTTCGTCAACCGCCGCCTCGTCTCCCCCGACCGCTCCGGTGCCGACGCATGGCTCGAGGCCCGCACCCAAAACCAGTCCGCCTTTCACAATGGCACCCACGCCTACGGAGTCGGCTCGAACACCTACGACTCCTTCATCGGCCTCTCCGGTCTCAACGGCACCCTCCAGCGCGCCCTCAACGTCTCCGGCATCAACGGCGGCGTGAACTACCCCCTCGCCACCGACAACAACGACCGCGCCTTTCGCGTGGTGCTCGACCCTGTTGCCGCCACCACGACCGCGCTCAACGCCGTGATGCAGATCACCCCCTCCGCCGGCCACTACCTCGACACCGAGCACCTCGCCGGAGCGCCCACCGGCGAGGCGGGCTCGCTCCTCTCGCACGCCCCCGGCTTCGTCACCCAGGCCGACCTGCTCGGCATGATCGGCCCCGCGCTCACCGCGCGCGGCGACACCTTCCTCATCCGCACCTATGGCGATACCGTCAACCCCGCCACCGGCGAGATCGCCGGCCGCGCCTGGCTCGAGGCCGTCGTCCAGCGCACCGTCGATCCGGTCGAACCCGCCGGCACCACCGGCAACGCCCGCTACGAACCCACCGGCGACTTCGGCCGCCGCTTCGCCATCGTCTCCCTCCGCTGGCTCGGCCCCGGCGATCTCTGAACCACGCGGCCCGCGCCGCACTCTCCCCATGCGTCAACCCACACTTACGCTCCTCTCCCTCGGCCTCGCCCTGATCGCCTCCACCCTGCACGCGCAAAGCCGTCCGCCCGCCCCGCCGCCGCGCGACATCAGCGCCCTCGCGCTCACCGACTCCCCCGTGCCCCCGCTCTTCTACGCCAAGGCCGACGGCACCCACGCCCCCTTCCAAGTCGGAGCGACTCAACGCGGCCCCGCCAACCCCGTGCCCGCGACCGACACCCTGCGCCTCTTTCGCCAGACCCAGGACACCGAAGGCCGCCCCCTCATGACGCCCGCCCTCGAAGTCGCGCTCCCCGCCGGCACCGCGCCCGCCCTGCTCGCGTTCTTCCACGATCCCTCGGGCCGCGTCACCTATCGACTCCTCGACGACGCGCCCGCCGGCCACGCGCCCGGCACCATCCGCCTCGTCAACCTCTCCGCCGACGAGATCCTCTGCAAACTCGACGATCAAGTCGTCGCCGTCCCGCCGCAGGACATCGCCGGCACCCGCGTCGCCGTTGCCGACGCCTCCGGCTTCATCTTCACCTACGGCGCGCGCCAGCCCGACGGCTCGATTTTCAAGTCGCCCGCGAAAAAGCTCCGGCTGCCGCGCGACGACATGCGCCTCCTCATCCTCTTCGCCACCCACCGCGAACTCCGGGACGACGCCCGCCAGGTCCTCATCGTGCGCGACGCCCGCCTCTACGACCGCGTCCCCGCCGCGTCGCCGGCTCCCGCCCTCGCCCAGACCGCCCACGGCCGGTAGGGTGTTTTAAATGAAGTGGTAGCCACGGGCGTGGCTACACGAAGAAGCAACGCCGGTTTCCGGGTAGGGCGCGAACGCCGGGCCCGCCGTGTTTGATGGCGGTCAATCGCAACCGAACCGGCGCGCCCGGCGTGTTCTGTTCCGGGTTGTGGGTAACAGGTGTTCCGCTATGGGGGTGACAGTTTTCAAGTCATGGGAAGAGGTCCATGGACCTCTTACCATGACTTGGGATACAAAAGACGTGTTTGCGCGGCGGCGTGAATTTGTGAGCTTGGCCACCGCGGGAGGAGTCAGCGTCAGCGAGCTTTGCCGACGCTTTGGGATCAGTCGAAAGACGGGCTACAAGTGGTTGGGGCGTTTTGCCCAAAAAGGTGACGCGGCATTGGTTGCCCGGCCCTCGGCGAGGACGCGCAGGTCCAATCAAACCGATCAACCTACGGAGGAGGCGTTGCTGGCCTTGCGCGGCGAACACCCCACGTGGGGACCACGCAAGTTGCGGAGGCGATTGCAGGACTTGGGAGCTTGTGATCTGCCGGCCGTCAGCACCGTGGCGCGTTTGCTCAAGCGCGCCGGCTGTATCGACCCGGTCGTCAGCCAACAACATCAGCCGTGGCAGCGCTTCACCCGCTCTGAGCCCAATGAACTCTGGCAGATGGACTTTAAAGGCCACTTTGCACTGCACTGCGGCCGCTGCCATCCGCTGACCGTGCTCGATGATCACTCGCGTTACCTGGTCGGATTGCGCGCCTGCGGCAACGAGCAGACCACCACAGTGCAACCCTGCCTTACCGAGCTTTTTACCCACCATGGGCTGCCGGGCTCCATCCTTTGCGACAACGGTCCTCCGTGGGCCGGCAGTGGCCCCGAGCATACCGTGCTGACCGTCTGGTTACTGCGCCTGGGTGTGCGC
>JBDRJH010000384.1:0-7166 GCA_043815125.1 Verrucomicrobiota bacterium
TATTCTCGCGGCCACGTGGGGCGACGGCCCGCGGGTGCGGCACCTGCCGGTGCGTTGCGGCGCTCCGACCACGGTCGGGCGGCCACTCCGCGGGCCGCCCAACCCGCCCACCACGGCGGCCAGGGGAGGGGCCGCCCTACCTTTGTTCAGGCGCCGGTCCGCACGGTCTTGATTTCAAAGGGACCGAAGCGCAACGCGTGGCGGCCGTCCGCGTCGGCTGGCAACGGCGCGATCACGGTCTCGACCAGATCGCACTCGCTCCACACACCGTCGGCGACGAAGGCGGCGTCGACCTGGCGGCCGGTCGTGTTGACCAGACGCCAGACCCAGCCGCGACCGTCCTCGGCGGGCTTGACGGCGGCGACCTCGATCTGCGCGCCCTCGATGCGCGGCGTCGCCGGCAGGCGGCCGGTGCCGGTGCCCGCGAACACGGTGAGCGGGGTGTTGAAGGCGCGGGCTCCGGCGGTCAGCGCGGCGGCGTCCACGTCGGCGCCGTGCGGGCGCAACGCGTAGCGGAACGTGTGCGCGCCGAGGTCGCCGTAGACCTTTTCGCCGGCGTCCGCAGCGGAGACGTCGTCCTTGCCGATGAGGGCGTTGCCCGGGTGCGGCACGCTGCGGATGAGCGCCATGTCGATGACGTTGCCCTTCACGCGGAAGCCGTGCTTGCAGTCGTTGTAGAGCGCGGCGCCGCCGGTCTCGTCGGAGAGGTCGACCCATTGCAGCGCGGCGACCTCGATCTGCGCGCGGCGCACGAGAGTGTCGTCCAGCGTGCTGCGGCGGATGTGGCCGAAGGGGATCTCGAAGCTCGCCTCGGGGGCGTTCACCGCCAGCGGGAAACGCACGCGCAGCATGGTCGCCGGATCGCGCCAGTCGGCGTGCGTGTCGAACTCGATCTGTTCCGCGCCGGCGGCGAGGCGCACGGTCTGCCGGATCTCCGACGCGCCGTAGTGCCAGACCAATGACAGCTCGGCGACGGGACCGTCGACGCCCCAGCCGCGGGCGTGCAGCGCGGGGCGCGCGGTCGGGCGGCGCAGGTAGGGCCACACGTCCTTGTTGGGGTGGTCGGTCTCGAAGTCCCACGCGTCGCCGGTGTCGGCGATGACGACCAGCTCGTTGGCCACGGCGCCGGGGGCGAGCACCTTGCGGCCGGCGCGTTTGTCGAGGATGGAATCGATGAAGCCGTCGGCGTTGAAGCGCACGCGCAGGTGTTCGTTTTCGAGCGAGCTGGCGTCGGCTTTCAGCGTGCCGTCGATTGCGGGAGCAGGCAGGAGGCCGGCGGCCCCCAGGGCGGGCACCTCCGCCCAATGCCAGCGGCCGTCGTGGCGAATCCATTCGGCGCGCGGCCAGGCGGAGGAATTGAACACCGTCGCGCCCTTGGCCAGCGCGGCGTAACGCTCTGCGGTGAGCGCGTGCAGTTCGTCCAGGATGGCGGCGTAGCGCGGGTTGCACTCGTCGTAGACGCGCTTGATCGAGGAGCCCGGCAGGATGTCGTGGAATTGGTAGAGCAGGACCTCCTTCCAGCAGCGGTCGAGCGCCTCGGCCGGATACGGCGCGACGCCGGCCTCGGCGGCGAGGAACGCGGCCCACTCGAGTTCGCGCAGGGCGACTTCGCAGAGGCGGTTGTTGCGCTTCACGAGGGCCTGCGTGGTGAGCGTGCCCTGGTGGCGCTCGAGGTAGAGTTCGCCCTGCCAGATCGGGAAGGCGTCGGACTCGCCTTCGAGCGCGCGGAAAAATTCGGAGACGGTGCCGAAGCGCACGTTGGGCAGGCCGGGCAGACCGGGGGCGCGTTTGAGGCGCTCGAGGTGCTCGGCGTCGGGACCGCCGCCACCGTCGCCGATGCCGTAGACCATGAGGGCGTGGTTCGACACGGCGCGCTCGGCGTAGTCGTCGGCGATCTTGCGCAGCGAGTGCGCGGCGGCGGGGCCGTTGTAGGTCTCCTCGGCCAGCATGTGGGTGAGCACGCGGGTGCCGTCGATGCCCTGCCAGTGAAACGAGTGGTGCGGGAAGCGGTTCACGACGTTCCAGGAGAGTTTTTGCGTCATGAAGTGGCGGTGGCCGCTCTTGCGCAGGATCTGGGGGAGCTGGCCGTGGTAGCCGAACACGTCGGGCTGCCAGCAGTAGTCGGGCGTAATGCCGAACTCCTCGCGAAACCAGCGCGCACCGTGCAGCACCTGGCGCACGAAGGACTCGCCCGAGGGCATCGAGCAATCGGGCTCGACCCAGAACGTGCCCTGCAGCTCGATGCCGCCGGAACGGACGGCGTCCTTGATTTTCGAATACAGCGCGAACTGCTGTTCCTTGATCCACGCGAAGAGCTGCGGCTGGCTGCAGCCGAAGCGATAGTCGGGGTGGCGTTCGAGGTTGTAGATCACGCTGGCGAGCGTGCGGGTGCCCTTGCGGATGGTTTCGCGGATCGGCCACAGCCAGGCGAGGTCGAGGTGACCGTGCCCGATGGCGTGGACCTCCAGGCGGGGCTTGTCCGTCGAGGCAAACCAAGGCCGCAGGCGATCCCGTGCCGTGGCCACGTCGGCATCGTCGACGAAGTGTTCGAGCAGGGCGGCGACGGTGGTCAGATCGGTGTCGAGTTTGGCCAGCAGCCCGTCACCGGCGGCGAGCGTGCCGTGGTAGTTCCAGAGCGTCTCCAGGTCGTAGTAGAGCGCGCGCACCTCCCCGCGGACGGTGCAGAGTTCGGCCAGCGCGACGACGCCGCCGTCGGGCACGTTGCTGAAAAGGTCGTTGAGCGCGGCGTCGGCCCAGAGCTCCACGCTTCCGTCGCGCACGGCGCCGGCGGGCAGGCGGCAGACGGTCTTGCCGGGTTGGCCGAGGCGGTGGTCGAAGGTGGATTTGACGCAGGTCAACCCGCGACAGGGCACGCCGGCGGCGTCGACCACGCAGGCCTCGCCGTTGATGTCGATGCGGGCGATCAGACCCTCGGCGGTGGCGCCGGCCGGCAGCGTGGCGCTGAAGCGCATCCACGCGCAATCGAACACATGCCGCGCCCAGGGCTCGCCGACACCGACGGCGGCGCGCGCGCCCGATTCGCGCGCGGCGAAGGGCACCGGTTCGCGGGTCAGCCAGCGCTCGATGCGCAGCGGCGCGACGTGGACGTATTGCTCGCGCGAGAGACGTTGCAGCAGGCCGTCGATGAGGGCGGCCACGGGGGAAACGGCGACGGTGTCCGGGGAGGGATTCATGCGTGGACGCGCATTCCCCGCGGCATTTTCGCGGCGTGCAACCCCTGTGTTTTCACAGCGCGGGAGATGGGCGCGCCTCCGAGGGAAAACCGACGCGACGGCCGGTTTTGTTAAACGATGTTCAATCGTTTTTCCGGTGGCCGCGACGGCCGTCTGCTTGTGTTGACCGCGGGAGTGCGGTTGGTTCGTCGCACCCTGTTCCCCCATGCAAAACCTGTTGCTGCCCCCGCCCGACGAATCGCAAATCGCCGCCATCCTGGCCGAAACCGCCGGCCGCCCCGCGCTGCCGCCGCTTGGCGCCCCCGAGTGGACCGCCTTGCGCGGTCACCCCGCCGTCGCCGCCTGGCTGACGCCGCTCCTCGCCCGCGCCGACGCCGAGGCCGACGAGTCGCTGCCAGCGCTCACCGACAAGCTCTACGCGGACTTTTTCAAGACCGGGGACCGCCTGCCGTTTGAGCGCCCCTACTTCGAGCGCCGCCGCCGGCTCGGTCGCGCCGCCATCGCCGTCCTGCTCGGCGACGACGCCGTGCGCGCGCGGCTGTTGCCTTCGTTTCTGCAAAAGCTGACCGCCATCCTCGACGAGGAATCGTGGTCGTTGCCCGCCCACGTCTGGACCGAGCCCACCGGCAAGAACCCCTGGATGATCGACCTCTTCGCGGCCGAGACCGCCAACAACCTCGCCGAGATCCTCGTCGTGCTCGCCGTCATCATCCCCGACCAGATCGCACACCGCATCAAGACCCGCCTCCGCACCCAAATCTTCGAAAACTACGTCGAGCCCCGGGCCCCGTTCACCTGGCTGCAAATCACCAACAACTGGAACGCCGTCTGCCACCAGGGCGTGCTCGGCGCGGCCCTCGCCATCGAGGACGACCATGCGCTCGTCGCCCGCATGTTGACCCTCGCCGCCACCAGGCTGCCCCGCTACCTGGAAGGCTTTGGCGACGACGGCTCGACCTCCGAAGGACCCGGCTACTGGTCCTACGGCTTCGGCTGGTTCACCGAACTCAACGCCCAACTCGAACACCGCACCGCCGGCCGCCTGTCCCTCTTCGAAGGCGATCCCAAGATCGCCCGCATCGCCCGCTTCGCCCCGCTCATGTGCCTCGCCGGGGGCCACATGGTCAACTTCTCCGACGGCTCGCGCACCGGTCGGCTTTCCGCACCGCTGCTCGCGTGTCTCGGTCAACGCCTCGACGACCCCATGCTCGCGGCCGAGGGCGCGGCCGCCTACCGCCACCAAGCCGCGCACGGCCTCAACCTCGACGACCTGCGCCGCGACTTCTTCAACCTCACCCGCCTGGCCCTGCGCACGCCCCCCGCCGCCCCCCTCGCCGACGCCCCGGACACCATCCGGCCCGACGCCATTTTCCCCGACTACGGCGCGCTCGTCGCCCGCGGCACCGATGACCGCGGCCACCGCTGGGAACTCGCCGCCAAGGGCGGCCACAACGCCGAACACCACAACCACAACGACTGCGGCTCCTGGTTGCTCAACATCGACGGCGCCCCCGCCATCATCGAGATCGGCGCCCCCGAATACACCCGCGCCTTCTTCGGCGACCACCGCTACGAAAACCTCGCCGCCCGCTCGCTCGGCCACTCCGTGCCCTTCGTCAACAACCGCGAACAACCCGCCGGCCGCGAATTCGCCGCTGACGTGCTGCACGCCGAGACCCGCGACGACCACGCCGCATTCGCCGTCGACCTCACCCGCTGCTACCCGCCCGAGGCCAACTGCGCGCGACTTCACCGCGCCTGGACCCTCGACAAAACCGCCGGCCACCTGACCGTGTCCGACACCTATCGCCTCACCGCGCCCGGACCGGTTGAAACCATGATCATCTGCCCGGGCTCCGTCACCCGTGACGGCCCCGACGCCATCATCACCACCCCGACCGTCCGCCTGCGACTCACCCCGCGCGACAACACCCTCATCGCCGCCATCGAGACCTGCGACTACCGCGACCACCACGGCAACGACGCCCAAGTCACCCGCATCCGGCTCCAGCCCGCCCCCGCCAAACCCGCCGAAACCCCTGCCGACCACGGCGTGCTGGCCTGCTCCCTCCGCATCGCCTGACGCATCCAGTTCGTTCACAAGAAGCACCCGATTGCTATGCATTAAAATCGAAACCCATAGCAATCAACACCCGCCCCCATCGCCCAACAGGCAAAAACAAGCGCGTAATCTACCGAAAACAACGGCACTAAAGCCGCAAATCGCCTTAATCCAAGACGCCGGTGCTTTATAAGATAGCACTTGCATAGCGATAAGGATGCGGTAACGTCATGGCCACCCCCTCGGAGCCCCCGCCATGAAATAACCCCGCCCGCATTTATCCCGCGGCGTCACGCTGATCGAGTTGCTCACCGTGATCGCCATCGTCGGCATCCTCGCCGCCATCCTCATCCCCGTCGTCGGTCAAGTCCGCGAGTCATCCAAAAACTCCCGCTGCGTGAGCAACCTCCGCCAATTCGGCGTGGTCATCCAAGCCTACGCGGCCGACAACAACGGTTACCTGCCGCCATCGAATGTCGTGGGCATCTCGCCGCACTATAACCGCGATCCGCGCAACCTGCACAATCACATCCTTTCCTACATGGCCACGCAGGAGGCCACAACGTGGTCCAATACCACAGGCCTATCCTACGCCGGCATTTTCGATTGCCCAGGCTACAAGGGCGAACTCGGAAATAAGTGCTATGCACTTCAACCCGCCGTGCCCGACGATGAAGGAACCAACAAACGACCTTGGGGCGGAGTCGACCAATATGGCAAAGTCTCCCCTAAGCCCTTCAAAATCATCCAAATCGCACCCACGACTTGGGCCATGCGCGACGGTGACCTCACCCTCGAAGAAACCAACCACACCGGCCACCGCAACGCCGTGTTCTTCGGCGGCCACATCGGCAAGCTCGACTTCAACAACAACCCCATCTGACCGACCCCCATTTAGCAATGCCCCCCCTTTACATGCTCCGTCGCTTCACCGCCCTCCTCTCCGTCCTCCTCGCCGCCACCCCCGCGCTCGACGCCCAGGACGACACCGCCACCCCCAAGCTCCCCTTTGTCTCCAACAACGGCTTCGACGTCTGGAAATCCACGCCCAACGGCGACTGGCCCGTCGACTGGTCCCCGGGCAAAGGCATCAGCTGGCACCGCGAGGAAGGCCGCTCCTTCCTGCGCCTCACCCAGCCCGAACCCGGCAAACTCATCATGATCTACCGCGACTTTGACGTGCCCCGCGGACGTGAAGGCCTTCCGCTTCGACACCATCGCCCGCGCCGCCGACATCGTCTCCGGCGAGAAAGCCTGGTTCGACGCCCGCATCATCCTCCAGTTCCTCGACGACAACAAAACCAAGGTCAAAGGCAGCCCCTCCCCCATCATCATCTCCCGCAAAGGGTCCACCGACTGGAAGGAAATCACCAAAAAATTCGCCGTCCCCGAGGGTGCCGTTCGCATCGAGTGCATGATCTGCCTCTTCCAAATCCAGTCCGGCTCCATGGACATCGACCTCTTCAACCTCGAACCCATCAGCCTCGAGGAACTCAACCCGCCCGCGCCGGCGCCCGCCGCCCCCTGACGTCCACACGCCTCCCTTCCCTCTCGCCTCCCAGCCGGCCCGCCCAGGCCGGCTTTTTTACGCCACCCCGCCGCCCGCGCGATCCTCCGTCGCCGTCCGCCCCCAAAAGCGCCTGTATTGACCGGAGAAATACAACGGATCCGCGAACCCCGTCTCCGCCGCGATCCGCTTCATCGGCCAGCCCGTCTCCCGCACCAGGTAACGCGCCCGCCGCAACCGCAGCCGCGCCAGCACCTCCTGCACCGTCTCCCCCGTGTGCCGCCGAAACAACAGCCGGAAGTGATTCGGGCTGAGCCCCACCGTCCGGTAAAACCCCTCCAGCGCGTCCGGCTCCGCGAAATGCCGCTCCAACCACCCCAGGGCGCGCGCCACCTCCGGATGC
>JBDRJH010000385.1:0-2321 GCA_043815125.1 Verrucomicrobiota bacterium
GCCGGCCACGAACCGCTGCAGATCGAGATCCACCGTCGTGCGGAGCAGGCGTCCGGGCACCGGCGGCAGCGACGCGGCAGCACCTTCGTCGCGCACCACGCGCCCCAGGGCATCCACTTCGACGAAACGGACCCCGTCGGCGCCGGCGAGCAGGTTCTCGTACTCGCGCTCGAGGCCCTCCTTCCCGACGATCGCGCCTGGGCGCCGGGACCGGAGCCGGTCGGAGCCCAATTCCTGCTGCGTCACTTCCCCCACGTACCCGGCGAGGTGGGCGACGACGGCGCTGTCGGGATAGAGGCGTTTGGGCTCGCGCTGGATCACAAGGCCGGGGAGCACGGGTCGGCGCTCCTCCAGCCGGGACACCAGCTCGAAAGGCGCGTCCTTCAGCACCAGCGCCGGTTCGTAAGGCAGCGCCCGGAATCGTGACACCGCGAGGTCCACCGGCACCTCGACGGGGGCAACGACCGCCTGGAGCCGGGCAAGCATCGCGCGCAGCGAGTCCTCGTTGGCCGCCAGCAGCGACACCGAGTATCCCGGCACGTTCTCGGCGATCACATTCCCGAGGCGGTCCACGATCAGTCCCCGCGGCGCCGGCAACGGGATCGGCCGCAGCCGATTCGACTCGGAGCGCAGATGATAGCGATCGTGCTCGACCACCTGGAGCCGGAAGAAGGCGAGGGCCAGCAACGCGAAGACGGCGAGGAGCAGGCGGCTCGCCAGCGTCCCCCGCTGGGCGAGCAGGAACGAGTGGAACGCGGGACGCGTCGTCACACGGGGCCCTCGCGGATCCAGCCGCGGAACACGATGAGCACGAGCAACGCGGCCGCGGCGGTCGAGGCCGCCGCCAGCGGCGAGATGGCGAGCAGCTGCCAGGCCAGCGACCCGCCCTGCAGCTGGTGCGCGACGAGGACGAGGATGGCGTCTCGAACCCACGCCGCCACGAAGACGAACAGCGCGTTGACCAGCAGGTTGTCGGCAAAGACGATCGCCTTGAGCCACCCCGCGAGGTAGCCGACGATGGTCAGGGCGAACGCCGCCGCGCCGAACGCCGTCGGAGCCACCGCGTCCGTCACGAGACCGACGAGGAACCCGGCGATGGTCCCGGCCATCGGCCGAACCCGGATGGCGAAGAAGAGCAGCGCGACGAGGACGAGATCGGGCGCGAACCGCGGATCACCGAGGGCCGGCCGCACCGCGAAGTGGGCGGCCACCAGCAGCGCGAGCACCAGCCCGAGCCGCAACTGCGCGGGCGCGACCCTCATCGGCGCACCCGGGGCGCAGTGTCGGGCGGCGGGACCGGCGGCTGCAGGGAGTCCGCCGGGGCGACGGGTAACTGCCTCGGACGCCGCACGCGCGGTGGCAGGGGCACCGCACGGATCCCCGTGGAGTCGCGCACGACGAGCACGCTGTCCGACCCCGCCCGCGCGCTGTCGAACGCCGCTTGAAGCGAGTCCGCCGAGCGCTCCGGGGCGAGCACGATGACGTGCCGCGCCTCGGCGGGATGCACGGACGGCTGGAGCAGGTACGTCCGCTCCCACCCGGCCGCCTCGCTGAGGATCCCCTGGACCGTCCCCAGCGGAATGCCGCGCGGGAAGATCCCGCCCAGGCCCGAGGTGACGACCCGCGTCCCGGGCGAGAGCTGCTCGCGGTACGGGACGCCGATCAGCTCCATCAGCTCACCGGACCGCGCGCCGCGCCGCGCCCGGACGATGCCGTACACATCGGTGCCCTCGACCATCGCGCTGGCGCGGAAGTCGGGGTGGGTCCACGCGAGGGCCACGGCGGTGTGCGTGTCGACCACCTGCACCAGGCCGAGCACGCCGTCCGCGGCCACGACGGTCGCGAACGGCTCGACCCCTGCGTCCCGACCCGCCGAGAGCACCAGCGTCAAACCGTCCGCGACGCCGGCTTGGTGAAGCACCTCGGCCGTCGTGAACCCGTGCCCGAGGCGCGCCGCGAGACCGAGGAGCGCGCGGAGCCGCTCGTTCTCGGCGCGCAACTCGGGAAGGAACATCGTCTCCAGCACGAGCGAGTCGCGCTGCGCGCGCACCGTGGAGAGCCGGGCACGGGATTCGGCAGACTCGATGGTGGCGCGCTGGAGCCCCAGCACCGGGAGGAGTACCGTCCGACGCAGCGCGCCGGCGATGGGCTCCCGCAGCCCCGCCGGCAACGCCAGGGCCACCAGACTGAGGACGAGGCAGACCACGACGACGGCGGTGTCGGCGCGCGAAGCGTAGCGATCGGAGCCGAGGGGCACGGGGCCTAGGTGGACAGAACGCTGCGGTACTTCTCGGGGTCGTCGAGGATGCGGCCCGTTCCCC
>JBDRJH010000386.1:0-7489 GCA_043815125.1 Verrucomicrobiota bacterium
TGATGGGTTTCGTGAAGACCGTGCTCTCCATCGACCGCGTGGTCGCGCGGCGCACGTTCTTGGCTTTCGCCATGGCCGCGGGCTTTTGGGCCTGCCCATTTTTCCCCTTTGCGCGCGGCCCCCCCGCGCGCGACCCCGCAACCCCGGCCGGGCCCGCCCCGTGCCGGGTTTTCGTTTTTTGCGAAAACGGAACCACTCGCTGGCGCTCGCGGCTACACACCCGGCGTCGCACCCGGCGTAGCGGGGAGCGCCAGCGACCCGAGCCTCGACCCGGCTCACGCGGCCGGCGTGGAGCCGACCAGCTCGGTGATCTTGATGCCGAAGCTGTCCTCGACGACCACCACCTCGCCGTAGGCGATGAGCTTGTCGTTCACGTCGTTGGCGTGCTGGTTGAGCTGGATGATCGAGCCGGGCGAGAGCGCGAGCACCTCGCGCATGGGGAGCTGGCAGGAGCCGAGCTGGACGGCGACCCGGACCTTGACGTCGAGCACAAGGTCCAGCGCGGTGTTGTCTTCAGAGAGCATGGGCATGGGAGGTTTCCTCGGGTTGGATTTTTTCGGAGAGTCGGACCACGACATGGTCGCCGTCGAGGCCGACCGTGCCGTTGAACTTGGGAGTGCCGGCCAGGCAGACGCGCGTCTGGTCGACGATGTCCGGCGGCAGCGTGAGCACGTCGCCCACGCGCAGGCGGGTGAGCTCGCGCAGGGTCAGCTCGAAGGCGTCCCACTCGGCGTGGGCCGGCAGCGCGATGTGCTCGTAGATGTCCTTCCAGCGCGCGGGCGCGCCGGGGCGGGCCGGCGAGGTGTCGCGGGTGCGGCGCGCCTGGATGGCCTTCACCATCGGCTCGATGGTGTAGTAGGGCACGCCGATCTGCACCGCCTCGGAGCAGTCGCCAAAGTCGACCTCGATCGCCAGTGCCAGCATGATGGCGTCCTTGGGCGAGGTTTGCAGGAAGCGGCCGTTGTTCTCGTGGCCGATGATCTCGGGGTGCAGGTCGCCCTCGTGCTGCCACTGGGCGCACCACTCCTCGAGGATCAGGCGCAGGACGTCCTCGAGCAGCGCGATCTCGATCTCGGTGAGGTAGCGGTCGACCTTCACCGAGTGGCCGCGGCCGCCGAGCATCCGGTCGACCAGCGTGAGCGCCAGACGCGGGTTGATGTCGAGAATGCCGACGCCGGTCAGCGGCTCGGTTTTGAACAGGCAGATATGCGTCGGGTTGGGCAGGCCCTCGGTGAACTTGGCGTAGGTGAGCGTGGTCAGGCGCGACATCTTCAACGAACACTCCATGCGCAAAAACAGCGCGAGCCGCGCGGAGAGGTAGCGGATGAAGTCCTCATGCAGCAGGCGCAGGCGGCGCAGGTCGACCTCGGTCAGGAAGACCGGGTTGCGAAAATCGTAGGGCTCGACCTTCAGGCCGCCCTCGCCGGCGCGGCGTCCGTCGGCGCGGTGCACCGAGGGCTTGGCGGTCTCCTGGGCCTGCGAGAGCAGCCGGTCGATCTCGCTCTGGTCGAGAACGAAGTCGGCGTTGGGATTTTCGTCGTCGTCGGACATGGGACGGGCGCGGGCGGGAGGGAAGGGCAGGGGGGTTATTGCACCACGAAGTCGGAGAAGAAGACCTGCTCGGCGACCTTGCGGCCGAGGGCCTGGTTGTAGGACTGCACGAGCTTTTCGCGGATGAGGTTCTTGGAGCCGGCTTCCTCCAGGTCGCCGAGCGAGAGCGAGGAGAGCACGTTGAGGGTGACGTCGACCAGCGCGGGTTTGTTGGCCTCGAAGACTCCGGCGAGGTCGGCCTCGGGGCCGGTGACGAGGAAGGTGGTCTTGAGGTAGCGCGTGCCCATGGTGCCGGCGAGGTTCACGACGACGTTCTCAAACGTGTAGCTGTTGCCGCCGACGGCCGCGGCGGCCTTGCCGTGTCCGCCGCCCCCGTGGCCGGAGGACTCGCCGTGGGCGGACGGCGCGGCGGCCGACCCGTCGCCGGCGGGCGCCGCGAGCTCGCTGCGCAGCGAGGGGATGAGCACGAACTTGGCGACGGCGAAGGTGAGCGCGGGCGCGACCACCAGCGCGAGCAGCGCGGGCAGGAGCGGCGAGGGACCGCCGGATTTTTTCTTGGCGGCGTCGCCGGGCGCGGCGCCGTCGGCGGCTGCGGGTTCGGTGGCCATGGCGGGGATCAGCGCTTAAGGTTGACGATGTCCTCGAGCACGGTGTCGGACACGGTGACGAGGCGTGAGCTGGCCTGGAACGAGCGCTGCGTGGTGATCATGTTCGCGAACTGCTCGGTGAGGTCGACGTTGGAGAGCTCCAGGGTGCCGGACTCGATGGTGCCCAGGCCGTTCTCGCCGGCGGCGTTGTTGGCCGCGGTGAGCGCGGCGCCGCCGATGGCTCCGGCGGCGGTGAAGCCGCTGAACAGGTTGCTGCCGACCTTTTGCAGCGCGCTGGGGTCGGAGTAGTTTTGCAGGAGCAGGCGGTTGGTGGTGGTCGAGCTGCCGTCGGAGTAGAACTCGACGAGGTTGCCGAGCCGGTCGACCGAGTAGGTTTGCAACTCGGTGCCGGCGGGCGGCGTGCCGATGCGGATGTCGCCCACCGCCGCCGGCGCCGCGAGCGCGGTGCCGCCGGTGAGGCCCTGCACGCGGTAGCCCTCGGCCGTCACCAGAAAGCCCTGGTCGTCGAAGCGGAAGTTGCCGGCCCGGCTGGCGTATTCCTGGCCGTCGACCGGGTTGGTGACGCGGAAAAAGCCGTTGCCCGAGATGCCGAGATCGGTGGTGACGCCGGTGGTGGTGAGACCGCCCTGGGTGTAGTTGGAGTTGATGCCGGCGATGCGCACGCCGGTGCCGACCTGGGTGGAGGACATGTTGGGCGTGTTGCCGTTGGAGGGCGAGGAGCCGCGCAGGGTGTTGCTGAAGCTGTCGGAGTAGCTGGCCTGCGAGCTTTTGAAGCCCACGGTGTTCACGTTGGCGATGTTGTTGCCGATGACTTCGAGGCCCTTGGTGAAACTGCGCAGGGCGCTGACGCCGGAGGTGAGGGTGCCGATGAGGGACATGGTGGGATGCGGATTTGAGGTTGTCGGAGGATTGGAGTGGGAAAGGGGACCTGTCAGGAGGCCGCGCCGTCGGCGGCGACCGGGGCGGGGGCGACGCGCACGAGCCCGTCGTAGGCGTGGGATTCGCCGCCGATGGTGAGCATCGGGCCGTCTTCAGTCCGCGCGACCGCGTCGACCACGCCGGTGACGACCCGGCCGCCGGTGGCGTTCATGGTGACCTCGCGGCCGAGCAGCGTGCCGGCGGAGGCGAGCTGCGAGTCGATGCGCATGGCGGCGATGCCGTCGCTGATCGCGGTCATCTGCTGCAGCGAGCTGAACTGCGCCATCTGGGCGATGGACTGGGTGTCGTCCATGGGCTTCATGGGATCCTGCTGCTGGAGCTGCACGGTGAGCAGCTTGAGGAAATCTTCCTGGCCGAGCTGTTTTTGCACGACGCGGTTGGAGGTGTCGGCGGTCGCGGCCGCGCCGAGCGGGTTGGTGGAGGAGACTTGCATGACTTTAGGCGAAGGCTTGGAGGAGTCGGTGGGTGGAAACGCGGGGGGCGGCGGCCGGCTGGGCCGGCGCGGAGGCCGCGTGCGAATGCCGGGCGCCGTCGGAGGGCGCTCCGCGGTGCGAGCCCGGCTGGTCCGGATTCGCGAAAGATTGCCGGGCGTCGCGCCCGCCGGAGGCGCCGGCATCGGCGCCGGATTGCCGGGAGCCGTCGGCTCCGGTGAAGACGGGATCGGCCACGCGCTGTCCGCGGGCCTCGTGCGCGAAGTCCGCGGCGAATCCCCGCCACTCGCGGCCAAGCGCCGCGCGCAACTCGTCGGAATCGGTGCGGAAGGTCGTGCGCACCTCGCCGCCGCGCAGGTCGACGCGCACGGTCAGCGCCTCCTCGCCGGCAAAGTCGAACGCGACCTCGACCGAGCCGCGGTCGCGCCCGCGAAATTCATGCACGATGTCGACCACCCGGCGCACCGCCTCGGCGGGGTTGGCGGCGGCCACGGCACTCTCGCCCGGCGCCGGCTCGCCGGCTTTCTCCAGCCCGCCCGTTGCCGGGGAAAACACGGCGGACACGGTCGCGGGGGCGGGCGCCAGGCCGGTCGCCGCGTCGCGGGAGCCGGTTGCCTGTGCTTGATTTTCGAATACGGACGACATGTCTGCCGGCGTCTTTGCATTTACGATGCCAGCAGGTTTTTCGATCGATGTATCCTGCTTTGAATCAGTGTTTAGAAAAATATTCTTCGCGTCATTCCGCACCGGAAAGGACGGCTGGGCCGACGGAGGCGTTGCGGTGGCGGCAATTTTTTCCGCGGACCCGGCGGACTGCGCCCCGGGGTTGGCCGGGATGCCGTTGGCGGCCTGGACCGCTGAGTTGAAACCGTTGGCGGGGATCGGGGCGCGGAGGGTCGCCGGATCCCGTGCGGGAACGGCCTCGGTGGCGACGGGCAGGCCGGCGGCTTCCGGGACCGCGGTGGCCGGAGCGGGCGTGGTGGCGGGCGCCGCGGGCGCGTTGGCCGTCGGTGCCGCCGTCGACGCGAGTTGGTCGGGCTTGGGCGCCGGCGACGTCGGGGCGGCGGCTTGTCCTATGAATATGGATACGTTTTGACCGCTGGTTCTTGCGTTGAACGCCGGCGCGGCGTCGCCGGTGTCGGGTCGGGCGGTTCGGGACCAGGCGTCGCCGTCGGCGGTCGGGGGGCGTGCCGGGGCCTCGGTTGGGAACAACCGTGAGGACAGGCCGAACATCGCCGCCAGTTCCGGCGACGGTTCGTCGGCGGGTGTCCCGCGTCCGGTCTTGGTCCGGGCGGGTGCGGGTGCGGCGGGGATGTCGCCGCTTGGCGACTCATCGGTCCGCGTCGCGGCCGGGTGATGGTCGTTGATCGCGGTCGGTTCGGAGGGGGTCGCGGGAGCCGGCGTTGCCGGTCCGGCGAGAAGCGTTGGCGCGGGGTCGGCCTCCGCGGAGGCGTTGAGCGGGCGACGCGGTTCACCGTGGGATGCCGGTGTGCGGGCCGGGCTCGGGCGTGGTTGCGGGGTGGCGTCGCCGCGGATCGTTGCGCCTGCGGGCGGCGTGCCGTTCGCGTCGGCGATCATGAAGTGGCTGGCTTCGGCGTTCGCGAAGTCCGGGCGCGGGGGAAGGGCGGGTGATTGCGTCGCCCGCGCAGTCGTGGCGTCCGGCGCCGGGGCGACGGGCGTTGTCACGGGGGAGGGCGGGGCGCCGGTCTCGCCGACCGATGATGTCTGTCTTTGGTTTTTGGATACGAACTGGCCGGTTTGGTCCGGCGTGGTCCGGTCTGGTGAGGGCCGTTGCGCGGTGCAGTCGTGGAGCACGCGGTCGAACGGTTGGCCGCCGGTGGCGTGGTCGGGGGCGGTTGTCGGGTGGGGCGCGGCCGGGGTCGCGGGGGTGGCCGGGAGCGGGGCGCTGGGCGTCGGGGCGATCATGGGTGGCGGCTCAGGACTGGGTGGCGGGCGACTTGACCAGTCGCAGGCGTTCGGTGAGGTCGGCCGCGCGCCGGGTGAGTTCGGGGTCGGCGGAGGTTCCCATCACCTGGAGGATGGGGCTGACCACGTCGCTCTTCATGAGGTGGAGGATTTTGACGGCGGTGTCCTCGTCGGTTTTTTGCAGGATGCCCACGGCGGCCTGGGGGGAGAGTTCGCTGTAGCTCTTGGCGAGGTTCTTGAGGTTGCGGATTTCCTCGGTGCCGAACTGCACGCGGCTGGCGTCGAGCGCGGTGCGCAGGGCCTCGATCTGGCGGCGGGTTTTTTCGAGTTCGCGCACTTCGGCGGCGAGGCGTTCCTCGCGGGCGGTTATCTGTTGTTCGCGCTTGTCGAGGGCGGCCCGGTGGTCGCGCAGCTCGGCGGCGAGGTTTTCGATTTCCAGGGTCCAGAAGTCCCAGGGTTTTTCCGGACGTTCGGGCTCCTCGGCGGCCTGTTGTTGCAAGCGCACGGCGACGGCCAGCGCCTTGGCCTCGCGCCAAAAGACGCCCAGGCCGGTGCCGACGCCAAGCAACAGGCCCAGGGCGACGATCAAGAGAGGATTGGCGAGCAGCTTCATGGGGCGGCGGATCAGCTGGCGCGGGCGAAGAGGGCGTTGGTGCGGTCGTCGAGCAGCGCCTGCTCCTCGCGCTCGGTGGCAAAGCGGTGGGTCGCGCGGGCCTTGCCCTCGAGTATCTCGACCAGCCGCAGCTCGCGGGTGGCCTCCAGCCAGGCGAGGCGGGCCTGTTCCATGGCGGCCTTGGCCTGGTCGACCAGAGAGGCGGCTTTGACGCGGCGTTCGCGCTCGTCGGCCAAGGCATGGAGAAACGACACCTGGGCGGCGGCGTTGCACCCGAGCACGCGCTCGGCGGCGATGATGTCCTCGAGGTCGGCGACCTGCCGGTCAACCGCTGCCAGGGCCTCCTCGGCCCCGACATACTTGTGCACGGCGTCGGCAAAGGCCTCGCGCCGTTCGCCTTCGCGCATCCTGCGCAACGTGATGACTGAACCGAGCGGGAATCGGAATTTTTTCATGTGGGGGTGCGGGTTGTTGGCCCCCTTCTGCACAGCCGATGCCAGAGTTTTTGGTGCTATCGCATCCGTATGACTGACGGTTGTTTAAAAATAATTCTGCGTGGCCGGTCGCGTTGGGGGAATCCCGCCCGCCCTGAGCCCGGCAAATTATTCCGCCTGCCGCGCAAGGCCGGATCGGATGACGAGCCGCGCACGTTGGAGCGGGGTGGCGGTCTTCGGAGTAAATCGGTGCTTTGTGAGGATGAAACCATGCCCGGCCAAGGCGACCGAAGCGGAGGCGGGCCCGTGTCGCTGAAGGGCGATGTCGGTCTCGCGCGGTTTCTTCCTCTCACCCGCAGGGCGCAGACAGAGCGTCGATCTACTTTGAAGACAATCCGTGATGCTGAAACACGGTGAACAACCGCACGAGTTGCCGAGCAGCGGCACCCGCGATCAATCCAGCACTTGGCCGCCGTTTACCTTGATTTAATTGCCAATTTACGGCCTGACCCCGTCGGTCGGTCGGAAATCTTTCTAAGTGGCTCATTGGTCTCTTCACGCTTTGCGTCGATTAAAGAAAGGAAGGCATTCACGGCATCGGAGTCACCTGCAGAATAAGGGCTGCGGATATACGCGATAAAAGCATCTATATAAAACTGGAATCCGCGCTGGCCCATCCATAACAGAGATTCCGAATGAAATAACGCATTCTCGCGGAAGAGTGCCTCTGCTTCAGATAGATCCTTGCCGGAAAATGTCTTCCGGGCGTATGCTTCGTCTAAACCTTCGTCGCCACGACCGAACCGAGGACTGATGTCTTTAGCGGTTGGTAGGTTCATGATTTTATTGCCGAACGTTAGAACTGAGACACGGAGCTCGATGGCGCGGCGGCTGCGCAAGCAGCCGACGTGACAGCGAGCGGAGTTGTCTCGAGTGACTGGTTCGGCGACTTCTGTTTCATTTTACGGTTTGATTGCCTGCGGGGTG
>JBDRJH010000387.1:0-2005 GCA_043815125.1 Verrucomicrobiota bacterium
ATCCGCGCCGGCAAAGACCAGTGGCTCTTCCTGCGCGCCGATCAGGGGCGTCAGCACTTTTCCCCGGGCGCTCGCTTGATGTCGCTGCGTTTCCACCTGCTGCTGCGCGGCGGCAAGCCGCTGTTCGCACGCCAGCGAGACTTGGTGATCGAGGGCCGCGCCGCCGACCAACTCACCGCGACGGCCCGCCGTCTCGTTGCGGAGTTCACCCGGCTCGGCGTGGCCGGCACGTTGAGTCTGGCGCGCGCGCGCATCAGCCTGGTGGACAACTTTCGTGTCGAGGGCGCGTTCATGGACTGGCTCGCCGCCTACGTGGACGCGATGGAGTCGGCCGGCGAGACCGCCGAGGCGGCCGACGAGCGCGACCCGCGCGTGGCCAAGGCGCTCATCGCCATCGAGGACCACCGCATGCGCGACAAGTTCACCGAAGCCGAGCTCGCCCGCCACTGCGGCCTGAGCATCAATCAGCTCGGGCGGCTCTTTCGTCGCGAACTGGGCATGTCGCCGTTTCAGTATTACGAACAGCGCCGGCTCGACCTGGCCCGCCACACGCTCGCCGAGAGCGCCCTGCCGGTGAAGGAGATCGGCTTCGAGCTGGGCTTCAGCTCGCCGCCGCACTTCTCCACCTGGTTCACCGAGCACGAGGGGCTCTCGCCGCGCGCGTGGCGGGCGGCCCGCGAAAAACGCGGCGCGGGCAAGGCTCAGACCCGCGCAAGCTCGGCGTAGACCGTCGCCTGCACGGGCAACTCTAGCGTCAGCTTCAGCGCGCCCTCCGGGTCGGACGTTTCGTCGCACAGCAGCACTGGCTCGGCCGCGGCGCGCAGCGCCGCCACCTGTTCCGGGGACGGATACTCCGGCGCGCCCATGGCGCGCCAGGCAGCGGGGGCGTTGCCACGCTCCGTATCCATAATCCAAACACGCAGTCGACGGGGCCCGGGCGCCAGTCCGGCGATGCGAAAGGTCTCGCGGCGCGCCGCCCCGCGCGTCGGCCAGTCGCCGCCGGTGAGGTTGGTCTCGACGACCTCGGGCAGATTCCAGGCCAGCAGGCGCACGTCGCCGGTCGGCGAAACCGTGGCGCGCGCGGAGGGATGCGCCAGCTCCAGCTCGGTGTCGTGCATGGCCGCCAGCCAGCGGAAGGCGTGGAAGACCGGTTTCTTGATGCGTGCAAATTGAGCAGACCGTATTTGCCGGAAAACGGTCCGCGGCCGGCGCCGCTCTCTTCAAAAATGTCGCTCAGCGTCCACCACATGTAGGAGTCCGCCAGGCCGGAAACCTCCTTGATGGATTGCAGGGCGAAGGCCGCGGTGAACGCCGTGTCCTTGCCAAAAACATCCTCGTGCGCGGGCGAGACGTTCCACTCGGTGAAGTGCAGACCGGCATCGGGAAACGCCGACGCGGCGATCTCGGCGCGCACGCGGGCGACGTCGCGGGCCATGGCCGAGGGGCCGCGGTAATACATGGGGCCGTCGGGCTCGCCGATCACCAGGTCGGCGTCCACTCCGTAGTGGTGCGTGGATACAAAGTCGACCGGCACGTCGTTGGCCGCGCAGTAGTCGAGCATCGCTGGCACCCAGGCGGTCTTGGAGGTCGCGGGGCCGCCGACACGCAGGCGCGGGTCCACGGACTTCACGGCGCGGGCGCCCTCCGCGTAGAGCCGGAAGTAGTCCTCCTGCGTGCCGGTCCAGAACGCACCGATGAGGTCGGGCTCGTTCCACACCTCGAAGTGCCAGCCGAGCACCTGTTCGATGCCGTAACGCACGACCAAGTGCTCCGTGAACCGGCGCACCAGCCGCGCCCATTGCGACCAGTCGGCCGGCGGCGTGACGTTGGCCCGGTAGTCGAAGATCGTCTGCGCACCGGATGAGAGCTTGGACGGCATGAAGCCGAGCTCGACAAAGGGCGTCATGCCCTCGGCGACGAAGAAGTCGTAGATCTTGTCCACGTTCTGAAAGTTCAGCCGCGGTCCGCCGTCCGCATCCTCGCCGCCTTGAACCACGCTGACCAG
>JBDRJH010000388.1:0-4596 GCA_043815125.1 Verrucomicrobiota bacterium
CTCAAGCCGACCCGACCATCGGGCCCAGCGGATAGAAGCGCATACTTTCTCCAGCCCTCACTGTAGGCATACAAATAGTGACGCCCCCAAGGGTCGAGTAGAGCATTAGCAACCACGGTATTATTGCCGGGTGTTGGAAGGGCAGTGGTGGATGCGAGTGCAAAATTAGACGCATCCAAAAACATCTTCCCATTAATAGGGTCACCCTTGGGGCCGAGCTTTCCAAACAAGGCATTCAAAAACCGGCCTGATTGATTGTCGGCCGCAGCTGCAGTCGTAAGAGTCGCTGAATTACCCGCCCGCGGATAATCCCCATACTGCCGCTTGTAGGATTCGAGCGCCTGCGCCAACGTCCCCAGCTCAGCCTTGGCCTGACCGATGGCGGCACGTTCGTTGACGCCCTTGACGACACCAAAAGTGATGGCCGACAGGATGCCGATGATGGCGATGACCGTAAGGAGCTCGACCAAGGTGAAACCTCGGCGACACTGGGTGGCGAGGAACGACATGGAACTGGGTGAACTGTGGCTGGCGCCGGACGGGCGCGGCCGCAGGGATTGGGCGGCGGACGAAAGCATAGGGGGATGGGAAAACGAAATGCGTGTCCCCGGTTTGTGCAACGAGAAAAGCGGGGACACGCCGGCGCAGTTTGGCGAGTGGCGCGCTGGTGGACTCTCGACGGGAGGGCACACCGGCGGCCAAGGGACTGGCCGCCCTACCGGGCCAAGGAGCGCCGCTTGGCAAGCGGCGGGTTTTGGCGCGGTGGGCGGGGCGCGGATTTCCACCTGACGCACGCCGCTTGGCAAGCGGCGCTCCTGGGGGACTACAGCTTGGCGAGCAGCTCGCGAAAGGCCTGGGCGTGGGCGGGCACACGAGCATGGATCATCTTGGCCAGTCCCTCGACGTAGGTATGCGAGGTGAGGTTGCGGTCATCGACCGCGGCTTGCAGCGCCAGACAGTGACCCTCGGTGATCAGGCCGAGCTTGAAGGCTGTGTTGAACACGCCGCGCGGATGCCGTTCCTCGACTTTTTCACGTTGGCGCAGGTGCGTCT
Source organism: Verrucomicrobiota bacterium (assembly GCA_043815125.1). Lineage (GTDB taxonomy): Bacteria > Verrucomicrobiota > Verrucomicrobiia > Opitutales > Opitutaceae > JAUWBF01. Next base: position 1,054 of record JBDRJH010000388.1, read on the forward strand.
GCAACGCCTTCCAAACGGCCTCGGTGGTGTATTCGAAACGTTGCAGGGTGGCGTCGCGCACAAACTCGTCCAGCGGTTGACGCAACACGTCATCCAGAGTGCTCAATGCGCGGCGGGCTTGAGTCAGTTTTTCCATACGACCCCCTCCCGGACGACCTCGGCCATGAGTTCGGGTGAAGCATCGCGCATGTCGACGATGTCGACCGCGTAGATGATCCGGCCGTCGTCCTCGATCGCTTCGCGCAGCTTGAGCAGCGCCCAGGGGTCGGCCCCGGGCGGCGGGAACACCGCCAGATCAAAATCGCTGCGTCGCAGATGCCTGCCGGTGGCGCGCGAGCCAAACAAAACCACCCGCCATCCGGCGGGTAGGCGCCCGATGTGCTCGCGAAGCCGCGTCTCCGCCAAGGCGGCGGCCTGCGCCGGGGAGACCTCGGGCACGGCTGACGCGACGTGAGTGGCGGAAGGCGGCGGCATGACAATGCACTGTGCTCGCGGCGCAAAGCATGGCAAGTCCGGCGGTGAACAGGCACACCGGCAGACACGCAGGCGGCCAAGGGACTGGCCGCCCTGCCCCGCCCAAGGAGCGCCGCTTGCCAAGCGGCGGGTTTGGGCTCGGTGCCGGGGCGCGGGGTCCCACCTGCCGCACGCCGCTTGGCAAGCGGCGCTCCTTGGCGGTGTGTAGGGGCCGAGCTTGTTCGGCCTGTCAACCTTGCGCCGGTGGATGAACGTTGCTTCGTGTGACAACGCGCAACGGGCCGCGCGAGCGCGGCCCCTACAAAAGGAACTCCCGGTAACGTCGCTTAAAAAGCGGCGCTCCTTGGACACACCGCCGTTTGGCGGCGTGTCGCGAACGGGAAACCAATCTCAGTCCTCGGCCTGGAGGGCGGCGATGACGGAGAAGTCCTCGAGCGTGGTGGTGTCGCCCTTCACGGTGCCGCCGTTGGCGATCTCCTTGAGGATGCGACGCATGATTTTCCCGGAGCGGGTCTTGGGCAGGCCGGCGGCGAAGCGCACCTGGTCGGGCCGGGCGAGCGCGCCGATTTCGCGGGCGACGTGGGCGCGCAGCTCCTCCTTGAGTTTGTCGCTGGTCTCGAAGCCGTTTTTGAGGGTGACGAAGACGACGAGCGACTGGCCCTTGAGCTCGTCGGGCTTGCCGACGGCGGCGGCCTCGGCGACCGAGGGGTGCGAGACGAGGGCGCTCTCGACCTCGGCGGTGCCGATGCGGTGGCCGGAGATGTTGAGCACGTCGTCGGTGCGACCGATGATCCAGTAGTAGCCGTCCTTGTCCTGCTGCACGCCGTCGCCGGTGAGGTATTGGCCGGGGTATTCGGCGAAGTAGGTGTCCTGGAAGCGTTGGTCGTCGCCCCAGAGGGTGCGCAGCATGGAGGGCCAGGGTTTGGTGATGACCATCTTGCCGCTGGCGCCCTTGGCGACGGGCTTGCCTTTTTCGTCGAGGATCTTCGGGGCGATGCCGAAGAAGGGCAGCGTGGCCGAGCCGGGTTTGCAGGGGGTGACGCCGGGCAGCGGCGTGATCATGATGGAACCGGTCTCGGTCTGCCACCAGGTGTCGACGATGGGGCAACGACCCTTGCCGATGAGCTTGTGATACCAGAGCCAGGCCTCGGGGTTGATGGGTTCGCCGACGGAGCCGAGCAGGCGGAGCGAGTCGAGGCGGTGCTTGAGCACGTAGTTGTCGCCCCAGCGCATAAAGGCGCGGATGGCGGTGGGCGCGGTGTAGAGGATGGTCAGACCGTGGCGGTCGATCATCTCCCAGAAGCGGTCGGGCTCGGGCTGGTTGGGCGCGCCTTCGTAGAGGAAGACGGTGGCGCCGTTGGAGAGCAGGCCGTAGACGACGTAGCTGTGGCCGGTGATCCAGCCGATGTCGGCGGAGCAGAAGTAGCGGTCGTTTTCCTTGAGGTCGAAGACGTAGTGCGAGCTGAGCTTGGCGCCAAGCAGGTAGCCGGCGGAGGTGTGGAGCACGCCCTTGGGTTTGCCGGTGGAGCCGGAGGTGTAGAGGATAAAGAGCGGGTGCTCGGAGTCGAAGGCCTTGGCCTGGTGCTGATTGGGGCCGCCCTTCCAGGCATCGTGCCACCAGACGTCGCGGCCGGGGGTCATCTTGACCTCGTTGCCGCAGCGCTTGAGCACGAGCACGGTCTGCACGCTGGGGGTATGCTCGAGGGCGCGGTCGACGGTGGCCTTGAGTTCGACGACCTTGCCGCGACGCCAGCCGCCGTCGGCGGTGATGACGAGCTTGGCCTGGCAGTCGTTGATACGGTCCTTGATGGATTCGGCGCTGAAGCCGCCGAAGATCACCGTATGGATCGCGCCAATACGTGCGCAGGCGAGCATGGCGATGACGGCCTCGGGGACCATCGGCATGTAGATGGCGACGCGGTCGCCCTTCTTGACGCCCATGTTCTCGAAGACGTGGGCGAGGCGGCAGACGTGGAAATGGAGCTGCCGGTAGGTGATGGTGCGGACGTCGCCGGGTTCGCCCTCGAAGATGATGGCGGCCTTGTTTTCGCGGGCGGTGCCGAGGTGGCGATCTAGGCAGTTTTCGGAGACGTTGAGCGTGCCGCCGGTGAACCATTTGGCGTGGGGAGCCTTCCACTGGAGGACCTTTTTGAAGGGACGGCGCCAGATGAGGTGCTCGTTGGCCATCCGTTTCCAGAAGGTTTCTGGGGAGTTGACAGACTCGGCGTAGAGTTTTTTATAAGCGGCCATACTGCCAAGGTTTGCTTGGCGTTGAAACTCGGCCGATGGCTTGAACACTCGCTTTGCGCGGGAAACAGCAGACGTCATAAGGTCGATTGCTTGGGGTGACTAAGGGTTAGGGGTTCGAGCTGCGTGCCTTCACGGCAACTCATGCAATTCAAACACCTTATTCCGCCCCGGGTTTTCAGCGTCAAGCCGCGACCTATGATTCGCACTGATTGTCCCGTTTAATTTATCATCTACATGCCCAACCCGACCAACTCCCCCGCCTCCGCCAATCCCGATGAGCAGGCCGCCGCAACGTCCGAGGCCCCCGCCAAGGACAACACCATTCAGGTCTCCGGCGTGCTCGACATCGACACCGGCAAGGGCGGCAACGGCCAGCTCCTCGACCTCGCCAAGAACGGCAAGCGCCGCCCCTCCGACACCTTCGTGCCGAAGGAGCTGATCCGCCGCTTCAAGCTCAGGCAGGGCAGCACCATCACCGGCACGGCGTTCCCGGCCGAGGGCCGCTTCCCCAACCCCAAGATGCGCTTCATCGAGACCGTTGACGGCATCCCCCTCGAGGAGCGTCGCGCCGTCGTCGAGTTTACCCAGCTGACGACCATTTCCCCCGAGGAGCAGATCAAGCTCGAACTCTCCTCCAACCCGCCCCTCACCACCCGCGCCGTCGACCTGTTCTGCCCCATCGGCAAGGGCACCCGCGGCCTCATCGTCGCCCCGCCCCGCACCGGCAAGACCACCCTGCTGCGCGACATGGCGCTCGGCGTCATCGGCAACCACCCCGAGTGCCACGTCATGATCCTGCTGGTCGACGAGCGCCCCGAG
>JBDRJH010000389.1:0-5544 GCA_043815125.1 Verrucomicrobiota bacterium
CTCGCGGCCAGTTCACCCGGCCTCGCCGGTCCCGCTGCCTGCCATCATCTACGATCTCCGTTGTCTCGGTGGCGGTTTCCATCCCGCCAGACTATCAGCGGCGGCCCGAAGTGGCTAGGAGGTCCCCAGGAAGACGCTTACGACCTTGGTATCGTGGAGTTGGACCATTCCTGCGCGGAAGAACGGTCTTCCATCGCGGAGTAAGGGTCCAAACTTGCACAGGAGAAGCATGTCTGCGCGGACCCAGGCTTTCACGTGCGGAGGAACAGCGTTCCTGCGCGGAAACACTATCTTCCTGCGCGGAGGAAGAGTCCATCTGCGCGGAGACTGACTCCGTCTGCGGACAAACATCGTCCAACTCCGCGGACATCGACTACTCCTTTGCACGTTTGCCTGCGAGTTGCGCAGTGGTGAAGGCTGCGCGTTTGGGTTAGTCGTGAAGGCGCGCGGCGTTGGACTCGGAACGTGCAGGTTCCGACTTCGAGATCGCTAAAGATGACTCGGAACGTGCGCGTTCCGCCAACAAACGGCGGCTAATGACGTCGCGGCGGGCGCGTTCCGCGTCGGAACGTGCGGATTCCGAGGCCAATTCGTCGAGGCATTTAAAAGGGACAGGCATTTAAAAGGGACAGGTTAATAACGTCTGGTCATAACGCTGAATTGTGCTAAGGGTGAGAGCCAAGATGAGGACGGCACGGATCAAAGTTCAGGCGGAAGAAGGTGAGGCGATGTATCACTGCATGACACGCACCGTGAACGGGGAGCGGCTGTTCGACGACCAAGCCAAGGAGGTCTTGCGCAAACAGCTCTGGCAGGTGGCGGACTACTGCGGTGTGCAGGTGGTGACTTACGCGATCCTGTCCAACCACTTCCACGTGTTGCTCAAGGTGCCGCAGAGGGAAGCCGTCTCGGATGATGAACTGTTGCGGCGCTACCAAGTGCTCTATCCAAAACCCACCAAATACCAGCAGGCTCATCATGCGGTTTTGGTGAAGCAACTGCGGGAAGCGGACAACCCCGATGCCGAGGCTTGGCGCAAGCGTCAGCTCGCGCTGATGGGCGACGTTTCCCAGTTCATGAAGCTGGTGAAACAGCGTTTTGCCGTTTGGTTCAACCGCTCCCATCGCCGCTACGGCACGTTGTGGTCGGAACGCTTCAAGAGCGTGCTGGTCGAGGGCAACGGTCGGGTGCTTACCGCGATGTCGGCCTACATCGATCTAAACGCGGTGCGCGCCGGATTGGTTGCGGATCCCAAGGACTACCGGTTCTGCGGCTATGCCGAGGCGGTGGCGGGCAATGCAGTCGCACGGTCGGGCCTGGCGAGGGTGACCGAGGGCAAGGATTGGACCGAGGTGCAGTCCGGCTACCGTCAGGTGTTGTTCGGCACCGGCGCAGGTCCGCGCGAGCAGGGCGGGGGCATCGCCGCCGAGGAACTGCAAAAGGTCATGAAGGCCAAGGGCAAGCTGCCGCTTCACACCGTGCTACGCTGCCGGGTGCGCTACTTTACTGACGGGGCGGTGCTGGGGTCGCAGGCGTTCGTGGCTGCACACCTGGAGAACTATCGCCGAACTCAAGGCCGCCGCGAGCGCACCGCGCCGCGACCATTGCCCAACCTCACCGATTGGGGCGATCTCAACTCGCTGCGCGGCCTGCGCAAAAACGCCCTCGGATAAACGGATAATGTCGGGCGTGTCGGTTCTGCTCGTCGCCGTTGCTGGCGGATTGAAGGACGGGGCCAACGGCTTGGGCGACAGTTTCCATGACTCAGTCGGATTGGAGGAGATCCCGGGGGCGAGCTGAACGTGTTTTCCCGACGGGGGTCGAAGTCTGCGGTAAAACTAAAAGTTGACATATAAACAATCGGCATAAGAACGGTTGGCCATGCAAACGACCCAGGGAGTGGAATTGGTCAGGGAAGTGATGGCGACGGCGGATGCGTTCGCCCGTGAGAGCCAGCGGCTGTTTCGGCCGCACGGGCTGACCGCGGTGCAGTTCAACGTGCTCAATGTGCTGGCGGGGCAGTCGCGCGGTTTGAGCCAACGCGAGCTGGGTGACACGCTGGTGGTGGACCGTTCCAACGTGACGGGACTGGTCGACCGGCTGGCGAAGCTTGGCTGGGTCAGGCGCGCGGCCGATCCGGCCGACCGGCGCATCCATCGCATCGAGCTGACGCCGGCGGGCCGGCGCATCTGGCAAAAGGTGCAGCCGAGGTTCGCCGAGGCGGTCGGGCAGGTGACCGCCGACCTCGACGAGAAGGCGGTGCGCGCGGCGCTGGTCGTGCTGAAGCAGCTGCAGGCCGGCGCGGCGGGTTGGAGCCTTTAAGCATCATGAAAACTCCGGCGGATATCGAACGTTTGCAGGCGCGGGTCGACCGGCTTGAGCATGAGTTGCAGGCGGTGCGCGTCGAGCTGGCCGCGTTCCAGGTCGATGCGCCGGTCGAGCCGCCGCCGTTGCCGGTGGCGTCCGCGCCGGTTGCGGACCCGGTGGTGGAGGAGGCGTTCGTTGCTCCGTCGCCTCTGCCGGCGGAGGTGGTCGAGAAATGGGCGCCGGAGGTGCCGCCTCCCTCGCCTCTGGCGGTGGAGTCGTCGGGGCCGGATTGGCGCGACTGGCTGCGGTCGTTGCAGCTGTGGCCGCCGGCGGGCGAGGGGAGCGCGGAGGTGCGCCTGGGGGCGTGGTGGGCGACGCGCGTGGGCGCGTTGCTGGCGGTGATCGGCGTGGTGTTTTTCGGGGTTTATGTGTCGGTGGGCACGCCGCCGTGGGTGAAGTTTTTGGAGCTGCTGGCGGTGGCGCTGGGGGTGACCGCGGGCGGCTTTTGGCTGGAGCGCAAAGTGGAGCGTTTCGGCGCGGTGGTGGCGGCGGGCGGTCTGGCGTTGATTTATTTTTGCGCGTTCGCGGCGCACGCGGTGCCGGCGGTGCGGGTGCTGGCGTCGCCGTTGGCGGCGGGCGGGTGGCAGCTGGCGGCGGTGGCATTGATTTTGGGCGCGGCGCTGTGGCGAAGGTCCTCGGTGATCGCCACGCTGGCGGTGGGGCTGGGCGCGGCGACGGCGCTGTTTGCGCTGACCGGCGGGTTCTCGGGGTTTGCGTTGTTCACGGTCGGTTTGCTGGCGGTGGTGGCGGTGGCGTTCGCGCGGCTGCGCGGCTGGGAGGCGACGTCGGTGCTGGCGTTGCCGGCGGTGCACGCGGTCTACCTGTCGGTGTGGGCGGACCAGTGGCGCGGGGGCGGCGCGCCGGCGGGCGGGTTGCCGTGGTGGTTTTTGGGCGGGGTGACGCTGGTGTTTTTCCTGCGCGACTGGCGCGGGCATCGGGTGGAGTCCGCGGCGGTTTCTCGCGGCGAGCAGTGGTTTCAGGGCGCGAATTCGAGTCTGGCGGCGTTGTCGGGCGTGGTGACGGCACTGACGTTGTATCGGGCGGAGCTGGCGTGGTTTTATCTGGGCGCGGCGGGGTTGTTCGCGGCGATGGCGGCGGTGCGTCGGCGTCAGGTCGCGGGGGATGTGGTGGAGGTGTTGTTGACGGCGAAGGCGACCGGCGCGCTGACGCTTGGCGTGATCGAGTTGACGGCGGGGCGCACGACGGCGCTGGCGCTGCTGGTGCAGGCGGCGGTGTTGGCGTGGCTGGCTCCGCGGCTGGCCTCGCGATTGCTGGCGGCGGCGGCGGGCTTGGTGGCGACGGTCGCGGCGGGTTTTATGTTCAAGGACGCGGTGGGCGGCGCGTATTGGCTGGAGGCGGCGGGGCCGGTGGGGTTGTTCCTCGGCGGCTGGTTGTGGCTGGCGGCGACGGAGCCGGGGCGCTGGCTGACGGCGTCGACGGCGCGGTTTTTCGAGGTGGCTGCAGGTGTGGCCGGCGGATTGCTGGCGATGGCGGCGGCGGGTGGTTGGTGGCCGAGCGAGTGGGCGCCGGCGTGGTTGGCGGGGTTGGCGCTGGTGATGGCCGCGCCGGTGGTTTGGCGACGCTCGGTGGTCTTCATGGTGGCGGGCGGACTGGCGTTGGCCGCGGCGCAGTGCTGGCTGTGGCAGCGCGCGTGGTCGGGACAGCCGGAGTTGTGGTTGAACGCGGTGGCGGTGTTGTCGCCGCTGGCGGTGGCGGCGTGGGTGCTGGGTGGACGGGAGACGTGGCGCGGGGTGGGCTTTGCGGGGTTGCTGACGGCGTTGTTTGGTTTGGCGCAGGTGGCGCGCGCGGAGTTGCCGGGCGAGTGGGCGGTGTCCGGCTGCGTGGCGGTCGGCGCGGTGCTGGCGGGGTTGGCTCCGTGGACGGGCGAGCGGCGCTGGCAGGCGGCGGGCACGGTGCTGGCGGGGTTGGGCGTGTGGCAGACGTGGACGAATGCGCCTGAAGTGGGTGTTGTTTGGACGGTGATGGTTGTGGGTGGGCTGTGGATTTTGCCCGTGATTTTGCACGAATCGTCCCGTCATCGCGCGCAGGCGAGGGGCGGGGATCGCTGGGTGCGTCCGGCGCAGCTGGGCGTGGCGGCGGCGGGCACGTTTGTTTTGCTGCCGGCGGTGACTTCGACGGCGACCGAGGTTTTGATTTGGGCGGGATTGGGCGTGGGGTTGTGCGCGTTGCGGACTTGGCGGGGTTTGCCGGGGTCGCTGGCCGCCGGTCTGGTTGCCTGGGTGGTGGCGACGTGGCGTCTGGATGACGTGGCCTTTGGCGTGGCGACCGGCGGTTTGCTGGCGGCGGTGGCGGCGGGTTGGGCGGTGGTGGCCTGGCTGCGTGAAGACGAGAGTCGTTGGGGACGGGTGGGCGCGGCGGTGCTGGCGACGTTGTTCACGATGCAGGTGGCGACGGTGGCGCTGCGCGGATCGGACCGGCTTTGGGTGATCGCCGCGGTGGTGTGCGGGGTGGCGGCGTTGGGTCGTTGGCTGAATGTGCGGGCGGCGCGTCCGGCGGCGTTGGTGTTGTCCGCGTGGGGCTGGGGGCAGGCGATCTGGCTGATCGGCGGCGGGCGGGCGCTGGGCTGGGGCGAGCCGGCGGCGGCGGTGTTGGTGTTCGCGTTGGTCTTGATCGCGTTGCCGGTGTGGCTGGCGCGGGCCGGCGATGAACTGGCGGCCGGCACGCGAGGCGGTGTGCGTTGGTTGTGCGGTCTGGCGGGCGTGTTGGTGGCGGGCGCGCTGGTGTGGCGGCAGCCTCCGCCGCTGGCGGCCTACGTGACGGTGGGGTGGGGCTTGATTGCGATCACGATTTTCGCGGTGGGCCTGCTGGGCCGTTTGCGCAGCCACCGTCTGCTGGGCCTGCTGGTGCTGGCGGTGTGCGTGCCGCGGGTCTTCGTCGTCGACCTGGACTCGATGCTGCACCGCATCGTTGCGTTCATCGCGCTGGGCGTGGTGTTGTTGTGGGTCGGCTTTTCCTACCACCGGTTCCGGCATTGGATTTCCGGTGAAACCCCTGAACACAAAGAGAGTTTGAACCATGAGTGATTCCCCTGGATTTCGTCGCGCGGTCGCGGGTTGGTGGCTGGCCTGGCCGTGCATCATGCTGGCACGCCTGCTCTACCGGGTGAGATCGTCGGGTGCGGAGCGTCTGCCGGAAACGGGCGGCGTGCTGCTGGTC
>JBDRJH010000390.1:0-5843 GCA_043815125.1 Verrucomicrobiota bacterium
CACGACTCGCACAACATCGTGGCGGTCGGCGTGGACGACGCGGCGCTCTGCGCGGCGGTCAACGCCGTCATCGCGGAAAAGGGCGGGCTGTCGGTGATCGACGCCAAGGGGCGCTCCAAGGTGTTGCCGTTGCCGGTGGCCGGCCTGATGTCGGACCGCGACGGGCGCTGGGTGGCGAAGCGCTACACTGAGATCGACCGCCAGGCCAAGGCGCTCGGTTCGAAGCTCGACGCGCCGTTCATGACGCTGTCGTTCATGGCGTTGCTGGTGATCCCGGACTTGAAGCTGAGCGACCTCGGCCTGTTCTCAGCGACGAAGTGGGGTTTTGTTTCCCAAGGTTAAAATTTGCCGACGCCGCGTTTAATGCGTCGCGCATGATCGCCTCATCGGTTTGGCAATAGCCATGACCAAGTTGCTCTGCGTCTATTGTGCCTCCAGTCCGAAGATTGACGCCAAATACTACGCGGCGGCCGAGGCCTTGGGACGCGGACTGGTCGCGCACGGCTGGGGCCTCATCTACGGTGGTGGCAACCTCGGCTCAATGGGCGTGCTGGCCAACGCCGTGAAGTCCGCCGGCGGCACGGTGGTCGGCGTCATCCCCGATTTTATGCAGGAGCGCGAGCTGGCCTTCACCGCGGCCGACGAGCTCGTCGTCGTCTCCACCATGCGCGAGCGCAAACGCATCATGGAGGACCGCGCCGACGCCTTCGTCACCCTGCCCGGCGGCATCGGCACTCTGGAGGAGTTGAGCGAGATCCTCGTGTCGCGTTACCTCAACCGTCACGGCAAGCCGCTGGTGCTGGTCAATCAGGACGGTTTCTACGACGAGCTGCTGAAATTCTTCGAGCGCATGACCCGCGAAAACTTCAAGACGGCCGGCCTCGAACGCGTGTTGCGCGTGGTGCCGGACGTGGACGCGGTCTGGACCGCGTTGAAACGTCCCGACGGTTTCGAAGTGGACGCGTTGTGGAAATGAAAACGTTGTCTTTCACCTTCTCTTTCTTGGGCCGTCCTGTTCGCTGAGCATTCGTCATGGAGGTTATCTTTTTAGGCACCGGCACTTCCCACGGGATTCCCATGATCGCGTGTGATTGCGCGGTCTGCACCTCGGACGATCCGCGCAACCAACGCATGCGTTGCTCGATCCATGTCGTCATGGACGGGCTGCATGTGCAGGTCGACGCCTCGCCGGAGTTCCGGCTTCAATGCGTGCGCGCGAAGATCAACCACATCGACCTGTTCATCCTCACCCACGGCCACGCCGACCACGTCGTCGGCATGGACGACCTGCGGCGCTTCTGCGATGCGCGTCCCGACGCGCTGCCGGTGTATTCGTCGGACGAAGGCCTGGCGCGCGTGCTGGCGATTTATCCGTATGCGATTCTCGACCGACCGGTGATGAAGGGCTACGCGGCGTTTCGTCTGAACGAGATGCCCGGCAAGCTGACGTTTCCACAAGGCACCATCGAGTCGACCCTGCTTCCGCACGGCGGCATCAACACGCTGGGGCTCGTCTTCACCGAGCGCAGCAGCGGCCAACGCTTCGCCTACTACACCGATTGCAAACGCGTGCCGGCCGCCGCCGCCGAGCTGGCACGCGGGGCGGACCTGATCGTGCTCGACGGGCTGCGTCCGCAGGAGCACCCGACGCACATGAGCATCGGCGAGGCGCTGGCCGCCGCGGAGATATTGAAGGGCGGGCAAACGCTGCTCACCCACATGGCCCACACCGTCGACCACGCGACGATGGAGGCGACGCTGCCGGCAGGCGTGCGGTTGGCGTATGACGGCCTGCGGGTGCGGCTTGATTAAGTTACACTGAGAACACCGAGGAGACACCGGGCTCACGGAGCTTACATCCATCACCCGTAGAAAATGCATCCACCGTCAGCCTGATTTTCGACCGCGGATTTCACGGATAACGCAGATGGATAAAGGTATCGGGAATCCGCGACCATCCGCGTGATCCGCGGTTAAAGTCCAACTCAAGAGAGGGTCGGCAGCACTCGACTACTCTGCGGCCTCCGTGCCTCCTCTGGATCGGCTCTGTGCAACCTTCTTAATCTGTTTACCAGCCGTAGCTGCGCTTGAGCCGGAGCGGCTCATACAGGCTCGGGTCGAGCTCGGTGAGGAAGCGGCTCGGCGTGAGCATCATGCCGCCGGGACCGGCGCGGGTGGCGATCTTCGGGTAGCTGATGTAGAGCTCGTTCTTGGCGCGGGTCACCGCGACGTAGAACAACCGGCGCTCCTCCTCGACGTCGTCGGCCTCGATGGCACGGCGGCCGGGGAACATGCCGTCGGCCAACCCGACCACAAAGACGACGTCGAACTCCAGGCCCTTGGACTGGTGCACGGTGGTGAGCTTCACGGTGTCCGGCGGCACCTCGACGTGTTTCTCGCTGGTCTCGCCGTTCATCAGGGAGATTTGCGACAACATCTCCGCGAGGTCGTCGAAGCGCGTGGCGAAGCCGATCAACGCCTTCAACTCCTCCAGGCGGTCGATGTAGTCGGCGTATTCGCCCTTCATGTAGTCGCCATACCAGCCGTCGATCGCGGTCGAGATGACCGACTCGGGTTTGCCGGTGCGCATGACCTCGGCGATCTGCTTGAGCGAGGCGCAGAAGCTGGCCCACTCGTCCTTGGCGTCCTTGGCGACCTTGGTTTTGACGTCGTCGGTGGCGAGGGCGTCGACGAAGTCCACCCGCATCAGGCGGGCGTGGTCCTGGGCGGCCTTGTGGATTTTTTGCGCGCCCTTTTCGCCGACCTTGGGCAGGAGCACGGCGATGCGTTGCCAAGCGGATTCGTTGCGCGGGTTGGCCACGAATTGCACGAACGCGACGAGGTCCTTCACGTGCTGGCGTTCGAAGAATTTCACGCCGCTGGTGATCTGGTAGGGAATGCCCGCGCGGGAGAACGCGAGCTGCACCTCCAGCGCGTGGAAGTGCGAGCGGTAGAGCACGGCGATCTCGCCGGGGTCGACGCCCTCGTCCTCGATGAGGGCGCGGGTGCGTTTGAGGATGAAGTCGGCCTGCTCGCGGTCGTCGATGCATTGCACGACATAGGGCTTTTGCGAGTTGGCGCGGGCGGCGCGCAGCTCCTTGTCGAAGTGTCGACCCTTGGGCTGGGCGAGCAGGACGCCGTTGGCGAGGTTGAGGATCTGCGGGGTCGAGCGGTAGTTGGTCTCGATGCGGTGGATGACGGTGCCGGGGTGGCGGTCCTCGAACGTCATGAGGTTTTCAAAGTCGGCGCCGCGCCACGAGTAGATGCACTGCGCGTCGTCGCCCACGGCCATGACGCGGTGGTGCGGCGCGAGGGCGTCGATGAGCTGCGATTGGATGGTGTTGGTGTCCTGGTATTCGTCGACGAGGACGTGGCGGAAGCGCTGGTTGAAATACGCGGCGACGTCGGGCGCCTCGCGCAGGAGCTTGAGCCAGAGTTCGAGCAGGTCGTCGTAGTCGAGCACGTCCTGCGCGCGTTTGCGCTCGGCGTAGGCCTTGGCGAAGGTCGGCAGGGCGACGGCGATCTCGCGGTATTGGGGGAAGTTGCGGTCGACGGTATCCTGCAACGTGCGCTGGGTGTTGCGTGCGAGCGAGAGCACGCTGAAGAGCGGGCCGGGCTTGGGGTTGGTCTTGTCCTTGAAGAAGGTTTTGTCCTCGGTCTCGACCACCTGCTTGAGCAGCGACTCGGACTCGTCGGCGTCGAGGATGGTGAAGTTCTTCGGCAGCCCGATGGCGTCGCCGTAGATGCGCAGGGCGCGGTTGCCGATGGAGTGGAAGGTGCCGCCCCAGAAGCGCCCCGGCTCGACGCCGGTGAGGTCCTGCACGCGGTGGAGCATCTCCTTGGAGGCCTTGTTGGTGAAGGTGAGCAGGAGGATCTCCGGCGGCTTCACGCCCTGGGAGAGCAGGTAGGCGACACGGTAGGTGAGGGTGCGGGTCTTGCCCGAGCCGGCGCCGGCGAGCACGAGGAGCGGGCCGGGCTCGGCGGTGACGGCGGTGTATTGCTCGTCGTTGAGCGCGGCGCGAAAGTCGATCGGCGGGATGGCGTCGCCGGAGAGGCGGCGGGGGGAATCGAGTTCAAAATCCATGCGTGCAACCGCCACCTTTCGGACCGCGGCGGGCGGAGGCAAAGCGAAAGCGCGGGCATTGCCACCGGCGTGCCGGCTGCGTCAGACTCGGCTCGCATGAAGACGTTGCTGGTTGTCGCCGTATTGTTCGGGTTGGGCTGGTGGTGGTGGCGCGACGCGCCGGCGGAGTGGGCGGGGATGCCCGCGCGGCACGAGCCGGTGCAGACGAAGGCGGGACTGCCGCGGGCGTTCCGCCATGGCGACTACACGATCACGCCGCTGGCGAACTACCGCATCGAGGCGGTGGTGCTGAGCCGCAAACGCTACCGCTATGACGCCGCTGCCGAGCTGGCGCCGGTCGATCTCGCGCTGGGGTGGGGGGCGATGTCGGTCGCGGCCATCATCAACGACCTCAACATTTCCCAGTCGGGGCGTTGGTATGAGTTCAGCCCGGACAGCGAGGACTCGCTGGACGCGCCGGAGGTCGGGCTCCAGTCGGCCAACACCCATTGCCTGCCGGCCGATCCGGCGGTGCGCCGACAACTGCTCGCGGTCAAGCGGCACGACATCGTCACGCTGGAAGGCTGGCTGGTCGAGGTGACCGGTCCGGACGGCTTTCGTTGGCGTTCCTCCCTCTCGCGGGACGACACCCGCGGCGGCGCCTGCGAGCTGCTGTGGATAAAATCGGTGCACCGGCGAAAGGCCGGACAAAAATAAACCCGGCCGCCACGAGGGCCGACCGGGTAAAAACTGGTGGAGCAGATGGGAATCAAACCCACGACTTGATTTAAAGCATTGTTTATCAGTGTTTTCATTGGTTGTCGGATATCCGTAAACAATGGAGAACAACCTTGAACGTTGTAAGCAGGGTTGTAAGTCTAGCGCATGGCTTCGCTTCGTCGTCTCCCCGGTTCACGTTTCTTCATCGGCTGTTTCACAGACCACACCGGTAGGCGCATCCAGCGAAGCACCAAGACCACCGACCGCAGGCTGGCCCATAAGATTGTTTCGGAATGGGAAAGCGTTACCCGCGTCCACGCCACCTCTGCGCAGTTTCAGCGCGTGCTCTCCGCGATGCACACGACCCTTCATGGTGCGCCCTTGGCCGCTCCCACTCTCCGGGATTACGCCGCCAAGTGGTTTGATCACAAAGCCCGGACTACCCGCGAAGTCTCCCTGCGGAACTACAAGGTTGCGGTAAATAACTTTGTTGAGGCCATGGGCACCGCCGCCGACAAGCCTATCCACTTCATCACCACCGGCGCGATCACCGCATGGCAAAACGCCTCCGCCGATCGCGCGTCCAATCGAACTGCGCTCAATAAATTGAAGATCGTGCGCACCCTGTTCCAATCGGCATGGCGTGACGGGCTCCTGCCCGACGGCAACCCTGCTTCCAAGGTGGAGGCACTCAAAAAAGAGGAAAGCACCCGCCGCCCCTTCACCTTGCCCGAACTAAAGCGCGTCCTGAGGGCGTGCGGGGACGGCCCTTGGCGTGGGATGGTCCTGCTCGGCCTATACACAGGCCAACGGCTGAAAGACTTGGCGTCACTCACTTGGCGCGCAGTGGACATGGAAGAAAACGAGGTCAACTTCATCACCTCAAAAACCGGCCGCGCCCAAAGCATCCCCATCGCTTCGCCGCTCCGCGCCTACCTCGAAACTTTGGATGCCGGTGATGATCCCGATCAACCGTTGTTCCCGACGCTGCACCCGCTGGCCGTGCGCGCTGGGGGCACCTCCGCGCTCTCCCAGGCGTTTCATGGCATCCTTTGCGACG
>JBDRJH010000391.1:0-10908 GCA_043815125.1 Verrucomicrobiota bacterium
CGGCGTTGGCGATGACGCCGCCGTTGGCGGTGAGCGTGAAGACGCCGGTGCCGGCGTTGTAGGTCCAGCCCGCGCCGACGTTGCTGATGGTGACCGCACGCGCGGGCAGCGTGGAATGCAACGTGAACGTGCGGGCGTCGCCGGCGCCGGTGTTGTTGATGGTGAGACTGACGGGAACGGGGTCGTTGTAATCGAGGACGATGGCGGGCGCGGCGTAACCGACGAGGGGCTGTTGCAGGTCGAGCTGCACGGGGGCCTGGTCGCTGGCGGCGGTGTCGCCGGTGCGGTCGGTGGTGGTGACGATGTTGATGATGGTGCCGCAGCTTTCCACCACGGCCTCGACCGTGGCGGTGAACGCCGCGCCGGGCGCGAGATAGGGCAACGTGAGCACGTCGCCGGCACCGTTCGCCACGGCGGTCAATGGCAACGGTCCGGTCTGGACCATCGAGGTGAGCTGGAGGTTGTTGCCGGGGTTGATGGCGGACTCGTCGAGCACGATGTCGAACAGGCCGCCGAGCCCGGTGTTGGTGATGGTGACGGTGAACTCGGCGGTCTCGCCGACCGCGCGGACTTGCTGTTTCGGAGTGACGTTCAGCGTGGTGGCGCCGGCCTGCACGAGGATGTTTTGCAGGGCGTTGACGCCGGGGGCCTCTTGGGCACCGCCATCGGTGAGGGCGAAGGTGCGGTTGTGGGTGAGCTGGTAGGTGCCGCTGCTGATGGCGGTGTCGGTGCGCAGTCCGTAGCTGAGCGTGATGCTGGTGCCGGCGGGCAGGTCGTAACCGGCGGGCGCGAAGGTGAAGTTGAGCTGGGTGCCGACCTGAACGGCGCTGACGGTAAGGCCGGGAGTGGCCGGCGTGGTGACGACCTGCGCGGTGCCGGGCACGTAGGAAAAGTTGCCGCCGACGGGCAGCGTGACGACCGGCGTGAAGTCAAAGGCGGTGGCGTCGCCGTTGTTGACGTAGGTGACACTGAAGGTGTCGCCGGTGGTGTTGGTGACCTCGGTGGTGCCGTTCCAAACGCCGCCGACGGTCATGTAGGTGCGGCCTCCCTCGGCCGCGGTGAAGCCGGTGACGGGCGCGGGGA
The DNA here is from genome assembly GCA_043815125.1 of Verrucomicrobiota bacterium. GTDB lineage: Bacteria > Verrucomicrobiota > Verrucomicrobiia > Opitutales > Opitutaceae > JAUWBF01. The sequence continues at coordinate 1,084 of JBDRJH010000391.1, forward strand.
TGCCGGCCTGGGCGCGGACGGAGGCGGCGGCGCAAAACGTGAACAGGCAGGCGGCGAGAAAACGAAGGACGCGGGGAACGGTCACGGTGGAATGGGTGCGGATGGTGGCGTTCATTGGCGGGACTCCTTGCCGTCAAAGCGAGCCCACTTGAGCAGGTTTTCGTCGAACTTGATGCGCAGGCTCAGGAACAGGCCCTTGGTGGTGACGCTGGTGTCGAAATCGCGGTCGGAGAAACCGGTGATGTTGTAACCGAGTCCGATGCGCACGTTCTTGCTGAAGATGCGGCCGATCTCGGGGCCGATGGCGTATTGGCGGTTGTTAAAGCTGTCGTTGAAGTTGGCGGCGAGGTTGAGGCCGACGTCCCAGCGGGGATTGATTTCGAAGAGCACGCGGCCGGCGACCAGATGGCCGATGTAGTCGCCTTCGGGGCCGACGTCGTAGCTTTCCTGCACGAACTTGGTGGCGTAGTGGCCGGAGACGATCCAGCGGCGGTCGGGCTGATAATTGACGCTGGTGGCGAGGGTGTGGACCTGGCGGCGCATGTCGGTGGTGCCGAGCGTGGTGGAGCCGTCCTCGTATTTGTATTCGTAGCGGAAGAGAGCGTTCCAGACGTCCTCCTCGGTTTGACGCCAGGCGAGGCCGGTGAGCAGGCGGCCCTGGAAGAGGTCGGTGCCGCCGGCGGTGTTGTTGAGCTGCACGTTGACGATGGAGCGGCCGAGGAAGGTCCACTGGTCGTTGAGCTTTCGGGCGTAGCCAAGGGTGTTGAGGTAGGTGTCGGAGGAGTCGGACCAACGGCCTTCCACCCGGCCGGTGGTTTTTCAATCGACGGGCTTGGTGTAGTCGAAGCCGAGTGTGGCGGAGGTGGACTCGTTGCTGACGGCGTTGCCGGTGACGGTGCCCTTGTCGATGGGGGTGACGCGCTCGAAGGTGGTGTTGAGGCGCAGGCCCTCGGCGACGTTCCAGAGGTTGCGCAGACCGGTGGAGGCTTCGGACTGGCCGCCGTCGATGGCGTTGCGCACGCGGTATTCGTTGAAGAAGTGGGCGTCGCGCAGGTATTCGGTCTCGATGCCGAAGGTGGTGCGGTTGTTCTGCTGGCTGGAGTTGAGTTCGAAGGGTCCGCCGAGGGTGGAGATGAATTCGTGGCGGCCGTAGAGACGGGTCTTGGTGCCGACCTGGTAATTGCCGCCGGCGGCGATGATGCGTTGTTCCTCTTCGAGCACGTCCTGCTCGTATTCGGCGAAGACGGACGCGAGCGGCAGGTGCGGCACGGGGGTATCGACGCGGACGCGCGCGCTGCGCACGGAGATGGGCGTGGCAACGACGTTGGCGGGCGCGCCGGGATCGGGAGCGGCGGCGTTGGCGGGCGTGATGGTTTCCTCGCTGACGCGGGCGCCAACGGTGACCTTGACGTCGTTGTCGAAGGTGTGGGCGACATCGACGCGGGCGCCTTCGCGGTTGCCGGTGCCGGCCTGGTCGGCGGTGTAGATGGCCTCGCCGATCAACTGGGTGCGGGGCGCGAGGGTTTGCGTGATCTTGGCGCCGCCTTCAGTGCGACCGGTGCTCAGCTGCGAGCTGGAGTTGACGAAGGTGTCCTGAGTCTCGCCGTAGTGAATGCGGGCTTCGGTGTTGGCGGACTTGTGGCGGAGGTCCACGCGGCCGGCGAGGCCGTCTTGTTCGCCGGTGCCGACGAAGATGGAGTTGCTGCGGGCGCCTTCGGCGAGGAGGAACGTGCCGTAACCGAGATCGAGCGTGGCGTTGACGCTTTGCAGTTCGTAGGGGTCGAGCGGGTTTTCGTCGCGGGCGAAGGAGCCGCCGATTTCGAGACGCTCAAAGGGTTTCACCTGGGCGTCGCCGCCATAGACCCAGAAGCGTTCGCCGCCGGTCTCGACTTCGTAGGTGATGCGCAGGGACTGGGGGTTGAAGTTGGCATCGACCGAGGCGAGCGGGCGGCGCAGCAGGATGCGGCCGGAGAAGGGCTCGAAGTCGTAGTCCACGTTGCGGGTCAGCGTGGTGGTGCTGAGGATGACGGAGCTCTGGTTGCGATCACGCACGAGGACCTCGACGGTCTCGCTGTTGAGCAGGCCGTTGCCGGCTTGGAAGTTGTAGGGACCGGAGGTGCCGTTGGCGCGGATCTCGCGGATGACCTGGTCGGTGCTGTCGTCGCTGGCCCAGAGTCCGCCGCGGAAACGGGAGGTCTCGTGCTCGACACGCACGCCGTTGAAGCTGCGGTTGTAGTCGCCGAGCTGGCGCGTCTCGGAATCGGCGCGGGTGTTGAAATCGCCGAGCAGGAAGTAGGAGCGGTCCTTGTCGATGCGAACGTAGAGTTTGCCGGTGGACTGGGCGTCGTAGCCGCGGGTGGAGGAGTCGCCGTAAACGGGATAATAGGCGTCGGGGTCGAGGTCGCGGAAGAGCTTCACGTCGTCCTTACGCTTGTCGGAATCGTAGGCGATGGTGAGCAGGGCGTCGCCCTTGATCTTGCCCTTCAAATAGAAGGCGGCGCGACCGGAGGAGGTGCCGTCGGAGCCGATGCCGGCGGAGGAGCGCAGCTCTTCCTCAAACGCATCGTTCGGGTCGAGCGGCATGAGTTGTCCGCGCGAGAGGTTGTTCAATCCGAAGCGGCCTTCGATGACGCCGACCGCGACCATGGGCCGCAGCTCGGGCAGGAAGTCGAGGCGGTGTTCGCCCTTCAATTGGCCGGAGGAAACCACGAGGTGCGCGGAGCCGGGTTCGACGGGGGGCTGGAGTTTGAAGGTGGCGGTGCCGCCTTCGAGGAAGACCTGGGTGCCGGGCTCGCGGGCGTTGATGTCGGCGACATCCCAGGTGCCGAGGGTGGTTTCCAGGCTGACGGGCATGCTGGCGGTGACCGGCGTGCCTTGGTCGTCAACCACGGTGACGGTGACCTCGACCGGGGTGCGTCCGTCGGCGAAGGGCGCGGGGTTGGAGAAATCGAGCCGGATGCGGGCCGCGCGGTCGGGCGCGGTGACGGTGATGGCGCGGCGGCCGCGTTCGTTGCCGAAGAGGTCGCGCACGACGAGTTCGAGGGTGTTGGCGCCGGGCCGGAGACGGAGGGCGATGTATTCGGCGAGTTGCACCGGGGGCTGGGCGCGTTGCACGGATTTGCCGATGCGGGTGTCGGGCGCGGGCTGGCCGTTGACAAGCAGCGCGAGCGTGGCTTCGAGCGGTCCCTTGATGCGGATGGTGGCGCGGTCGAAGGGCAACGTGTCGCCGTCCTTCAGGTCGATGAAATCGAGGGTGTCGTCGTTGATGGCGGGCAGCAGGGCTTCGAGATCAACCAACGGCACGGCGGCCACCGGGCTGGGCGGCAGGGAGGAGTTGCCGGCGGTCAGCGTGCCCTCGGGCAACACGGTTTCGAAGCTGCCGGGCAGGACGCGACCGGCGCCGACCACGCCGGCGGCCGGGCGGTTTTCCAGATCGGAGAGCAGCGGGCGGGTGCCGTCGGCGGTGAACTGGGTGTCGAGCGCGGTGGAGATCTCGGGCTGCCAGGCGTCGGTCTGCTCGCGGCGGGTGTCGATGGCGGCGTAGAGCGCCTCGGTGGGCTCGACCAGAAGGAAGTTGGCCTTGTGCAGCTCGTGTTTTTTGAGATCGACGAAGCGCGAGCCGGGGTCGCGGCCGAAGCGCGGGCTGTTGCCTCCGAGCTTGGCGCCGGCCGGCAGGGTGTGCGGGTCGAGCTTGAGCGCGTGGGTGACGGCGCGCTGGCCGTAGATGCTGTATTGGCCCTCGCCGTCGGTGATGGCGTAGGTGCCGTCTTCGAGGATGAGGCGCACGCCGGGCACGCCGGGTTCGCCGGGGTCCTGAATGTCGTTGGCGTTGGCATCGACAAACACGGTGCCGAAGATGATGCCGCTGGGATCAAACACGCCGCAGTCGATGCGCACCTTGGCGCGGGCGGTGTTGCTGATGAGCACGGGCGGGCCGAACGAGGTGGCGACCGCGGTGTTGATGCCGTCGCCTTTCTCCGCGCCCTGGATCAGGCGGACGCGGTAGGTGATGACGGTCTCGGCGCCGTCAACGAGCGTGCCGAGCGGGAAGCGCAACGCCGGCCCCACCCCACCCTGCGGATCGGCGATGGCGACGCCGTCGCGGCGGGCGGTGCCCTTCTCGTAGCGGAAACCGAAGGGCAGCTGGTCGTCGATGAAGGTGAAGTTGAAGTCCGCGCCGGAGGTGTTGTTCAGCGTGAGCGTGTAGATGACGGAGTCGCCGATCTCGGCGCTGTCGCGGGAGACTTCCTTTTCCAACGTGAGGCCGTTGGGCGTCGTGGGGTCGAGCGGCAGATCCAGGAAGACCGCGCCGGTGACAAGGTTGACCGGGAAGTTTCCGCCAAGGGAGGAGGGAACGACAAAGAGACGGCCGGCGGGTTGCAATCCCTGCGGGATCACGCTGGGGAAGCTGTAATCGGCGGGGGGGGACGACCTGGAGGCGATAAACGCTGGGCGAGACCAGCGGGTAGCGGAAGGCGCCGTCGGCTCCGGTGACTTGCACGGCGGGCACGGGGGTGACGCCGTCCTCGTCGAGCACGGAGGCGGCCGCGCCGGGGTTGCCGCCGTTGCCCGCGCCGGTGACGTCGATCAGGGTGACGGTGGCTCCGGCGATGGGCGCGCTGGTGCGGCTGTCGTAAACGGCGCCGGCGGGGTCGATGAGGATGTTGGCCGTCACGGAGACGCCGCCGCAGCCGACGATCTCGGCGGTGAGCGTGTCGCGGGAGAGGGTTTGCAACGTGCCGTCGAGGGAGATGACGAGGTTCTTGGCGGCGTCCGAGGTGGGCACCGCGGGGATGATGCGGAACATGCCGGTGTTCACGCCGGTCTCGATGCCGATGTATTCCTCGCGGTCGCCGGTGAGGCCGGAGGTGATGATGATGGTGACCTCCTCGATGACATCCGGCATGATGTTGCAGGCGCCGGCGTTGACTTGAATGAAGAGGTCGGCGCCGAGCCGGGTGGCCGGGATGATGCGTTCGAAGTCGAGGTTGTTGTAGTAGGCGATGGTCGGCGGGACGTTCGGCACGGTGAAGACGACCGTGTTGGACGGGGTGGTCAGCGGGGTGCCGTTCTGGCGAGAGTAAACGCGGGCGGTGTTGGGAATGGTGCCGGTGGCGGCCCCGCCGACCCGCAGTCGGAACGACACGCTGAAGGAGTTGGCCGGAGGCAGATCAAGAAAGGCAAAGGCCACCGCGTCCACCGTGCCGAGGTCGGCGGGCGGAGTGGACCGGTAGCTGTGCAACGGCTCGCCGGCGACGTGGTAGAGCGCGGTGGCGTTGTTGGCGGTGAGGAATTCGACAAAGTTGAGATTGGCCGGCAGGTCGTCGCGCACGATCACGCGGTTGAGCGGGGCGCCGTCGATGCTGACGTCGATCGGATCAAGCGCGGCGGGGAAGTTGTTGGTGCCGGTGAGCGTGTAGTCGATGGTCTCGCCACGGGCGGCGGCGGGCCGGCTGACGCTCTTGATGAACTGGAGCTCGCCGCCGCCGATGGTGATGGTGTCGGTGTTGGTGGCGGTGAGGACGGTGCCTTGCAGATCGGCCTGGAGTTGCAGCGTGCTGGGCTGAAGGCTGCCCAACGGGGTGCCGGGCACGACCTGGCCGGTCAGCAGGAAAAAGCGGGTTTCACCGGGGGCGAGCGTGACCTCGAAGGGAGCGAACGGCAGCAGGGCCTCGCCGGTATCCACAATTTGGTTACCGTTGAGATCGGGCACGAAGCGGAGACCTTGCAACTGATTCGCGCCGGCGGGCGACACGGTCGGGGTGAGCGTGTAGGTGCCGCTGAGGTTGCCCGGATTGGTGAGGCGATGCGGAAAGCTGAAGAAGGTGCCCGGCAACAGCGTGGCCGAGCGGTCCTCGAGCAGCTCGATGCCGGCGCCGCCGGGGATGAGCACGCGGACTTGGTTGCTGACGAGATCCTTGGAGACGAAGGCAACCGGATCGATGAAGGTGAGTCCCGCCTGGGACGTGATCAAGGTGCCCGGAGCCGGGGGCGCGGCCCGCATGCCGGTGAGCATGCAGGCGGCGCCCGCGATCCCGAGAAGGATGCGGAGGGTTTGGCGGAGCAAACGCGTCATTCCGAATTTGAAGTGCGATCAAAAGCAGCCCCCACGAACCCGCGCCCCCGGCCGATGACGGCCGGAAGCGCGGGAGGGGAGACCGGAATGGCGGTCGCTTACTCGTTGATCAGGACCGAGAAGTCGATGACCGAGGACTCGGAGGGAGCGAGCGTGCCGATGGTGAACAGCAGCGCGGCGGGAGCGGCGGCGCCGTTGGCCGGCTCGGTGGTGACTTCCTCGTCATCACCATCACCCGCGACGGTCGCGGCGATGCCGGGAGCGATGTTCAGGTAGGTGGTGTTGGCCGGGATGGTGTCGTTGACCGTGATGGCCGTGGCGTCGAGCGAGCCGACGTTGGTCACGGTGATACGGTAGCGGATGACCGCGCCGGGGGGCGCGCTGCGCTGGTTGATGGTGTAGTCGAAGTCACCGGCGTCGAGCAGGTCGCCGTCGGCGTTGGCGTCGATGGCCTGCTGCTTGACGATGCTGAGGTCGCCGCGAACCACGTTGGTGGTGTCGAGGTTGTCCACGGTGGCGGGCACCGCGGTGCCGTTGATGGCTCCGCCGGTGGTGGTGGCGGTGAACGTGGTGGCGTTGGACGCGCTGTCGGCGGCGCCGAGGGGAGCGAAGACCTTCACGAAGAGGGTGATCGCCTCGCCGGGGGCGAGACCGGCGGCCTTGACCGCGCTGAGCACGTCGACGACCACGGGGTCGGCCGCGTCGAGGATGCCGTTGCCGTTGGTGTCGTAGTGAACGACGGAGGTGAAGCCGTCGTCGACCAGGCTGTCGGTGTGGGTCAGCGTGACGATGCTGGGGCCGGCGTCGCCTTCGGTGACGTTACCGTTGTTGGTCAGCGTGTGGGTGAAGACCACGGAGCCACCGGGGAAGGTCTGGCCGACGTTGTCGGTCTGCAGGCTGAGTTCGCGGACGGTGTTGACGGTGACGGCGTCACGGATGATGTCGGACGAGCCGGTGACCGGCGAACGCGAGCGGAAGTAAACCGGCACGGTGCCCGGGGCGTTGCCGGCGGGCACAAAGACCTCGGCGGTGATGGTGCGGTTGGCGCCGGGCTGGATGACGCCGGTGTTGGAGACCACGGTGCCGCCGGACTTGAAGGTCACGGTCCAACCGGTGGGCATATCGTTGACGGTGCCGAAGGTGGCGTCGTCATCGGCCAACAGGTTGTAGCTGTCGGCGGTGGGGCCCACGTTGTTGACCACCAGGGTGAAGGTGGTGGTCGTGCCGGGGTTGGTGGCGTTGGTCACGATGTTGGTAGCGTTGGCGTCGCCGCTGTTGATGCCGGCGCCGAGGCCGACGGCGGGGAGCGCAACGTTGTTGGTCAAATCGACCGAGGCACCGGTGACCACCGTGAGCACGTCGTCGCCGGTGTCGGAGACGGCGGGGTTGAAGCCGGAGCGGGCGGTCTTGGTGACGGTGAACGGACCGGAGCCATCGGCGATGCTGCCGGGCAGCACGGCTTTCAGAACGACGTTGTAGGTGCCGCCGGGAGCGACCGGACCGGTGTCGGGGATGCCGTTGCCGTTGGAGTCGGTCATGGGCGTGGCGCCGTCCGACTGGAAGAGCTGGAAGGTGGTGCCGGCGGGGAAGTCGTTGCCGGCGGTCTGGGCCGCAGGGAACGTGATGTCGAAGGTGTCGATGCCGGTGCCGTCGTTGGTCAGCTCGTTGGTGAAGGCGATGGTCTCGCCGGCGTTGGCGTCGGCGATGGTGTCGCCGTCAAGCGTCACATCGGCCACCTGAATCACGGTGAAGGGCACGGTGTTGGAGTTGAAGGTGCTGCCCAGACCGTCGAAGGTGTAGTTCGCGGTGTTGGGGATGACCTGGGGGGCGATGCCGGCGTTGACGCTGACCTCGAAGGTCACGAAGCCGGACTGGCCGGGGTTGACGTTGGCGATCACGAAGGTCGCGCCGCCGGTGGCGCCGCCCTGCTCGGTGACGTTGAAGTCGTAGATGATGCCGGACTGGTCGTCGGCGTCATCGTCATCGGTCAACTCGGTGGCCGGGATCACGGACCAGCGGGCGGAGTCCGCCACGTAGGTCATGCCGGTGGGGATGATGTCCGTGATGGTGAAGTCGGTCGCGGCGGAATTACCGGTGTTGGTGTAGGTGATGGTGTATTTGACCGGGGTGGTGCCGGGGACGCCCGAGGGGGTGTCGATGGCTTTGTTCACCTGCATCACGGCGTCGTTGGTGACGGTGACGGTGTCGGTGTTGGTGTCGGTCGCGGCGGGCGTGTTCACGATGTCGCTGGAGTTCGCGACGACGGTGACGGTGGCCTCGTCGTCGGCATCGGCCGAAGGCGGCACCACGCCGACCACCACGAAGTGAAACTCGGCGCCGGGGGCGAGACTGGTGGTCTCGGTGATGGCGATAAAGTTATCCGGCAAACCGTCCTGGTTGGCGTCCGGATAGATCGAGACAGCGCCGCCCACAAAGGTGAAATCACCGGCCGGGGTGGCGGTCAGGGCGATGGTGTCGTTGCCGTTGCCGAGGTTCTTCACGGTGTGCGGGAAGAAAACCTGGCTGCCGGGGGTGGCGACGCGGTCGTTGTCCTGCGTGAGCACCAGATCGTAGATCTGCGAGACGCGGGTGACGACGGTGTTGGAGAACACCTCGCGAACGACGGAGGAGTCGTCGGTGTAGGTGGCCTTCGCCTGATTGCCGATGGGTGTGTTGACGAGCGGAGGAGCGGCGTGGAGAGCGGCTCCGAGAGTCGCCAAGGCCATGCCGGCCAGAGCGAGAAGGTGCGATTTACGTATTTTCATGACTGGAACGGGGAGAGTGGGTCGGGTCGGGTGTTGACGATTCAGCGATTAACCATCGCGCGGATGCTCACGGTGACGGATTCCGAGGGTTGGATCTGGTCCACGGACCAGCGGAAGGCGCGGACCTTGGAGACGGGCACCGGCTGGCCGTCGGCGTCGACCAACGGGAGCGCAGAGAAGTCCTGGCCGTTCAGGCTGGCCTCCGAGGCCTTGGGCTGGTCGCTGCCGGCGATGGCGGTGAGACCGGCGGGCACCGGGACCTCCGGATTCACCGAGCGAAGCACGCCGTCGGCGGTGTTCGTGTAGGTGGCCCGGTATTCGATCACGTCGCCGGGCTCGGCGACATCGGCGCTGACCAGCTCTTCGACGCCCTCGGCGTTTTGCACGATCTTCAAGGCTTGAAGACTGATTTCCAAAGGCGCGGCCGAGAGCCCCGCCGAAACTGCCCAAAGGCAAATGCTGAGTAGTAGTTTTTTCATGTTTATCTGCTTAGAAGTTACTTTTCCGAAATTACTTAACAATTTTTTTACACGAAGGCGCAAATTGTGCCAAAGAGTCATCCGGCAAGAAGACGGAATCCATCCGCCCCACTCTGAACATATATTATTTTTCCAAATAATGATTTACGAAGAAATCCCAGGAGTTTGCTCGAAACAAATTTGATCACTTGCGTAAGCAGGCTGTGGTTTTCGGTTACCATTTGTGCCTACCGACTAGGGTTTAATACCTATATTCCAAGCCCAAAAAGCCGACGCGCATGTGACAATCCGGATTCCCTGCCCCTAAATATCCGCAAATAATTAAATTACATAAACTTAAACGATTACACTCAAAATCCAAAAGATCAGCTTATCGACGCTGTGGATTGCCAATGCCCGCACGCCAGGGGCGAGCTGGAAGCAACCGTTCGAAGCCGGTTTGCGTCAAATCGCCCCCCCCCCTGAACGGGGACCATGGTTCCCGTTCAGCTCGCATCCAAACCGG
>JBDRJH010000392.1:0-9185 GCA_043815125.1 Verrucomicrobiota bacterium
GGCGCGCGCGAGTTGCACGCGGTCGAGGACGACGTTCGCGCCGGCGACTTCACGCTCACCACGCTCGACGCCGCGCTGGTCGCCCCGGGCACGGGCAGCCTGCTGGACTTTCACCAAAAGATCCCGCGTGCGACCGACGGCGTCGCCGTCAACCTCTTCAACAACCGCTGGGGGACGAATTTCCCCATGTGGTCCGAAGGCGACGCCCGCTTCCGCTTCACGCTGCGCTTCGGCACAGCCTGAACCCGCGCATGAGATCAACGCGCCTCGAAACCCAAGGCGTCGAGTTCGCCCAAAAGCAACGGGGCGCTCGCGAGCACTTCCTGGAGTTTCTCCAACGCCTCGGCCGGTGACGCCGCGCCGTAAACCGAAACGCCGTCCAGACTGTCGTGAACCTGCAGCGCCCACGGTGTGCCCGAGGCGTCATCGGTTTCGTAAACCGAACCATGCAGGTAGTTGCCCGGCAGGCCGGGATTCGGACCGCCGCCGGGAATGAGAAACAGGCTGTGCCGCGGATCGTGCCCCTCGTCGTCGCCGGTTTTGTGACGATGATGGATGCGACCGGCGACCAAGTCCGCGCGGCGGGCCTCGGCTTTCGCGCGCAGCGACTCGGGCAACGATAGAACGTAGCGGTTGAAAATATCGCCGTCGGCTTCCAGCTCTTCGAACGCGATCTGGCCGGCGATCAACGCGTCCAGGTTTTGGGCGTGAAACAACGGCAGCGCCGCCAGCGAGCGCACGGTCACGTAACCGTCCTTGTGATCGGCCGAGGCGTAGACCTGATGGGCCGCGATCAGCCGTCGAAGCCCGTCCTGATAAGTCGGCGTGTGCGGCACCGCCCCGACGGGGCTTTGCTCGATCATTGCCAACACCTGCTGATCAATCTGGGCCAGGGGGTCATGCGACATGGTTGCGCCACCGTAGGGAAGCCCCGCGACCAAGACGAGGCTGATCACGAGCTGATCCGCGGGGCAGGCATCATTGATTTCGAAATCTAATCGAACTCAATCACACCGCTCCATGGCGGGCGTAGGTCGATTGCGTCAGGCCTTCTGCACGATGACCACGAGGTGTTTTTCGGGCCACTGGTCGTATTCAAGATGTCGGCACACGCAGCCGCACCCGGCGATAAGCGTCAGCGTGCGCGGGATGCCGAGCACGCCGTAGTAAACCTCCGGCCCCATCGCGGCGTCGGTTTTTTCCTCGGCGCGGTCGAGTCCGCCGGTGGTGAAAATGAACACGCCGCCCGGAGCGAGCGCGGCGAGAACCTTGCGCATCACCGGCTCCTGTTGCGAGAGCGGCAGGTGCCAGAGACTGTCCCAGCCGGTGATGAAGTCACAGCTGTGCGGGAACGCCCACTCGCAGACATCGGCGTGATGAAACCTCACCTGTGGATGCCGCGCCAGCGCCAGCTCGATCATGCGTGCCGACACGTCCACGCCCTCGACCTCGAAGCCGCGCGCGAGCAGCAGATCGACAAAGCGCCCGCTGCACCCGCAGCCCAGATCGATGGCGCGTCCGCCGCGATCATCACCGAGAAATGCCAGCGCCCGTTCGTGCGCGGCGATGCCGTTGCGTCGGTTGAACGTGTCGCCGTTCCATCGTTCGGCGATCTGGTCGTAGCTGCGGCCGGTTTCGTCTGGGGTCATGGTGAGATCTCAATGCTCAGTTCGGCGAGCTGGAGCTGCCTTCTTTGAAGCAAGGCGTAAGAAATAAGCTCCTCTTTTTCCGCGGCCGTCCAACGACGCGTTCCGCTGAGCTTTTCGCTTCTGATGAGAGCGAACATTTCCTCCCAGCTATCTCGATACATGGTGTAGGTGTCGTCTACTCCGGCTCTGAGACTGAAACCAGCTTGCTCGGCGTTGCGTGCACTGTCGATGGCTTGGCGTTCGGCAATGGCAAACTCTCGAAGGCTTGCGCGAAGGTTATTTGTGATGGCTTGGCGATCATCTTGGACCGGTGTGGTGTTGCCATCGCCATCCGATGCGGATCGAGGGGCGCAGCCGGTGATTGTTAAGACCAAGATCGTCGTCAGAGACCGCAGAATGGGGTGGTTCATGGATCGGCGGAGGAGTGTTTGGCATATCGGGTATTCACCCTCCGAAGTCGAACTTCACCTCGCCGCCGACGACCTTGAGTTTGGCGTCGAAGGGCTTGCCGGCCTTCGATGTGAAGCCGGTGAGGACGTCGGTTTGTTTGTCGGTGAGGAGCTGTTTCACGATCTCCGGGCCGATTTCCTTTTGGGCCATGGTCTTCCAGACGACAAAGCGGCAGCCGGCTTTCCAGTTGGAACAGCCGTAGGCTTTTTTGCCGACCACCACGTCGCCGCCGCAGCAGGGGCAGGGGCCGAGGGTCTCGGCGTTGGCTGCCGCTTTTTGCGCGGGCTCGGCGATGTCGTAGGCCGGCTGGCCCTTCTTGTCGAAGCGCAGAAGCGCGAAGTGTTGCTTGCCGCCGTCGGTGATGGGATGGGGCGTGAGGCTGCGTTTGTGGATGAGGATCTCGCGGGCGAGCACGGGCGTGATCTCCAAACCCCAGAGCTGGCCGGGCAGGACAAACTTGCAGCCGGTCTTCCACTTCGAACAACCGTAGCCTGTCCGGCCGCGGATGACGGGCGCGTGGCACTTGGGGCAGGGGCCGAGGTTGGCGAGGTCGATGGTGGCCTCGGCTTTGTTTTGCAAAATCTCACGGGTGTAGGCGGCCACCTCGCCCATGAAGACGGTCGCCTCGTATTCGCCGCGTTCAATGAGTTTGAGGCGGTGTTCCCAGTCGCCGGTGAGCTCGGGGGATTTTAAGCGTTCGTCCTGCACGAGCGAGATGAGCGCGCGGCCGGAGTCGGTGCTGAGGAGGTTCTTCTTTTTGCGCTCAACGTAGCCGCGGCTGATGAGCACTTCGATGATGGAGGCGCGGGTCGCGGGGGTGCCGACGCCCTTGTCCTTGAGCGCTTCCTTGAGGGTTTCGTCGGTCACGATCTTGCCGGCCGTTTCCATGAGCTGGAGGAGGCTGGCTTCGTTGAAGCGTTTGGGCGCGGTGGTCTTGCCGGCGACGAGCTTGGGCTCGTGCGGGTTGGACTCGCCTTCCGCAAAGTCGGGGAGCTTTTGCGCGGTGTCGGCGTCCTTGTCCTTGCCGGCGGGTGTGTCGTCATCGGAGGCGTCGCCGCCGTAGAGAACTTCCCAGCCGGGGTCGACGAGCACGGTGCCGCGGGCGCGGAAGGGCTCGCCGGCGGACTGCGCGTCGACTGTCGTGACGGCGCGGATACAGGGCGGATAAAAGACGGCGATCAGGCGGGTGACGACCGCGTCGTAGAGCTTGGCTTCGTCGCCGTCGAGGCCGCCGCCAAGGATGTGCGTGGGGATGATGGCGTGGTGATCGGAGACCTTTTTGTCGTCGACGATGCGCTTGGTGAATTCGAGGGCGGCGAGGTCGAGTTTGCCGATCTCGGTCGGTTTGAGGGCGCGGAGTTTTTCCAGGAGGGCGGGGATGGTCGGCTGGAGGTCGCTGCTGAGGTAGCAGCTGTCGGTGCGCGGGTAGGTGAGGTGTTTTTTCTCGTAGAGGCTTTGGGCGAGCTTGAGCGTCTGGTCGGCGGTGAAGCCGTGGCGCTTGTTCATGTCGCGCTGGAGGCTGGTGAGGTCGTAGAGCTGCGGCGGGTTGGCGAGGGCGTTCTTCTTGACGACGCCGGTGATGACGAGCGGCTGGCCGGCGACTTTGTCCAGGATGGCCTGGGCGTCGGTTTGGGCGGGGAGTTTTCCAACGGTGTGTTTGAAGGTGGCGCCGCGGCAGAGCGTGTGGAGTTCCCAGAATTCCTCGGGCACGAAGTGGTCCACCTCGAGGTCGCGGCCGACGATCATGGCGAGGATGGGCGTCTGCACGCGGCCGAGGCTGAGCAGGAGGTTGCGGCGGCCGTATTCGACGGTGAAGAAGCGGGTGGCGTTGAGTCCGACGATCCAGTCGGCCTCGCTGCGGCAGCGGGCGGCGGCGTAGAGGCGGTCGAAGTCGGCGGCGGGTTTGAGGTCGGCAAAGCCCTTGGCGATGGCCTCGTTGGTCAGCGAGCTGATCCAGAGGCGGCGGGCGGGTTTGGCGAGGCACTCGGCCCACTCGAGGATGTAGCGGAAGATGAGTTCGCCTTCGCGGCCGGCGTCCGTGGCGCAGATGATTTCGTCGGCTTCGGTGAAGAGGCGTTTGACGGTCTCGAGTTGCTGGAGCGCGCCGGCGTCGCCGCGTGGGCGCAGACGGAAGGTTTCCGGGATGATGGGCAGGTTGGAGACGCGCCAGGCCTTCCATTCGGGGTTGTAGTCCTCGGGTTCCTGGAGCTCGACGAGGTGGCCGAACGCCCAGGTGACGGACCAGCCCTCGCCCTCGAGCCAGCCGTTGCCGCGCTGGTTGGCGCCAAGGTGTTTGGCGATGTCGCGGGCGACGGAGGGTTTTTCGGCGAGGACGACTTTCATGCGGCGCGGGACAATGGGCGGGCGATGCCGTCAAAAGACCGGCGTAAACGCAAAGGAAATGCCTGCAAACCACCCGCCGCTCAACCCAACGTCCCGCGTCCGCACCCGGAAAATTTGTCACTTATTAAGTGACAAATGGTATTAAGATGCTCTCTGGCTGGAATTAAGGTGTCAGTGAGTTTGTCACTTAATAAGTGACAAATGGCTTGGGGCAGGAGCCGGGAGCCGGGGGGAGGGCGGGGTCAGTCTTGCCGGACGACGCGGAAGAAGAGGCGGCCGCCGGCGGGCACGGTCGGCAGGTCGGAAATGGTGAGGGTGGGGGCGGCGTCGGGCTGGGTGACGAAGCGCTCGGTGGTCCAGGTGGCGAGGTCGGACGAGGATTGCACGGTGTAGTTGTCGAAGCGTTGCGAGGTCCAGGTGAGGGTGCCGGCGGAGTGGTCGGTGATCTTGAAAGCGGAGGCGGCGTCGGTGGGATCGGTGCCGAGGAGGAATTCCCGGAGATTGGTCAACCCGTCGCCGTCCGGGTCGGCGGTGGCGGTGGAACCGTTGGCGCTGCCGAAGTGGGTGGTCATCCAGGAATCGGGGAGGCCGTCGGGGGCGCCGTTGGGTTGCGAGTCGGGAAGCAGGGCGGCGATAATCACGCTGATGAAGGGGGAGAGATTGGTGCCGTCTGATAAACGAACTTCGGCACGATTATAGGATGAGCTCGTCGGATCGGCGACGACCGGGCCGATACTGTTGAGCGGCGGACTGTAGACCAGGATCGCGCCGTTGAGTGAAAAGCCGCCGACGGCTGTCGACTGTGTGTCGAGTTGCACGGTGAGGGGGCTGCCTTGCAGGTCTGCACCGCCGATCATGACTTGGTTGACCTCGGGGTTGGCAATCGTTCCGGCATTGGGACTCACTGCGTAGATGACGCGGTCATAGCCGTAGGGGGGCGTATTGAGCGGGTGTGCCTTGAGCACGGTGGTGATGTCGTGGCTGTTGAGCTGGGCGCCGCGTCCGTCGGCATGGGCTTGGAAAAACATGATGGCCTCGGCGAGGGTCTCGTCCGTCTCGCCGCCGGTCTCGCTGCTGTGGGCGAGGCCGATGACGTGGCCGATTTCGTGGGTGAGCACTTCCTCGAGGGTGACGACGTTTTGCAGGGCGGTCTTGGGGTGATTCAGGATGACGTAGCCGCGGGAGATGGGGTTGAAGGGATTGTCGGCGATGGTGCCGCCGTCACCGCTGTTGAGATAAAATCCGGCACCGCCAACGCCGAGGGTGCTGCTCTCATCGTCGAGGTGATTAAACGTGTCGTGCATCTGCACACGGATGACGAGGCCGTCCTCGGCAGTGTAGGTGTTGGCGGACTGCGCGAAGACCTGGGTGCCTTGGTAACTGAAGCGCACGGTGCTGACGGCTTCCCAAGCGGCTAGGGCGTTTTGCAGGGCGGTGATCGCCTGCCCTTCGGAGATGCCCGCAGGTCGAGTGGACACGTCGACGTAGACGGGGATTGGCTCTCCGCGGTCGGGCGAGGTGAAGCGTCGAAAACCGTCCTCGTCCAGCAAGCCGGATGCGGTGACGGCGTAGTTCACCGAAACCGGCTCGGTGGCGAAGACCGTGAGGTCGGCGCCGGTGCCGAGCTTGGCCGCCCCGGCGCGGAGCTCGGGCAGGTCGACGGCGGTTGGCGCGTGCACGCCCGCGGGGCCGTCGGCGAAGCGCAGTTTGCCGCCGTTGATGTCCAGGTTGAGCAGGTAGGTCTGGCCGGCTTGCAGGCGCGGCAGTCGCGAGTCGGCGTTGCCCTCGCCTTGGTAAACGCCGCCCGGGGACGAAACGGCGAAGTAGGCCGGGAAATCGCCGCGCAGGCTCTCAACCGTGCGAAAGGTGAAGCGAGTCCAGATCACGCCTTGTTCAAGGTAGGCGTGGCTGGTGACGAGCTTGGCCAGACCGGAGGCGTCGGCCGCGGCCAGGCGCTCGGCGGCGGTCATCGGCAGGCTGGAGCTGGCCCGCAGGCAGGTCGCGAGAGTGAGGAGGCAGAGCAGACCGAACAGAGGTTTCATGCGGGGTATTGCCTCTGATTGGCGTTAGCGGCGGGGTTTGCCAATCACCGAAATACCGCTGCCCGGTTTTAAATGCCGAGGGGTCTATCGCGAGCGGAGGAGCACGAGGGTGAGGGTGCGGGGGGCGTTGTCGGTCGTGCCTTCAAAGGTGGCGAGGGTGATGAGATCGCCGACGAAGGCGGGTTCGCGGTTGGGCAGGTAGGAGGTGACCGCGGTGAGCGGCAGGGTGACGGTCGCGGAGGTGGCGGAGGCGCCGATTTGGAAGGCGTAGGGCACGCTGACGGCGCCGGCCGCGGTGGTTTCGTGCACGGCGGCCATGCCCTTGGCGAGGAGGTGGACGTTCACGACGCGGCGGTTGTCGGGGAGCTTGACCGGCTCGGGGCCGGAGAGCGTTTCGAGGGTGTCTCCGCTGGGGGCGTCGATAAGGGCGAGGGTGTAGCGGGCGGCCGGATCGGGCGCGAGTTGCAGTTCCCAGTGCTGTTTCCAGAGGCCGTCGTCCTCGTAAAAGCGGAGGCTTTCGCGGTCGCGGGCGGCCTCGATCTCGGCGGGGTTCCGGGGCACGCCGAAGACGATGGTGAAGGCGCCGGCCTCGCCGCGCAGGTAGAGGGGAATGCGGCTGGTGGTCTTGGTGGGGCCGTCGGCGCGGGTTTGGGTGAACTCGATGACCTTGTTGGGCTCAATGGGGAGTTCGAAAAATTGCCGCAGTTTGCCGATCTCACCCTGGGCGAGGTCGCGCAGGGTGTGGGCGGGCGGCTCGGTATCGGGGCGGGCGGCGGCGGGGTTGTCGGTGAAGAGCCGGTTTTGACTGACGCTGCCGACGAGTTCGGGGTGGACCAGGGGGGCGAGGTGGGTGGCGAACAGGCCGTCGCGGGTGGCGGCTACATAGGCGTCGGCGATGGTTTGGATGGAGTGGCCGGCGCGGGCGGGGGTGTCTGAGTCGGAGCGGGAACAGGCGGTAAGCGCAAATGCGAGCAGCGCGGGCAACAGCGTGCGGAGGACGCGGAGGGTGCGGAGGGTGGGCGATTGCATCAGTGGATGGTGATGGCGGGGATGACGGCCGGAGTCGAGGCCGGGAAAGCGCGTCAAGTGCGCCGCCGGCGTCGCTCCGCGAGAGGGCGGGAGAGGGGCGTGAACTTGGGGCGTGACGCGGCGGGCGGCGTGGCGATTGTCGGTGCATTGTCCTCTGAAACCACACTCACGTTGACCCCGATCGGGTTCATTCGCACCGGCAAGCGGGTGAAGTTTCAGGCGCGTCACCAGCCGGCGGAGGCGGATGAGGAGCGCAACGTGCTGGAGCTGGCGCCGGGGCGGGATTTTGAACTGGCGGCGCGCGACCTGGCGGGGTTCGAGCGGGTGTGGCTGGTGTGGTGGTTTCATCGCAACGACGGTTGGCGTCCGCTGGTGTTGCCGCCGCGCGGTCCGGCGCGGCGGCGCGGGGTGTTTGCCACGCGTTCGCCGCACCGGCCCAACGCGCTGGGCATGACGCCGGTGCGCCTGTTGGCGGTGCAGGGGCGCAAGTTGATTCTCGGTCCGTGTGACTTGGTCGACGGCACGCCGGTGTTCGACATCAAGCCCTATGTGCCGGCCTACGACGCGTTCCCGGAGGCGCGGGCGGGGTGGATCGAGGAGGTCGCGGCGGCGGCGGCCGAGCCGGCGCGGTTCACCGTGGGCATCGCGGAGCCGGCGGAGTCGCAACTGGGCTGGTTGCTGGCGGAGTGGGGCGTGGATTTTCGCGCGCGACTGATCGAGTTGTTGTCGCGCGATCCCTCGCCGCATCGCACGCGGCGGATCCGGCGGCGGGAGTCGGGTCGGATGGAGATCACCTGCGGGGCCTGGATCGCCGCGTTTGCGGTCGAGGGCGAGGCGGTCGTGGTGCGGGCGATCGCGCCGTCGTATCCGCGCAGTTTCCTGGAGCGCGAGGATTACCTCGACGTGCCGGACCGCGAGGCGCAGCTGGCCTTCATGGCGCGCTGGCCGGACTGACGGCGACGCCCTTGCCGGTAAGGCTGGCGAGGGCGGCCTTTTGCAAGGCGAGCAGGGCGACGAGGAACAACGCGCCCCAGCGGACTTCGGTCTTCATCAGGTATTCGCCCTCGACCGCGAAGATGGCGAGCGCGAGGCCGAAGACGTCGAGCATGCTCCAGCGGTTGAGCAGGCGCAGGCGGGCGGCGACCGCGGCGGACTGCACGCCGCGGCGCAGGCCGAGCCACCAGCGGGCGGCCTGCCACCAGGCGGCGAGCGGGGCGGCGATCAGGAACGCCACGACGACCAGCGCGGTGAACCAGCCGCCCTGCCGCAGCACGCCCCAGGCGAGCGTGACGATGCTGTAGTCGCGGTCGGCGAGTTTCCAATCACTGATCTCAAGAAAGGGGAAGGTGAGCGCGCCAAGCAGGGCGAGCCCGGCGAGGGCCAGCCAGCAGCCGTCGCGGTTGAGGTTCGCGGTGCGCGCGGGGAGGTTGCCCGCGTCGTGCCCGCGCCGTTCGGCGGCGGTGGCGCGGGAGAGCAGTTCGCCGGCCAGCATGCTGAGCGTGATGGCGATGGTAAAAACGGGGATGCCCGCGAGCGGACGCGCGCCGACGAAGAACTGGCCGGTGGTCAGCGAGAGGATGATGCAGACGAGAAACACATCGAGCATGGACCACTTGCCGAGCCGCTCCAGCAGGTGCGGCCGCCGGGGGCCGGCGGCGTCGACGACCGGCCG
>JBDRJH010000393.1:0-6575 GCA_043815125.1 Verrucomicrobiota bacterium
CTCCGGCGCTCCAGGTCGGCGGGATGGTTTGCGCGGGCGGAGGCGCCGGGAGCGGCTGCGCCGCGGGCTCCGGCTGTGGATCGGCGGGCCGGCGTGTCTTGATCGCAAAGGGCGATGCCGTGGTGGTGGTGGCCGGGGTAACCCGGGGGTTGGAGGCTGGTTTTTCGGCGCTCATCGGAGAAAACAGGCTTGGTCGTCAACCCGCCGGGCCGGTCTTGCGCAACGTGGAGGCGGCCAGGGGGAAGGGGGCGGCCGAGGCGACTCGCGCCCGCTCATCCGCACCGGAGAGCAGGGCGTGCTCGCGTTCCCGGAGGAATTGTTCCCGCTGCTCGAGCAGGGCGAGTTTTTCGCGGGCTTCCATGAAGCGTTCGATCATCAGCGTGCGCAGGCCCGACGGCATACCCACGCCGTCGCTGTGGCGGCTGGTCTCGATCTCTTCGAGCGGCAGCGAGAGCATGTGGGCGAGGTCCTGGTGAAACATCCGCAGGCGGGCCAGCACCTCGAGCAGCAGCGACTCCTTTTCCTGCGCCGGCAGGTCGCGCAGCTCCAGCGCGAAGTTGCGAAACGCGGATGCATCCAGACGCGTTTGCCCCAGATGAACCCACAGGTCGGTCAGAAAACGAATCTCCAGCGTCGGTGCAAAACGGGTGCGGGCCGCCGACACGGGTTTGAGGCCCTCGATCTCCTTGCCGGCGAGCAGGGAGAGGGTGGTGAACATGCAGTTGGGACCCACCGGCATGACCGCGATCTGCACGTTGTCGGGGCAGGAAAAAAGCACCAGGTAGTGCGTGCCGGGATCGTCCAGATGAGCCTGCAACGGCAGGCCTTGTTCGCGGTCGATCGCCTCAAACAACCGGCTCGGCGAAATGATCGGTATACTCATGGATGCGAGGGTGGTCTTGGATGAAACGGAGCGCGGTGCGCGGCTGCATCGGATGCAGGCAAGTCCGTGGATACAAGGCCCTCTTCATGAGCTTGATAATCTTAACGAGTTCGTAATGAAACGGTAGCACAGTCGACGCGCTTGTTTCCGGTTTGTCGCAAAAGCGGACGAAACGTCGGGCTCAACGCGCGGCACCGGGCGCGTGCGGTCCGCCGGTTTTCGGTCCTCCAAGATTTTCCGGGAAGCCGGCGGTTCCCTTATCCGACGCGGTCGAACGGTCGCGCGGGTGCGGCCATGCCGCCGCAGTAGATGCAGCGGCCCTGCGTGCGGCCGACCACGCGTCCACACTTGGGGCAGTTGAGCGGCGGCGTATCCGCTTTGTAACGACCGTCGAGCCGGCCGTCCTTCAGGTCGGTGAGGTTGATCCAGTCGTTGAGTTCCTCGTCGGTGTAGCCGTGGCGGTCCTTGAGCAGATCCCAGAGCGCGTGGGTGATCAGCGACAGGCGCTCGAGTTTGAACTCGATCTCGGAGAGGCGCGCGCCGCTGTGTTGACCGCCCTGCACCGGAGGCGCCGGCGGCGTGGCCGGGCCCCGGTCGATGCGGAAAAAGCCGTTGAAGGGATCGATGTCCATCGCGGGAATCAGCGGAAATCCGCCATCAGCGAGGCGGGGTCGGGGGCGCGCATGAGCGCCTCGCCGCAGAGGATGGCGTGGGCTCCGCAGGCCTTGGCGCGGGCGGCATCGGCGGCGGTGTGGATGCCGCTCTCGCTCACCGCGGTGACGTGGCGCGGGAACATCGGGATGAGTTTTTCGCTCAGCCCCAGATCGGTCGTGAAGACCGAGAGGTCGCGGTTGTTGACGCCGATGATGGTGGCGTCGTGCGCCAGCGCGCGCTCCAGTTCGCTCTCGTTGTGGATCTCGAACAGGGCGTCGAGGCCGGCGGCCCGCGCGGAATCGTGCAGCAGGGCGATGTCGTCGTCGGTCAGCGCGCGCACGATGATGAGGATGGCGGAGGCACCGGCCTCGCGGGCCTCGCGCACCTGGATGGGATGCACCATGAAGTCCTTGCGAATGCACGGACGGGCCGGCAGGGCGGGGGCGCCGGCCTTGAAATGCGCGGTGACCTCCTCGAGGTCGGCCAGCGTGCCGCCGAAGTATTTTTCGTCGGTCAACACCGACAGCGCGTCGGCGCCGGCTGCCTGGTAGCGTCGCGCCTGCTCGATGGCGGAGGCACCGGCCTTGATGTCGCCGGCGGAAGGCGAGCGGCGCTTGATCTCGGCGATGACCGCCAGGGAGCAATCCGGTCGGCGCAACGCCTTGGCAAAGGACGGCGGGCGCGGCAGCGCGGCGTGCAGGTCGCTCAGCTCCGCCAACGACACGTCGCGCAGTCGCGGGGCCACTTCCCGGCGCTTCCAGGCCATGATCTCGGTGAGTTTGTCGGACATTATTCGCCCACGGAACACAGGGAACCTGCGGAAGACAAAGCCGAAAAATTTCCGTGTGTTCCACGGGCTCCGCGGGCAAGTTCCGGACCCATGAGCGCTGTTGAAAGTCTTCGCAAAACCATCGCCGCCCTGCGTGCCCCCGGGGGCTGTCCGTGGGACCAGGAACAGACGCACGCCAGCCTGACCCGCTGCCTGATCGACGAGGTCAGCGAGCTGCTCGACACCATCGACCGGCTCGACCGGCCACACATGCGCGAGGAACTCGGCGACGTGCTCATGCAGGTCGTTTTCCACGCGCAAATCGCCGAGGAGGAAGGCCACTTCAACCTCGAGGACGTCGCCGCCGAGGCCAACGAAAAGCTCGTCCGCCGCCACCCCAACGTCTTTGGCGAGCACGCTAGGCTCGGCACCGCCGCCGACGTCATCGTGAAGTGGGAGGAGATCAAGGCCGCCGAGAAAAAGAACGGTCCCGCCCAGTCCGGCCGCTTTAAACAACTCCCGCCGCGCCTGCCCGCGCTCATGTATGCCGAGGCGGTCTGGAAGCAGATCGAGAAACAAAAGCTGCCGGTCGACGGCGTGGTCGACACCGCGGCCATCGACGCGCGCGCGGCGGAACTCGACCCCGCCACGCTGGGCAAACAACTCTTCGAACTCACCGCCGCCTGCCGCCGCCGCGGGCTCGATCCCGAGGACGCGCTGCGCATCGAGGCCGACCGCGTCATGCGCGCGGTCGACGCCAAGGCGGGCGCCACCACCTGATTTTTTGGCCACAAAAGGCACAGAAGACGCAAAATCGGTTCTCTTAACGTCTGCGCTTTTTGTGCCTTTTGTGGCTAAAGCTTGATCCCGTTCCCCCATGCCCGCCGCCAATCCCCTGCCGCCCCCGCCCGACGCCGTGCTGGCCGAGTGGTGGGAGCCGTTCGCGGACTTCCTCGCCAAGGAGCGGCGCTACTCAAAATACACGCTGCGCAACTACCGGCAGGCGTTCGACGACTTCTATCGCTGGCTCAAGGCCGCCGGTTTATGGGAGCGCGGTTTCGACGGGCTGGGACCGCGCGACCTGCGCGACTTCGTGATCGAGGCGCAGCGGCGCTTCGACCGGCGCACGCTGCACAACCACGCCTCGGGGCTGCGGGCGTTTTTTAAATTCTGGCTCCGGCACGGCCGCGTCGCCCGCAATCCGCTGATCGGCGTGCCGCTGCCCAGGTTGGAGAAACGACTGCCGAAGTTTTTGACCGAGTCGCAGATGAAGCTGCTGCTGGCCGGCCCCGAGCGCCTGCTGGCCAACGGCGGCATCGACGCGCGCACCGCGCTGCGCGACCGCCTCGTGATGGAGCTCCTCTACGGCGGCGGCCTGCGCGTGAGCGAGTTGGTCGCGCTCGACTTCGGCGCGATCGACCAGACCGCCGGCGTCGCCCGCGTGCTGGGCAAGGGCAACAAGGAGCGCGTCTGCCCGCTCGGCCGCGTGGCGACCGCGCTGCTGGCGAAGTGGAAAGATGGATACGCCGGCGACTCCACGGCCGCCGCGCCGGTGCTGGTCAACGCCGCCGGCGAACGCCTGCCCGTGAGGCAGGTGCAGCTGTTGCTCAAGCGCTACCTTGCGCTGGCCGGACTGCCGCTCGACCTGACGCCGCACAAGCTCCGGCACAGCTACGCGACCCACCTGCTCAACGCCGGCGCCGACCTGCGTCTTGTGCAGGAGCTGCTCGGCCACGCCAATCTCGCCACCACGCAGATCTACACCCACGTGAGCGTGGCGCGTCTGCGGGCGATCTACGACCAGGCGCATCCGCGGGCCTGAGGCGCGGAGCGTTTGGGCCGGGCGAATCGACATCCCGGTTCTCCGCCGGCTCCCGACGGTGTTCACCGTTCACAGCCGGCTGCGGTAGAAAAACCACCACGAGACCAGGAAGGCCGTGGCCATCAGCAGGAGCACGATGCCGGCGAGCACCAGGCAGCCGCGCTTGGTGTCCTCGGGACGGAGGGCGTCCTCCTGTTGATAGCGGGCGATGATTTCGTCGGCCATGCGCATGGCCTGCGGGCTGCCGGCGGCCGGTTCGGCGACAGGAGTCAGGGCTGCGGTCGCCGGTTTTTCGTCTGGCGCGGGCGACGGTTGTGGCGCGGGAGGCGGTGTGCCGGCGGAGGTGACCGGGGCGGCGGCGGGTGACGCGGGCGCGGCGGGTGTCGGTCCCTTCTGCGCGGCGGTGGCGGTCTGCGCGATCTCCTGATCGAGCCAGTTGAGGTGGTCCTGAAGCAGCTTTTTCTGCCGGAGCAGTTCGGCGAGGCGGTCACTCATGATGGGGATGGGTTTATGAGCGTGGCTGGGCGCGGCGGGCGCAAAACAAAAAAGCGCCGGGCGATGAAGCCCGGCGCCGATGAAAGCGAATGCTGGCGGTCTGCTCAGGAAGCGGCGACCACGTTCACCTTGCGGTGCGGCTTGTCGTAGGCGACGACGCCGTCCTTGAGGGCGAAGAGGGTCCAGTCGCGACCGACACCAACATTGGTGCCGGGGTGGAGCTTGGTGCCGCGCTGACGCACGAGGATGTTGCCGGCGATGACCTTCTGGCCACCGAACTTTTTGACGCCGAGACGCTTCGAGTGACTCTCGCGTCCGTTGGAGGTTGAACCTGCACCTTTTTTATGGGCCATGACTTATGTTCTCCTTGGTTTAAATTGATCAGGCGGTGATGGATTCGATCTTGATGACCGAGAGTTCCTGGCGGTGGCCACGCTTCTTTTCGTAGCCCTTGCGCTTGTGCTTCTTGAAGACGACGACCTTGTCGCCGCGCTTGTTCTCGAGGATCTTGGCGGTCACCTTGGCGCCGCTAAGCAGGGGAGAGCCAACCTTGAAGGACTCGCCTTCGCCGCTGGAGAGCACGTCGGTAATCTCGACGGTGGAGCCGGCTTCCGTGTTCGGGTAGCGGTTGACGATGAGAATGTCTCCTTCGGAAACAGCGAACTGCTGTCCTTGGGTTTTGATGGTCGCTTTCATAAATAAAAAGAAAGACAACAGTCATTTGGCGGCGGTCATGCAAGGAGATTTTAGGGCAATTTTGCAGTCCCTTGCCGAAGGTTTAGGGTGGCGCACCGGAGGCGGTTTTCTCATCTCTGATTTCCATGCCCCTGAACTCCCTGAAGCGCCTGTTGTTGGCGGCCAGCCTGCTGTGTTTGCCCGGTTTGAGCGTCCATGGTCGTATCGGCGACACGCCGCGTGACATGGACGGCCGCATCCTGCGTCCCAATGTCGGGCGGCATTTTTCCACGCGGGGGCTTAACGAACGCGAACTCAATCAATTCCAGCGCGACCTGCCCACGACGGCCTTCGCCCGCTACCTGCCGGACGATCTGCGGGAGGTTGTCTACTGGAAATCGGCCCGGAGTCGTCAGCTGAGCAACGACAACGGCTGGCGCGTCCATGTTCACTATTGGAAGGACCGCTCCGTGCTGGAGGCTTATCGTCGCGTGGGCGAGTCGCTCAGCGAATTCGAGACCAACGCGCTTTTGATCCTGAACCGCGGCGGCCAGACTTGGCGCAAGGTCGAGCGCGCCAAGGGACCGCGGGCGGAGGCGCAGGCGGACACGGTGATCGGCTATGATTTTGAACTCGGCGAGGACGGGTTGCGGGCCAAGGTCGAGGGCGACTGGCTGCTGATTTATCTGACGCGCTTCGACCGGATGCTGGTTGAGAAGAAGAAGGAGCAGGATGCGCTCGACCAAGCCGAGGCCGAGCAACGGCGGCTGGAGCAGCAGCAAAAAGCCCCCGAGAGTATCGAGGGCTTCTGAGTCTGGCGGTCCCGTGTCGCGGGCCGCCGCTGATGGAGGGCGTTGGCCTGTTCAGGGGGCCGGAGTCTCGGCGCTGTTCAGGCGGCGCGAGTTCTCGATGAAGATGTCGATGTAGTAGTGGGCGCGGCGCTTGTAGTCGGGCGTGAAGACGGTGCGGTCGAGCAGCTCGAGGTTGCGTTGGGCGGCGGTCTGGGCGAGGGCGGCGTCGCGTTCCTCCTGTTCCTTGAGGGCGGCGAGGCGGGCGGCCTCGCGATCGGCCTCCTCCTGGCGGGCCTGTTCGGCGGCGGCGAGTTTGGCGAGGGCGGCGTCGCGTTCGGCGGCGGCCTGGGCGGCCTCGGCCTCGCGGGCGGCGGCGAGGCGGGCGAGTTCGGCGTCGCGGGCGGCTTTTTCCCGGGCGAGGCGTTCCTGCTCGGCAGCGGCGAGGCGGGCGGAGTCCTGTTCGGCGGCGAGGCGGGCGGCCTCGGC